>NZ_JAAQRC020000001.1:4240000-4462500 GCF_019216885.1 Methylobacterium sp. SyP6R | reverse complement strand
AAGACCAACTCCCATGGTGTGACGGGCGGTGTGTACAAGGCCCGGGAACGTATTCACCGTGGCGTGCTGATCCACGATTACTAGCGATTCCGCCTTCATGCACCCGAGTTGCAGAGTGCAATCCGAACTGAGACGGCTTTTGGGGATTCGCTCCAGGTCGCCCCTTCGCTGCCCATTGTCACCGCCATTGTAGCACGTGTGTAGCCCATCCCGTAAGGGCCATGAGGACTTGACGTCATCCACACCTTCCTCGCGGCTTATCACCGGCAGTCTCCCCAGAGTGCCCAACCGAATGATGGCAACTAGGGACGTGGGTTGCGCTCGTTGCGGGACTTAACCCAACATCTCACGACACGAGCTGACGACAGCCATGCAGCACCTGTGTGCACGCCTCCGAAGAGGACAACGGATCTCTCCGCCTAACATGCCATGTCAAGGGATGGTAAGGTTCTGCGCGTTGCGTCGAATTAAACCACATGCTCCACCGCTTGTGCGGGCCCCCGTCAATTCCTTTGAGTTTTAATCTTGCGACCGTACTCCCCAGGCGGAATGCTTAATGCGTTAGCGGCGCCACTGACCTGCATGCAGACCAACGGCTAGCATTCATCGTTTACAGCGTGGACTACCAGGGTATCTAATCCTGTTTGCTCCCCACGCTTTCGCGCCTCAGCGTCAGAACCGGACCAGACAGCCGCCTTCGCCACTGGTGTTCTTGCGAATATCTACGAATTTCACCTCTACACTCGCAGTTCCGCTGTCCTCTTCCGGTCTCAAGCCAACCAGTATCGAAGGCCATTCCGTGGTTGAGCCACGGGCTTTCACCCTCGACTAAATCAGCCGCCTACGCGCCCTTTACGCCCAGTGATTCCGAGCAACGCTAGCCCCCTTCGTATTACCGCGGCTGCTGGCACGAAGTTAGCCGGGGCTTATTCCTCCGGTACCGTCATTATCGTCCCGGAGAAAAGAGCTTTACAACCCTAAGGCCGTCATCACTCACGCGGCATGGCTGGATCAGGGTTGCCCCCATTGTCCAATATTCCCCACTGCTGCCTCCCGTAGGAGTCTGGGCCGTGTCTCAGTCCCAGTGTGGCTGATCATCCTCTCAGACCAGCTACTGATCGTCGCCTTGGTGAGCCGTAACCTCACCAACTAGCTAATCAGACGCGGGCCGATCCTTCGGCAGTAAACCTTTCCCCAAAAGGGCGTATCCGGTATTAGCTCAAGTTTCCCTGAGTTATTCCGAACCGAAGGGCACGTTCCCACGCGTTACTCACCCGTCTGCCGCTGACCCCGAAGGGCCCGCTCGACTTGCATGTGTTAAGCCTGCCGCCAGCGTTCGCTCTGAGCCAGGATCAAACTCTCAAGTTGAAGAGCTGATCAAAGCTGATCACAATAGTAACGGAGGCTCACGACCGACCGGCGTTTCCACCGGATCGTGTGAGCACCGAAACGTTAAGACCAGCATCATCCTACTCACGACCGGTTCCGAAGGAACCGGCCCGCAGGGACGACGCCGTCCACGCTTCTCTTTCTCGTATGAACTTGTCAAAGAGCGGGTCGGGCCGGGAGCCAGACCTTGTACCCTGGATAACAGGAAGCCGAGCCGGGTTTCCCTGGCCCTTGCTTCACCGTCTCTGGGGAAGTCCTTCGCGGCGGCCAGTTCGTCGGCGCCCCGTCGGTGAGCAGCTGTCTAAGGGTAGCCGGCTCGCCTGTCAACACGGCTGCGATCCGGAGAGCACGGCCGAACTGACAGCGGCATATCGACGGCGATTCCGCGCGGTTGAGAAGCGTGCGGGTCGGGTGAACCAGCCTGCGATGCTCTCATATTTTTCCGGCCATGTTCGTGATGGCGGGCAGCGACGCGAACGGTCCGCGGTGCCGGCATAGAATCGAACACGAGGATGGACCATTTGGAGAATGCCGTGGCCGAAGCCGGCGCGTAGCGGGCAGGCCGCATGGGCTCGGGCGATGCATCCCCATTCCTTATCCCGCAATTCGCATAAGCAGCATTATGGAATGATCGAGCATGCCCGCCCGGGTGCCGGGCCGAATGCCGAAATTTCGAACTTACCCTGGGCGACGTACGCTTTAAGAAGGATCCCGTCCTCGTCCTCCTGCAACAGATCCTGCCGATGCCCAGCACTCCGCCCGAAGCCGCCGCCTGGGGTCCCCCGGTGATCCGCACCATCGCCATGCCGGCCGATACCAACCCGGCCGGCGACATCTTCGGCGGCTGGCTCATGGCGCAGATGGATCTCGCCGCCGGCAACGTGGCGGCCCGCCGGGCGCGGGGGCGCTGCGCCACCATCGCCGTCGAGGGCATGACCTTCCTGCAGCCGGTCGTCGTCGGCGACGAGGTCAGTCTCTACGCGAAGATCGTTTCGGTGGGCCGCTCTTCGATCCGCATCCAGATCGAGGCCTGGCGCCGCGCCCGGGAGAGCGAGGAAACCATCAAGGTCACCCAGGCGCTGTTCACCTTCGTGGCGATCGACGAATCCCGGCGCCCGCGCCCGGTGCCGCCGGAGGCCGCGTCCGAGGCGCCGGGTCCGGCGTGAGCTTCCAGGCCCACGCCCGTCCGGCCTCGGCCCTGGGCCGCCGAAGGCCCATCTGACACGTCGAGCGGCCGCGCGTCGGGTACGGGCGCGCCACTGATGCTCGAAAATCGTGCACGCCAACTGTTGCATCAGTCCGTCGATTGTTGACAATCGACGATGAGAGAGGCCACGGATGAACGCCCAGCGCCCGAGACCCGCGACCGACGGCTTTGCCCGCGTCCCCAAGGACACGTTCCGAAGCCGCATCGCCGACAGCCTCCGGAACGCGATTCTCGGCGGCGACATCGCGCCCGGCTCGCAGCTCGTCGAGACGGCGCTCGCGGAGCAGTTCGGCGTGAGCCGCGGCCCGTTGCGCGAGGCGATCCGGCAGCTGATCGAGGAAGGCATTCTCGAGACGGTTCCCTACACGGGGACCTACGTCATCGACATCTCGGTCAAGGACGTCGACGAGATCTACTCGATCCGCCGCAACCTGGAGACTTTCGCGTTCGAGCTGGTCTGGGACCGGCGGGGCGCGGCGTTTCGGAACGAACTGCATCGCCGGCACGAGGCCCTCACGGCGACGATCGATGCGGGCGACGACAAGGCCAGCATCCTCGCCGAGCTGAGCTTTCACGGCGCGGTCTACGAGGCGACCGGGCATTCCTTCCTGCTGCACGTCTGGCATGGTCTGCGCGGCCGGCTGCAGCTCTACTGGGCGGCCCATCACCGCGCCCACGGGCTGCGCGGGCCCCGTCGCGACGGGCACGACACCTATCTGCGCCTCGCCCTCGGCGACGACTGGGAGGCGATGCGCGGCGAGATCGAGAGCCACATGCGTCGCGGCGCCGAGCAGACCAAGGCCTTCCTCGACGAGCGCGAGCGCCGGCAGGAGGCGCGCCCGTGAACGCCGCGCCGATCATGCCGCCTGCGAAGGGCTCGGCCCTGCCCGCAGCCGACGACGAGACGAATCGCGCCGCAGGCCGGCGACCGAACCACCCCAGGAGAGCATCCATGACCCGTCGCCGCGACTTCCTCGCTCTCGCCCTCGCCTCGGCGGGGACGATGGCCGGCCTGCGCCCCGCCGCGGCTCAGGGGACGAACTCGCTCGACCGCATCAGGCGGAGCGGCCGCCTGCGCATCGGCGTCACCTCGGCTGAGCCGTGGTTCTTCAAGGACCCGATGGCCGGGACCTGGAGCGGCGTCGGCATCGATCTCGGCAACGCGCTGGCGAGCGACCTCGGCGTGACCATGGTGCCGGTGGAGACGAGCTGGGCGAATTGCGTCGCGGCGATCCAGGCCGACCAGATCGACGTCATGTTCGTCCTCGACCCGACCGAGGAACGCCGCAAGGCGATCGACTTTCCCGACAGCCCCCTCTTCTACTACGCCGCCGGCGCCCTCGTGCGGCCCGACCAGACGGCGACCACGTGGTCCGACCTCGACAAGCCCGGCATCCGCATTGGTGTGACGCTCGGTACCTCGGTCGACCGTACGGTGACCGAGACCCTGAAATCCGCCAGCATCAGCCGGTTCTCGAACAACGACGAGGCGGTGGCCGCCTTCGCGGCCAAGCGCGTCGATGCCGTCGCGCAGTTCCACCCGGCTTTGGTCGTGCAATACGCCCGGCTGAAGCTCGGCAAGGTGGTGCTCCTGAAACCGGTCACCCCCGTCGCCACCAGCGCCGGCATCCGCCGGGACGGCGATCCGGCGTTCAAGATCTGGCTCGGCGAGCGTTTCGCCGCGCTCTACGCCGCCGGCAAGCCGCAGGAGTATTTTTCGAAATACCTCCAGACCCGCGGCATCGACCCGGCGACCGTGCCCGGCCTCGTGCGCGAGAAGTGGGCCTGACGACCCACACCGGGGAGGACGGTCATGAATTACACCTGGGACTTCATGCCCGTCCTGCGCCATCTCGACATGCTGGCGCTCGGGCTCCTGAACACCGTCAAGATCGCGGCCGTGTCGATCGTGCTCGGCGTCGGATTCGGGCTCGTTCTGGCGCTGATGCGGCTGTCGTCGTCCCGCCTCGTGCGGGCGCCGGCGACGGGCTTCATCGAGTTCTACCGCAACACGCCGCCGATCGTGCATTTCTTCTGGTTCTTCTACGCGCTGCCGGTTCTGGCCGATATCAGCCTCGATCCCCTCGCCGCGGCGATCCTGGCGCTCTCGACCCAGTCCGGAGCGTTCTATGCCGAGGTGTTTCGCGGCGGTATCGTCTCGATCGAGAGGGGCCAGTGGGAGGGCGCCAAGGCCATCGGCATGAGCCGGGCGCAAGTCATGCGCCGGGTGATCCTGCCGCAGGCGGTCGGCCGCATGGTGCCGCCCTTCGTCGAGCGCTCCTTCGAGCTGACGAAGACCACGGCGCTCGCCTCCACCCTCGCCTATGGCGAGCTCCTCTACCAGGCGATGCAGGTCAACAGCCAGACCTTCCGGCCGCTCGAAGTCTACACCGTGGTGGCTCTCCTTTATCTCGTTCTGCTGATCACCGCGAGTGCGCTGGCGCGCCTGGCCGAGCAGCGCCTGACCGCCTATCGCTGAGGTCCCGGACATGACCTACGACTGGGATTTCAGCCTGCTCGTGCAGAACTGGCCGGTGCTGCTGCGCGGCCTCCTCGTCACGGTGGAACTCTGGATTCCCGCCATGGCGGCCGGGCTCGCGCTCGGTTTTCTCCTCGGCCTCGCCCGGCTGTCCCGTTCGGGCTGGATCGCGAAGCCGGCGCTCGGCGCTATCGAGGTGTTCCGGGGCACGCCGGTCCTGATCCAGCTGATCTGGTTCTTCTACGCCTGCCCGATCGTCATCGGCGTCCAGCTCACGCCCTTCGTGGCGGCCCTGCTCGGGCTCACCCTCAACACCGCCGCCTATTGCGCCGAGATCTTTCGCGGCGGGGTCCAGTCGATCCCGAAGGGCCAGTTCGAGGGCGCGCGGGCGCTCGGCATGACCCGATCCCATGCGATGCGGCGGGTGATCCTGCCGCAGGTCCTGCGCCGGATGCTACCGGCCTTCACCAATCGCGCCATCGAACTCGCGAAGGTGACCTCGCTCGCCTCCGTGCTCTCGGTACACGAACTGATGTATCAGGGGCGGCTCTTGAGCTCGACCTATTACCGGCCGCTCGAGATTCTGACGAGTGTGGCGATCGTCTATTTCGTCCTGATCTATCCGGGCAGCGTCCTCTCCGCCCGCCTGGAGCGGCGTCTGGCCGCCCGCAGCTGAAGGATTTCGCCCGCGATGACCACACCGTTGATCGAGGTTCACGATCTCCACAAGTCGTTCGGGCCGCACGAGGTCCTGCGCGGTATCGACCTCAAGGTGATGCCGGGCGAGCGCGTCGCGATCATCGGCGGCTCGGGCTCGGGCAAGAGCACGCTCCTGCGCTGCCTCAACTTCATGGAGATGCCGACGCGGGGGCGGATCGCCCTCGACGGCCGCGTGCTCGGCCGGCCGGGCCGGGACGGCGCGACCCTCTATCCGGAGAGCGAGCTGTGCGGGGTGCGCCGGCGCGTCGGCATGGTGTTCCAGCAGTTCAACCTCTTCCCGCACCAGACGGCGCGCGAGAACGTCATGGAAGGCCTCGTCACCGTGAAGGGCATGAAGCGGGCGGAAGCCCGCGCCCGGGCGGAGGCGGAACTCGGCAAGGTCGGCCTGTCCGAGAAGCGCGACGCCTATCCGAGCCGGCTCTCCGGCGGCCAGCAGCAGCGGGTGGCGATCGCCCGAGCGCTGGCGATGGACCCCGAGATCCTGCTTTTCGACGAGCCCACCTCCTCCCTCGATCCAGAACTGGTCGGCGAGGTGCTTCGGGTGATCCGCGGTCTTGCCGAGGAAGGGCGCACCATGCTCCTCGTCACCCACGAACTCGGCTTCGCCTACCACTTCGCCACGAAGGTGGTCTTCCTGGCCGACGGCCGCTTCGACGAGGTCGGCACCCCCGACGAAGTGCTGAAAGCCCCGCGCGGCGAGCGGACCCGCAGCTTCCTCGCCCGCCACAGCGAATTCGCGTTCTGACGCGCCTCCCGTCATCTTTCGAGGGATTTCCTTTGTCCGGCACCCAGACCACCAGCGCGTCGAGCGCGCAGGGCTATCTCGACGATCCCCGCAACGACGGCGTGCTCGTCTATGTGAACGGCGAGTTCGTCCCCCGCGACCGGGCGTCGGTCTCGGTCTTCGATGCCGGTTTCGTGCTCGGCGACGGCGTGTGGGAGGGCCTGCGCCTCGTCAACGGCAAGCTGCTCGCCCTCGACGACCACATGGACCGGCTCTACGAGGGCGCGGGCTCGATCGCCCTCGATATCGGGCTCGCCCGCGAGGAGATAGTCGCGGCGATCCGGGCGACCCTCGACCGCAACGGGATGCGGGACGGCGCCCATATCCGCCTGATGGTCACCCGCGGCCGCAAGCGCACGCCGAACCAGGATCCCCGCTTCGCTCTGGGCCGGGCGACGATCGTCATCATCGCCGAGTACAAGACCCCGCGGCCCGAGGCCAAGGCGGCCGGGCTCAGCCTCATGACCTCGACCATCCGGTGCAGCACGCCGGACGTGTTCGACCTGCGGCTCAACTCGCATAGCCGCCTCAACTTCATCCAGGCGCTGATCCAGGCGATCAATTGCGGGGCCGACGAGGCCTTGATGCTCGACCAGTCCGGCTTCGTGGCGAGCTGCAACTCGACGAACTTCTTCATCGTCCGAAAAGGCGAGCTGTGGACCTCGACGGGGCGGTGCAACTTCAAGGGCATCACCCACCGCAAGGTGATGGAGGTCTGGCGCGAGGCCGGCGGCACCGTGCGCGAGCTCGACTTCACCCTGGCCGAGACCTATGCCGCCGAGGAAGCCTTCGTGACCGGGACGCTCGGCGGCATCACTCCGGTGACCCGGATCGACGGCCGCCGCATCGGCACCGGCGCGCCGGGCCCGGTCACCGCCGAGGTCGCCCGGCTCTACCAGGCCTATACGCTCCGCTAGGATCGCCGCGATGGCCTTGCGCCGGGCGGCCGCGTGGCGGCCCTCCTTCGTCCTGCGCCGCCTCGTGCGGCAGGAGGAGATCCTCGTCGCGCTGCTCTCGGGCCTCGTCGGGTTCCTCGCCGGGCTCGTCGTCGCCGCGATGGTCCTGGCGGCGCGGGCGATGCATGTCCGGCTGTTCGGCCTGCCGAGCGAGGCGCTGAGCGGGGCCGAGGCGGTCGCGCCCTGGCAGGCGCTCCTGGTCCCGGCCCTCGGCGGGCTGCTCCTCGGGGGCTTCGGCATTCTGCTCGCCCGCTACCGCCGGACCGGCCGCATCGTCGACCCGATCGAGGCCAACGCCCTCCATGGCGGCCGGATCTCGGGGCGCGACAGCCTGATCGTCGTGGCGCAGACCCTCCTGTCGAACGGCTTCGGTGCCTCGGTGGGCATGGAGGCGGGCTACACCCAGGCGGCGGGTGCGCTTGCCTCCAAGCTCGGCCGGGCGTTCCGGCTCCGGCGCAGCGACATGCGGGTGATCGTCGGTGCCGGCACCGCGGGGGCCATTGCCGCCGCCTTCGACGCGCCGCTCACCGGCGCCTTCTACGCCTTCGAACTGGTGATCGGGGCCTACGCGATCGGCTCGCTGGCGCCGGTCGCCGCGGCGTCGATCTGCGCGGTCGGCGCCATGCGGCTTCTCGTCGAGCCGTCCTCGTTCCAGATCGGGTTCGCCGGGACGCTGGCGCTTCGCGACTACGCGCCGATCCTCGCGATGGGCTTCGTCTGCGCGGGCGTCGCCATCGCGGTGATGCGCGGCGTGCCCCTCGTCGAGGCGGGTTTCCGCCGCAGCGGCGTGCCGGTCCCGTTGCAGCCGGCCCTCGGCGGGCTCGCCGTGGGGGCCCTCGCCCTCGTCACCCCGGCCGTGCTCTCCTCGGGCCACAGCGCCCTGCATGTCGGGTTCGAGGCGTTCTACACCCCGGCCTTCCTGGTCGCGCTGATCGTCCTGAAGGCGGTCGCCTCCGCCATCTCGATCGGCAGCGGCTTTCGCGGCGGCCTGTTCTTCGCCTCGCTCTTCCTCGGCGCGATGCTGGGCAAGCTCGTCGCCTTCGCGTGGATGTCGCTGTTCTCGCTCCAGGTCCCGGCGGTGGTGCTCGGCATCGTCGGGATGAGCGCCATGGCGACGGCGATCCTCGGCGGTCCGCTCACCATGGCGTTCCTCGCGCTCGAGACCACCGGCAGCCTGCCGCTCACCATCGCGGTGCTGGCGGCCTCGGTCGTCGCCTCGCTGACGGTGCGGCGGACCTTCGGCTATTCCTTCGCGACGTGGCGCTTCCACCTGCGCGGCGAATCGATCCGCAGCGCACTCGATGTCGGCTGGATCCGCAGCCTCACCGTCGGACGGACCATGCGGCCGGACATCCGCACCGTGCGGGTCGACATGCCGGTCAAGGGCTTCCGGCGCGAATTCCCCCTGGGCTCGACGCAGCGGGTCGTCGTGCTCGGCACCGACGGCCTCTATGCCGGCATGGCCTACGTTCAGGAACTGCACGATGCAGCGCGCGAGGTCGAAGCGCTCGGCGAGGTCCTGCACCTGTGCGACGAGGTCCTGACGCCGGAGATGAACGTGAAGGAGGCGCTCGCGGTGTTCGAGCGGGCGGAGGCCGATGCGCTCGCGGTGGTGGCCGGTGCCCGCGACCGGCGGGTGATCGGCCTCCTGACGGAGCAGCACGCGCTACGCCGCTACAGCGAGGAACTGGACCGCACGAGCCGCGACCTGGCGCCGACCTGAGCGCCCTGCCCCGCTATGGCCTTGCCCGGGGCCTCACGGCCGGTCACCGCTGGCGGGGCGCGTCGATGCCGAGTTCGCTCGCCATCCGGACGAGGTCGGCCAGCGAGCGGGCCTCCATCTTCTCCATCACCCGTCTTTTGTGGACCTTGGCGGTGATCTCCGAGACGCCGAGCTCCGCGGCGATCTGCTTGTTCATCAGGCCGCCGATGGCGAGGCCGAACACGTCGCGCTCGCGGCCAGTGAGGGAGGCAAGCCGGCCCGCGAGCGCGGCCTGGGCGGCTTGGGCGGCCTGGGCGGCGGCGTCGAGGGCGAGCGCCCGCGCGATCGCCTCCAGGATCGCCTCGTCGTCGGCGGGCTTCGTCAGGAATTCGACCGCCCCGCCCCGCATCGCCCGCACGGTCATCGGGATCGTGCCGTAGCCGGTCAGGAAGACGATCGGGATCGTGGTGCCGGAGGCCTGGAACCGGGCCTGGACGTCGAGGCCGCTCTCGTCGGTCAGCCGCACGTCGAGGAGGATGCAGGCGGGCCGGGCGATGCCCGGATCGGCAAGCAGCGCCGAGGCGTCGGCGTAGCCCAGGGCCTTCAGACCGGCCGAGACGCAGAGGCGCACGAGCGCCGTCCGCAGGGCCGCGTCGTCGTCGACGATGTGAACGGTGCCGGTCTGCATGAGGCTGGGTTTTGCGCTGCGTCTCCCGCGGTGGGCTCGCCGTCGGGCCCTTCGGGTAGCGCGACCTTATGGGGTCTAACACGGAATCACGGCGTGTCGAACACGTCCGACAAGCAGCGCGCGAGTTCCTCGGCCTCGAAGGGTTTGGCAAGATACGCGAAGGCCCCGGCATCGAGGGCCTGCCGGCGGTTCGCGGCGCTCGGCGCGGCGGTGGCGAGGATCACCCGCAGGCCTGGGCGGCGCACCCGCAGCCGCTGCAGCAGGTCGAGGCCCGACAGGCCCGGCATCTGCAGGTCGGTGACGACGCAAGCAGGCTCGACGGCGCCGAGGGCGGCGAGCAGGAGCCCGGCCTCCTTGAACAGCATCGGCGCGTAGCCGAGGGAGCGGATCAGCCGGGACAGGGCGAGGCCGACGGCGGGATCGTCGTCGACGATCGCGACGAGGCGGGAGGTCAGGCCGGCGACGGGCATGAGGCCGGGTCTCGAGCCCGATGTTGGCCCGTATCTTGGCCCGTATCTTGGACCGGGAGCCTGATGTGGAACGCGGCGCCGCCGCCCGGCGCCTCGTCGACCCAGAGGTCGCCGCCATGGGCGTCGATGCAGGTCCGGCAGATCGCCAGCCCCATGCCCATGCCGCCCGCCTTGGTGGAGTGGAACGGCGCGAAGATGCGCGCCCGCTCCTCGGGCGCCACGCCCGGGCCGGTATCGCTCACCGTGACGCGGACTGCGCCGGGCTCGGCCCGCACGCTCATCCCGATCGTCCGGCCCCCGCGCGATCCCACCATCGCCTGGGCGGCGTTGACCAGGAGATTGACAAGCACCTGCTCGATCTGGACGAGGTCGCCGGCGACCGGCGGGAGACCGGATTCGGCGGTCAGGAGGACGGCGGCGCCGTTGGCGCGAAGCTCCCGCTCGGCGATCAGCGTCGCTTCCCGCGCCGCCTCGACGACATCGATCGGCACCGGCGCCGGGGCGGCCGTGCCGAAGAGCGAGCGCGTGCGGGCGACCACGTCGCGGGCGCGCCTGGCCTCGGAGACGACGTCCTCGAGGGCGGCCGTCACCTCGGCGAGGTCCGGCTCCGGCCGCCTGAGCCAGCGCAAGGAGGCCTGGGCGTTGGCGGCGATCGCCGCGAGCGGCGTGTTGACCTCGTGGGCGATCGACGCGCTCACCGCCCCCACGGTGACCGAGCGCGCGGCGCGGGCGAGGCCGCTCTCCGCCTCGGCCAGTCGCGCCTGCGCGCGCTTGTAGGCGGTGATGTCGAGGGAGGTGACGAGGATGTCGGAGAAGCCCTCGGGATCGCGCGGCAGCATGGCGGTGAACAGCACGTCGGCCTGGTTGCCGTCGGCCCCCACGATATGCGCCTCCGAGCGGAAGAAGCGGTCGCCCCGGCCGATCGCCACCAGCCATTGCACGAAGGTCTGGTCGGTCGGCGGCAGGAGCCGGTCGAGGGGGCCGACGAAGACCGTCTTGTCCGGCGCTCCGGTCTCCTCCAGCGTGAAGGCGTTGACGTCCCGGATCAGGACCCTGCCGCACAAGGCCCGCAGCTCCGCGGGCCGGACGGCGAAGTGGCCCTCGATGTCCGACACCCCGGCCCGGCGCAAGGACGCCACGGCCTCGCCGACTGCGCTCCAATCCTCCCGCCACATCGAGATCCCGGCGCGCTCGAAGATCGCGGAAAACCGCGCCTCGCTCGCCCGCAGCCGGCGCCGCAGGCCGGCGATGTGCAGGATGCCCAGCACCGTGGCGGCGAATGCGGCGGCCGAAATCCAGCCGTTCCCGCCGGAGAGGCCCGCCCAGCATCCGACGACGACGGCCGGCATCCCGACAGCGAGGCCGGCCTTGCCCGCATCCCCGACGAGACCCGGCCAGCGGCGCCGCGGCGCGGAGAGCATCCAGGCCGGCAGCGCGTCGGCGGCGGCGGAGGCGTCGCCGGCGGAAGCGAGGCTGGGCCACCGCGAGAAGACCTGTGCCGAGCCCTGGTTCATGCCGACATCCAGTTGGGGAGCGGTGTGTAGGCGAAGCCGGGCGCCCCCGTCGCCGATACGGGTGTATAATAGCGTCGAGGCTCCGCGGCTTGGACATTGCCGCGCATGGATCTGCATCGGCACGGCGCGTTCAAGTTTCCCAGGGCCGGCCTCGTCGCCTCTTCGCAAGGAAGGGGCTGGTCGGGCGTGGCGGCGGAGTTGCGCTGCCACCCGCCCGGCGAATTGCCGGCGATCGTGCCGACCCAGATGGAGATCACCATCGCCACGCGGCGCAGCCCCGGCGCCTATGTCAGCCGGAAGGGCGCCGGGAGGCGCCAGCGGAATGCCGTCGAGGCCGGCACGGTGTGGTTCTGCCCGGTCGGAGTGGCCGAGGACGACATCGTCATCTCGGGCCCCCTGCATGACATCCTCCACGTCTACCTGCCGGCCGAGGGGTTCGCCCGCATGGCCGACCTCTACGGCGATGCCCGCATCCGCGCCGACGCGGTCCGTTACCTCGCCGATGTCGACGACGACCTGGTGCGCCAGCTCGGGCTCGCCATCGGCCGCGAGCTCAGGACCGAGACCGCCGCCGGGCGGATGCTGGTCGAGGCGGCCTCGTTCTCCCTGGTGGCGCGGGTCGCGCAGATGTACGGCCACGATCGCCCGGACGGCGCGGAAGCGGAGGAGGCCGGATCGACCTGCCAGGCCCGGATCCGCAGGGTGACGGACTTCATCCGCGACAACCTCCACCGCGACCTGACGGTGGCGGAACTCGCCGAAGTCGCCTGCCTGAGCCCGTTCCACTTCGCCAGGATGTTCAAGGCGGTCACCGGCAGCACGCCGCACAGCTTCGTCAGTGCCGCGCGCCTCGAGGAGGCGCGCCGTCTCCTGGCCCGGACCGGGATGCCGCTCGGCGAGATCGCCCTGCGCTCTGGCTTCTCCGGACAATCCACCTTCACCAGCGCGTTCAAGCGCGCCACCGGCTGCACCCCGGGGGATTATCGCCGCCAGCAAAGCCCGCAATAGCAAGGACGGCAAACGACAGAGCAGGAATCGCGAAGACGCTTGTCGCAGAGGATGAGATCATGAACCCGTCAGAGCCGGGTGATTGGAATGAATCTCAACGACTGTCCCAGATCTTCCCCTGACCTTGCATCCCATGATCGCCGCGAGGCGAGATCAGGTGCCGCGCACCGGCCCGACCGGGCAAGGCCTCTCCCGTCGAACCGGGCGAGCGGCCTGAACGGCGAGCGCATGGCCCGCCATATCGGCGTCGCGGCGGACTCGTCCCTGACGCTCGCCCATCGCGGCAGCCCCCTCGTCGTCACCCGCCTGCGCGGCGTGCTCGCCCCCGGCACCCGGACCGCACCGCTGAAGCAGGAGGCGGCCTACAGCATCGTGGTGCAGCTCCAGCCGCTGCAGCACCACGCCTTCACGGTGGGCGGGCGCCAGCGGCATTGCGGCGGCGTGCCGGAACAGGCCGTCAGCGTCGTCAGCCTGACGGATTCGCCGGTCTCGACGATGAGCGGCCCCCTCGACGTGGTCCAGTTCTACCTGCCCCACGCCCTCCTCGATTCCTTCGCGCGGGAGGAAGGCCTCGCCCGGCCCTCGCGCCTCGCCTGGCCCCGGGCGGACCGGGACCCGGTCGCCGCAGGCCTCGTCGACCTGCTGCTCCCGCAGATGGCCGAGCCCGATCCGGCCCGGGCGATGTTCGCCGAGCACGTGGCGATGGCCTTCCTCGCCCACGCGATCGAGCGCTACGGCGACGGCCCGGCCCCGGCCCCGGCCCCCGTCCGCAGCGGGCTCTCACCCTGGCAGGAGCGCCGCGCCAGGGACCTGATGCAGGCCCGCCTCGCCACGCCGCTGACGATCACCGAGGTTGCGGAGGCCTGCCGGCTGTCGCCGAGCTACTTCGCCGCCGCGTTCCGCCGCAGCACCGGGCATTCGCCGCACCGCTACCTGACGGCCTTGCGGATCGACGAGGCCAAGCGCCTGATGCTCGGCACCGCGCTGCCGCTGGCCGAGGTGGCATTGCTCTGCGGCTTCGGCGACCAGAGCTACTTCACGCGCGCCTTCTCGCAGGCGGTCGGCACCAGCCCGGGGCAGTGGCGGCGGCTGCATCGCGAGCATGGCGACGCCCACGAGGGGGCGTACGCCGTCGCCGATGGCCGGGCGACGGCACGAGCCGTCAGCCGGGACCCTGCGCCAGCCTCTCGGTGAGGCGGGGCGCCGCTCCGGCAGCGCTCACGGCCCGGCCACCTCCGATCCGGCGAGGACCGGGGGAAGGTGCTCGGCCAGGAAGGCCACGAAGGCCGCGACCTTCGGGCAGGCGACCTGCCCGCCCGGCCAGATCGCGGCGACCTCGCGCCGGTTCACGGTCTCGTCGGGGAGCAGGATCCGCAGGTCGCCGGCCCGGATCGATTCGCTGGCCCAGAATTCCGGGATGCAGGCGATCCCGGCGCCGCCGAGGGCCGCGGTCAGCAGCATCTCGTCGTGGTCGGCGATGCAGCGGATGCCCAGGCGGGCGCTGCGCCGGGCGTGGTCGGGGCCGAGCGGCCAGCCGTCGAGCTGGCAGGTCGAGGCGTTGCGGCTGCGCAGGCAATCGTGCCGGTCGAGGTCGTCGAGCGTGGCCGGCGCGCCGCTGCGGGCGAGGTAGCCGGGCGATGCCACGAGCACGAGGCGGAAGCCGCCGAGGCGGCGCGTGCGCAGGCGCGAATCCTTCAGCGTCCCGATCCGGAGCGCGGCATCGAACCCCTCCTCCACCATGTCGACGAGGCGGTTGGTGGAGACCAGCTCGAGTTCGAGTTCCGGGTGGGCCGCCATGAAGGCCAGGAAGACCCGGTTCCACGGCCGGCCGACCAGCGGGACGCTGACGCGCAGCTGGCCCCGCAGGGCCCCGCGCGCCTCGGCGATCTCGCGCTCGGCCGCGGCGACGGCCTCCATGATCGGGCGGCCGCGTTCGAGCAGCCTCACCCCGTCCGCCGTGAGGCTGAGGCTGCGGGTGTTGCGGTGGAACAGCCGGACCTCCAGCCGCTCCTCCAGGCGCAGGATCGTCTTGCCGACGGCGGACGCCGTGAGGCCGAGCACCCGCGCGGCGGCCGCGTAGGAGCCGGAATCCGCGACCTGCACGAACACCGATAGGCCGGCGAGCTTGTCCATCACCCCTGCCGTCGATCCGGGCCGAGCCCCCGGATGCCATGCGGGCGGGGGCGGAACAAGCCGCCGGCTGCGCGCGCCCTCACCCCCGATGCGCCCGCCGCCACTGCCCCGGGCTCGACCCGACCGCGCGGGTGAAGATGCGGGTGAAGTAGCTCTGGTCGTTGAAGCCGCAGGCGAGCGCGATGTCGGAGAGGGACAGGGCCTCGTCCCGCAGCAGCGCCTTGGCGCGCTCGATCCGAATCTCGGTGAGGGTCCGGTGCGGGGGCTGGCCGGTGCTGCGCCGGAAGGCCCGCGCGAAGTGGCTCGCCGTCAGGCCGCATTCCCGGGCGATGTCGGTGATGGTCAGCCGCGTCGCGAAGCGCGCCTGCATGATCTCCCGCGCCCGGCGCTCCTGCCAGGCCGCCAGGCCGCCGATGCAGGGCGTGCCCGGCCGCATCCGGCCGTAGGTGCCGGCGAAATGGGCGAGCAGGCCGAGGCAGATCTGCTCGACGAACACGCCGTTCGCCGGGCCGGCGGCGGGCGCCGCGAGCAGGATCCGCGACAGCGACGCGACGATCGGGTCCGGCGTCTGCCGGCACCAGGCCAACGTGTCGACCGGGCCCGCGTCGTTGTCGCGCGCGAAGGCGTCGAGGGCCGCCCGGGGGACGTAGTACTGCACGGCGTCGACCTCGCCGCGGAGCCGGCACTGCACCGGCTCGCGCAGGTCGAGCACGCTCACCGTATCGGCCGCGTAGGCGCCGCCGAATACCCGTCTGCCCCCGCACCATCGCTCGTGCAGGTCGAGGCCGCGCAGGAGGTGGACGAGGCTGAACGCGTCCTCCGCGACGGTCGGCGCCAGCCGCTCCTCCAGGGCGTGCCGGCCGGAGAGCCGCGTCACGCCGATCCGCAGGTGATCCTCGCGGTGGACGCCATGCAGCCAATCGCCGGCAACGCCGAGATGCGCGGCGAACCGCTCGCCGAGAAACAGGTCCGCCGGCGGCGGGCTGCCGGTCACCACCGCGTCGTCTCGATGTCGGGCTTCATCCGCGCAGGTATGTCGGCTGCATCGGGCGCCGAAAATCCACGTCCCGGTCCGGACAGAGCGGACGAACGGTCCGGACTCCCGGGATCCCGGTGCGGCTGGACGGATCCGCACAAGCCGCGCCGCGATCGTCCAATCCCGGGCAGCGTCCCGGCCCTATCGTGCCCGCCGCCAACGGGGAGTCTCGCGATGACGACGATCACGACGAAGGACGGGACCGAGATCTATTACAAGGATTGGGGCGCGGGGCAGCCGATCCTGTTCAGCCACGGCTGGCCGCTCTCGGCCGACATGTGGGACGCCCAGATGCTGTTCTTCGCCGAGCGCGGCTACCGCACGGTGGCGTTCGACCGGCGCGGCTTCGGCCGGTCGGGCCAGCCCTGGGGCGGCTACGACTACGACACGATGGCGGACGACATCGCCGCCCTGATCGAGGCGCGCGACCTGCGCGACGTTGTGCTGGTCGGCTTCTCGATGGGCGGCGGCGACGTGACCCGCTACATCGCCCGGCACGGCTCGGGGCGGGTCGCCAAGCTGGCGCTCGTCAGCGCCATCACACCGATCTTCGGCAGGACCGCCGACCATGACGGGCCGGACAAGGCCTTCTTCGACGCCCTGAAGGCCGGGATCGTCAAGGACCGGGCGCAGTTCCTCGACGACTTCAACCCGGTCTTCTACGGCACCAACAAGGGGATGACCGTCTCGCCGGGCGTGTTCAAGCAGACGCTGCAGATCGCCCTGACGGCGTCGATCAAGGCGACGGTCGATTGCGCCACCGCCTTCGCCGAGACCGACTTCCGGCCCGACATGGCCAGGATCGACGTGCCGACCCTGGTGGTCCACGGCGATGCCGACCAGGTCGTGCCGTTCGAGTCCACCGGCAAACTCGCCGCCGAGATGATCCGCGGCGCGACGCTGAAGGTCTATCCGGGCGCGCCGCACGCCACCGCGACGACCCATGCCGACCGGCTCAACGCCGACCTCCTGGCCTTCATCCAGGGCTGACCTGCATCCGCGCGGCGCCGTCGGCGCCGCGCCCTACTTCCCGCCCGCGAGGGCGTAGACCGCCAGCTTCTTGCCGACGCCGCGCAGCGGGAAGCGGCCGAGGCAGGTCAGGGAGGACGAGACACCCGGCAGGGCCGCGAAGGCGCCCGAGACCAGCACGTCGGTGTCGAGTTCCTTCGTCAGCCCTTCCAGCCGGGCGGCCACGTTGACCGCCGGGCCGATGATGGTGAAGTCGAGCCGGGTGCGCGAGCCGATATTGCCGTACATCACCGCCCCGGCATGGACACCGATCCCGTAGCCGAGCGGCTCCTGGCCCGCGGCGTCGCGGGCCGCGTTGAGGTCGCGCATGGCGAGGCGCGCCTGCCCGGCGGCGCGGAGCGTGGCCCCGCCCACGTCCGGACCGTCGAGGGGGAAGATCGCCAGGAGACCGTCGCCGATGAACTTCAGGATCTCGCCGCCGTTGCGCTCCACCGGGCAGCACACCGCGTCGAAATAGTCGTTGAGGAGCGCGATCACGTCGTCGCGCGGCCACAGCTCGGAGATCCGGGTGAAGCCGCGCAGGTCGACCACCATGATGGCGGCCTCGACGGTGACGCCGCTGCCGCGCCGCGTCGCGCCGTTCAGGATCATCTCGCCGGCATGCGGTCCGACATAGGTGTCGAGGAGGAGGCGCGTCAGGCGGTTCTTGTGGCGCACCTCGGTGACGACGGCGAGCGCCGGCAGCAGCTCGGCCAGGAGTTCGACCTCGGCCGGGATGAACCCGCCCGGCCGGTCGCTGGCGAAGGCCGCCATGTGGCGCTTGCCCAACGTGTAGCGCAGCGGCCAGGCGACGAAGTCGGTCAGGCCCTCCACCGCCATCAGGCCGGCGACCTCCGGATGCGCCTCGTTCCCCGTCTCGCCCCGGCGCTGGCGCACCATCGCGGCGCCGGCCATGATCCGCGCCGCCGGGCTGCCGCGGAACCCTTCCGTCCCGAACAGCCCGTAATCGAGGTTGCGCGAGCGCGGCGCGCGGCAGCCCGTCCGCCACAGGATCTCGATCCCGAGCCATTGCGGATGGTTGGTGCGCAGGTGCAGCGTCGCATGCGCCACCGCGACGCCGTGGCGGCGCAGCCGATCGCAGAACCCCGCGAAGACGTCGTCGAGGAAGCGCTCGTCCACCGCATCGTGCAGCAGCCAGCGCATGAGTGCATCGCGCAGGCCGGACGGCGGCTCCCCGCCGGAATCGTGATCCTCGATCATGGCCCTCCCGGTCGGTCCGCCCGCCGGGGCGGCGGGCGGCCGCAGGATCGGATGACGGCGGTCCGGAGTCTTGTCGATTCTCGCGGTGTTTTGTCGGTCCAGGCCCCGAATCGTCGGGCTGCCGGACGCATGGGCTCACCCCCGCGGCGCCAGCACGATGACGGCTGCGCCGGCCAGGCACAGGGCGGCTCCCGCGCAATCGTACCGGTCCGGCCGCTGGCCCTCCGCGCCCCATAGCCAGAGCAGCGAGGCCGCAATGTAGATGCCGCCATAGGCCGCGAAGGCCCGGCCGGCGGCATCCGACTCGGTGAGCGCCAGAAGCAACGCGAAGGTGCCGAGGGCGAGACATCCCGGCACCAGCCACACCGGCGAGGCGCCGAGCCGCCACCAAGCCCAGACCGAGAAGCAGCCGGCGATCTCGGCGAGCGCGGCGGCGGCGTAGAGGAAGAAGGTCGGCATGGCGCGACTTCTCCCACGCCGTGCCGTCTCGCGGAAGCGGTCTCAGGCTCGCCGCTTCATGAGTGCCGCGGCCGCGAAGCCGACGCCGGCCATCACTGCCCCGGTGGTCAGGGGGTTGAGCTTCGCTCGCGTGTAGGTGCTGGTGTGGCGCACCATCCCCGGATGGTCGCCGCGCACGTGGCCGTCCTGCGTCGGCCGATGGAGGGCGCCGTTCGGATCGCGCGGCGGCTCGGCGCGGAGCTGCTGGCCGGCCATCACGGCCCCGAGGCGATCGAAGGTGCCGGGCGCGAGCTTCTTCAGGCCGGTCATGGCGCGGCCGCCGCCGCCGACGATGATGTCGCGCTGCGGGTAAACCGCGGCGTGCAGGATCGCGTGGGCGACCTCGTCCGGATGGTAGACCGGCGGCGGCAGCTTCGGCTCGCGGTCGAGGTAGTTGCGGGCGTGCTGCGGGAACGGGGTGTCGATCGCCGCCGGCTTGATCAGCGTCACCGAGACCGGGGCCCGGTCCTGCTCCAGCTCGGCCCGGAGCGCGTCGGTGAACCCGCGGATCGCGTGCTTGCTCGCCGAGTACATGCCCTGCAGGGGGATCGCGAGATCGGAGGCGATGCTGCCGAGATTGACGATCGCGCCGCCGCGCCGGCGCAGATGGGGCGCCGCCACCAGCGAGCCGTAGACCACGCCCCAGAAGTTGGTCTGGAACAGCCGGTCGTGGTCCTCGTCCGAGACCTCCTCCAGGCGGCCGTAGATCGAGATGCCGGCATCGTTGACCCAGGTGTTGAAGCCGCCGAAGCGCTGCACCGCCTTGTCGGCGATGGCCTGCACGTCCTCGCGCCGGCCGACATCGGCAACGACGTGGGTCGCCTCGCCCCCCGCCGCCTCGATCTCCTCCTGGATCGCCGCCAGCGCCTCGCCGTTGCGCGAGGCGAGCACCACCCGGGCGCCGGCCCGCGCCGCCATGCGGGCGGTGGCGAGCCCGATGCCGCTGGAGCCGCCGGTGATGACGATCACCTGCTCGGCGAGGGGCTTGTGCGCGTGGCTCATGGAATCCTCCGTACAGGATGGGGGTATCCAGGCCCTAACGATGACGGGCGCGCTTCGTTCATTCGGGCGCGCGCTTGCAGGTTCCTGCCATATCTCGAACCTCTGACAGGAGCCCGAACAAGCTATTGGACAGGAGGTCACCGCGCCCCCATGATCCCGCACGCGGCGAGGCCCCCGACGCCAATCTCCAGAGGGGCCCGTCCGCACGGTCAAGTCAGGGAGGACATCGATGGCAGGGACGGGTCGTGCCGGAAACGTCACGCGGCGCGAAGCGCTGATCGGCGCAGGCGCCGCGGGGGCGAGCCTGATGCTGCCGGGCGGTTCGGCTTTCGCGCAGGGCGCGAAGCCCGCCGAGCTGAAGGTCGGCATCGCCACCTACCTGTCGGGTCCGGCCAGCGTCTTCGGCGTGCCCGGCCGCCAGACCGCCGAGATGCTGTTCGACGAGATCAACGCCGCCGGCGGGATCAGTGGGATCAAGGTGCGGCCGATCTTCGTCGACGAGGGCCCGGGCGTCGACCACGTGGTCGGCGAGTATCGCCGGCTGGTGCAGTCGGAGGGCGTGCACCTGATCTTCGCGGCGATCTCGTCGGCCGATTGCATCGCCTGCGCGCCGCTCGCCGACGAACTGAAGCGCCCGACGCTGCTGTGGGATTGCGGCACCCAGCGCATCTTCGAGGATAACCGCTACTCTTACGCTTTTCGCACCCAGGCCAACGCCACGCCGGAGATCCTCGCCGCGCTTCTCTACCTGCTGAAGGTCAAGCCGGACTTCAAGTCGATCGCGGTGATCAACCAGGATTATGCCTGGGGCCGCGATTCCTGGGACATTTTTCGGACCGCGATGAACACCCTGAAGCCCGGGGTGAAGATCTCGGCCGAGCTGTTTCCGCGCTTCGGCGCCACCGACTTCTCGACCGAGATCACCCGCGTGCTCGCCTTGCGGCCCGACGTGGTCCTCTCGACCTCCTGGGGCGGCGACCTCGACGCGCTGATCCGCCAGGCCTCGGACCGCAAGCTGTTCGAGCGCGCGACCTTCGTGATGCCGCTCGCCGAATCCTCGCTCCAGCGGGTCGGCAAGGCGCTGCCCGCCGGCCACATCGTCGGCGCGCGGGGCGACCACTGGTTCCTGCACCCCTCCCCGGCCGATCCCGAGCGGCTGAAGCGCTTCAGCGACACCTACAAGGCCAAGTACAATGCCTGGCCGATCTATCCGTGCTTCCACATGGCCCAGGCCGTCTCGGCGATGAAGGCCGGCATCGAGAAGGCGGTCGCGGCGAAGAACGGCGGCTGGCCGACCGATGCGGAACTGGCTGCCGCCTTCAAGGGCCTCGAATTCCCCTCCCCCACCGCCAGCGTGCGCATCCGCGAGGACGGCCAGGGCCTTGAGAACCAGCTGATCGGCACCACCCTGCACTCCGACAAGTACCCGTTCCCGGTGCTCACCGACATGATCGTCTTCCCGGCCGAGTCCGTGACGACGCCGGTCGGCCAGAAGAGCGCCGACTGGCTGAAGACGCTGACCCCCGACATGGTGGCGAAGCTCCCGCAGGCGCAGGCCTTCAAGAGCTGATGGCCTGGTTGTCGGAGAACGGGATCCTCGTCGGGCTCGCCCTGCTCGACGGGCTGTCCTACGCCGCCGCCGTCTTCATGGTGGCGGTGGGGCTGAACCTGGTGTTCGGCGTGCTGCGGGTGCTCAACGTCGCCCATGGCAGCCTCTACGCCATCGGCGGCTACACGGCCGCGTCGATCGGGCTGTTCGCCGCCTCGCTCGGCGCGCCGCCCTGGCTCGGCCTGCCGATCCTGCTCGCGGCGTCGGTGCTGGTCGGGGTCGTGCTCGGGCCGCTGATCGAGCGGCTGCTGCTGCGCCGGATGCAGGACCGCGAGCCGGTCCTGCAACTCCTCGTCACCTTCGCGCTGTTCATGATCCTGGAGGATTTGCAGAAGCTGGTCTGGGGCGTGCAGCCGGTGGTGTTCGATGCGCCGCTGAAATGGCTCGGCACCGTCGATGTCCCCTTCGGGACGGACGTCATCCCGTTCACCGCCTACCAGCTCTACGTACTGCCGGGGGTGGCGCTCGCGACGCTGGCCATCCTCGCCTATGTGCTGCGCTACACCCTCACCGGCCGCATGGTCGTGGCGGTCACGGTCGACCGCGAGGCGGCCCGGGCCATGGGCATCGACGCCGCCAAGGTGACGATGCTGACCTTCACGGTCGGGGCGGCGCTGGCGGCCTTGGGCGGCGCGCTCGCGGCCCCCACCGTCTCGCTGGTGCCGGGTGTGGGCGCCTCGACCATCGTGCTCTCCTTCGCGGTGGTGGCGACGGCCGGCCTCGGCCAGATCGAGGGGGCGGCTGTGGCGGCACTCCTCATCGGCCTCGGCCGCTCCTTCGCGGTCTACGTGGCTCCGGAATTCGAGGTGGTGGTGCCCTACGCGATCATGGTGGCGGTGCTGCTGTTCCGGCCGCAGGGGCTGTTCGGCGTGGCGGAGACCCGGCGGATATGACCTGCGCTCTCACTCAAGGAGGGGCCGCGCGATGACCCGCCGCTCCGAGACCCTGCTGGCGCTCGCCGGCGCCGTGCTGATCCTCGTCCTCGCCTATGCGGTGCCGTGGCTGCGCTTCGTGCTCACCATCGCCCTCGCCAAGGGGCTGGCGGTGCTCGGCATCCTGCTGCTGCTGCGGGCCGGCCAGGTCAGCTTCGGCCATGCGCTCTACCTCGCGCTCGCCGCCTACACGGTGGCGTTCGGCGCGGTCCTCGTGCCGGAGGCGCTGCTGCTGCTTCCCGCCGCCGCCTTGCTCGCCGGCATCGTCGGCCTGCTGATCGGGCTCTTCGTGGTGCGCTACCGCGAGATCTTTTTCGGCATGCTGAATCTGGCGCTGAGCATGGTGTTCTACTCGGTGCTGGAGAAGTTCTACGCGCTGACCCACGGCGCCGACGGCATCCGGCTTCCGCCGGTGACCTTCCTCGGCCGGCCGCTGGCAGGCGAATCGGGCGAGTGGACGGTGCTGGGCCTCGCCCTGGTTTTGGCGCTCGCCTGCGGCGCGCTCGTGCGGGTGGCGCTCGCCTCCCCGCTCGGCGAGGCGCTGGCCGGCATCAAGACCCGCGAGACCCGGCTCGACTTCATGGGCGTGTCCCCGAAGCGCGTGCTGCTCGCGGCCTACGTCGCCTCGGCCGTGATGGCGGGCTTTGCCGGTGCGATCATCGCGCTCACCACCCGGCACGTCACCCCGGCCTTGAGCTACTGGACCACCTCCGGCGAGCTCGTCTTCATCGCGATCCTCGGCGGGGCCGGCAGCGTGATCGGTCCGTTCCTCGGGGCGGCGGCCTACGAGCTGACCCGGGTCTATGCCGCGGCCACCTTCGCCAATGCCTGGCAGCTGGTGCTGGGCCTCGTGCTGCTGGGCGTCATCGTGTTCGCGCCGGGCGGGATCTGGGGGATGATCTCGAGCCGCAGGAGGGCCGCATGACCGCGCTTCTCTCGGCAAAGGGTCTGCGCCTCGCCTTCGGCGGCCTCAAGGCGGCGGACGGGATCGACCTCGACGTCGAGGCCGGCGAGTTCCTGGCGATCATCGGTCCGAACGGCGCCGGCAAGACCACCTTCATCAACATGACGACCGGCTACCTCAAGCCGCAAGGCGGCTCGATCGCCTTCGAGGGCAAGCCGATCCTCGGCCTGTCGCCGCGGCGCATCGTCGGGCTCGGGGTCGCGCGCAGCTTCCAGCTGCCGCAGCTCTTCACCGAGCACACCGTGCTCCAGAACGTGGCTTTGGCAGTCGCTTCCCGCGAGGGCGTGTGGTCGGTGCTGAACCCGCTGCTTCGCCCGCGCTTCCGCGACGAGGCGGCGGAGCTGATCGCGCGCTTCGGGCTCACCCGCATCACCGACGTGCGGGCCGACGCCCTCAACGAAGGAGCGCGCAAGCTCGTCGACATCGCCATGGCGGTGGCGCTGCGCCCTCGCCTCCTCCTGATGGACGAGCCGACGAGCGGCGTCGCGGCGGCGGAGAAGATGACCATCGTCGAGACCCTGGTGCGGGTCCTGCGCGAGGCGGGCGTGACGGCGGTGTTCGTGGAGCACGACATGGAGGTGGTCGGGCGCTTCGCCGACCGGGTGGCGGTCTGGGGGCAGGGCAAGATCGCGGCGCTCGGGTCCCCGGCCCGGATCCTCGCCGATCCGGAGGTGCAGCGCACGGTGATCGGCATCGCTCCCGGTGGAGGCGCCCATGCTGCGGCTTGAGGGGGCGGCGGTCGAGATCGCGGGCGCGCCCGTGCTCCGCGGCGTCTCGCTCCAGGTGCCGCCGGGCGGGCGCGTGGCGCTCATCGGCCGCAACGGCGCCGGCAAGACCACGACGCTCCGCGCCCTGATGGGGCTCCTCCCCCTCCAGGCCGGCCGGCTCGTCCTCGACGGGCAGGAGGCCGGTTCAGTCCCGGCGCATCACCGTGCGCGGCTCGGCATCGGTTACGCGCCCGAGGAGCGCAAGCTGTTCGGCAGCTTCACGGTGCAGGACAACCTGCTGCTGCCGGCCCAGGTGCTCGGGCTACCCAAGACGGAAGTCTCGCGACGGCTGGAGGCCGTCTACACGCTCCTGCCGGAACTCAAGGACTTCGCCCCCCGCAAGGCGGCGGGCCTGTCGGGCGGCCAGGGCAAGATGGTGGCTTTGGGCCGCGCGCTGATGGTCGGCACGAGGGCGGTGCTCCTCGACGAGCCGTTCCAGGGCCTCGCCCCGGCGCTGGCGCTGCGCTACGCCGAGGCCCTGGCCCGCCTGCGCGCCGCGCTTCCCGACGTCGCGATCCTCATCACCGAGAGCAGCCCGGACCTGCTGCGGGCGCTCGTCGACACCACCATCCAGATCGAGCGCGGCGAGATCTCGGCCGCCTGATATTCAAGGAGTGATCCCATGAGGCTGAACGGCAAGATCGCGATCGTCACCGGGGCCGGCGGCGGCTTCGGCGAGGGCATCGCCAAGCGCTACGCCGCGGAGGGCGCCAAGATCGCGGTGCTCGATTTGCGCGGCGACGCCGCCGAGCGGGTGGCGAGTGAGATCGGCGCCTCGGCGATCGCCATCGCGGCGGATGTCGGCAGCGCGCTGGATGTGGAGGCCGCGGTGCGGCGCACCACCGAGGCCTTCGGCACGCCTCACATCCTCGTCAACAATGCCGGGACCACCCACCGCAACCAGCCGCTGATGGAGGTCGACGAGGAGGCCTTCGACCGGGTCTTCCGGGTCAACGTGAAGTCGATCTTCCACTTCGTCCGGGCGCTGGCCCCGGCGATGCGCGACAATGGCGGCGGCGTGATCCTGAATGTCGGCTCCACCGCCGGCATCCGGCCCCGTCCCGGCCTGACCTGGTACAACGCCTCGAAGGGGGCGGTGAACCTGATGTCGAAGTCGCTCGCCGTCGAGCTGGCACCGTGGAAGATCCGCGTCAACGCGCTCTGCCCGGTGATGGGCGAGACCGGCCTGCTGGAGGCCTTCATGGGCGTGCCGGATACGCCGGAGAACAGGGCGAAGTTCGTGGCGACGATTCCGCTGGGGCGGATGTCGCGGGCCTCCGACATCGCCAACGTGGCGTTGTTCCTGGCCTCGGACGAGGCGGAGTTCATCACGGGGGTGGAGATGCCGATCGACGGGGGGCGGACGGTGTGAGCGCGGGGCGGGCCTGATCGAGAGACCGGGCGAGGTCGGAAACGTTCACTGCCCGTGCCGAGACTGCTTGGCTGCCTGTGAAGGCTCAGGATTTCTCCTCTCCCCGCGGGCGGGGAGAGGGCCGCGTCTCCATTCAGGAGACGCGGCAAGCGGAGGCGAAGCCGGAGCGAGGGTGAGGGGGAGTTTCAGGATGTGGCTCCTCCGGAAACACCCCCTCACCCTTGCCCTGCGGGCTCCCCGAGCCCCTTCGGAGCTCGGGCCTCTCCCCGCCCGCGGGGAGAGGGGAAACCCGCGCCTCTGCCACCAAGCGCGGTCGCTGAGGCGCTTTCCTCAGCGCGCCAGCGCATCCGTCGCTTCCCGCATCCGCGCGCTCATCTCGAGCCCGCCATGCCCCTCCCCCTCGACGATATGGAGCCGGCTCTCCGGCCAGAGCCGATGCAGCCGCCATGCCGTGACGGCCGGCCCGCTGATGTCGCGACGCCCATGGATCAGAATGCCGGGGATGTCTCGCAGGCGGTCCATCCGCGCCAGGATCGCGTCCGGGCCGCGCAGGAAGCCGTCATTCGCCCAGTAATGCGTCACCAGCGTCGCGAATACCGCGTCCCGATCCGGGTCGTCGGGCAGTCCGGGCGACGGTCTGTCGAGGGAGATGTGGGCCGCCTCCCAGGCGATCCAGTCGCGGGCGGCGCGCCGCCGGTCCGCCGCGTCGTCGCCCGCGAGGCGCCGCGCATAGGCCTCGACGATGCGCTCGTCCCCGCGCTGGCCGGACGCCTCCGCGAAGGCCTGCCACGCTTCGGGGAAGATGCGTCCGACGCCCTCGGTGATCCAGGCCACCTCCTCCCGGCTGGTGGTGGTGACGGCGGCCAGCACGAGCGTCGTCACCCGCTTAGGGTGCTGCTGCGCGTAGGCCAGCGCCAGGGTGGTGCCCCACGAAACGCCCGAGACCAGCCAGCGCTCGATTCCGAGATGCGCCCTCACCGCCTCGATGTCGGCGATGAGCGCGCTCGTGGTGTTGGCGGCGAGGCCGGCGAGGTCCGCGGTCGCGAGCGGCCGGCTGCGCCCGCAGCCGCGCTGGTCGATTCCAACGACGCAATAGCGCGTGCCGTCGAAGTGCCGGCGGTAGCCGCCGCGCCCGAGGCCGCTGCCGGGCCCGCCGTGCAGGAACAGCACCGGGATGCCGTCCGGATGGCCCGACATCTCCCAGTAGATCCGGGCGCTCCCTGCGACGGGGAGCAGGCCGTGATCGAGGCGATCGGCCGCGGCGTCCATCATGGCCGTCACCCCGGCTGGCACGTCTCACAAAAAAACGTTGACCGCCCCGACTGCACCAGCCGCCGCACCACCCCCCGGCAGCCCTTCGCCGTGCAGGCCAGCCCCTCCCGGTCGTAGACCCGGAAGGCGTGCTGGAAGGCGCCCTGGCTGCCGTCGGTATGGACGTAGTCGCGCAAGGTCGAGCCGCCCGCCGCCACCGCCTCGGTCAGCACGTCGCGGATCACGGTCGCGAGGCGCTTGGCCTTCGCGGTCGGGCGCCCGGCAGCGTCGGCGAGCGACCCGGCGGGCGCCTCCGGATGGAGACGCGCCCGGTGCAGGGCCTCGCAGACGTAGATGTTGCCGAGGCCCGCGATCAGCCGCTGGTCGAGGAGCGCGGCCTTGAGCGGCGTGCGCTTGCCCATGAACAACTGCGCGATCGTCTCGCCGGAGAGTGCGTTGCCGAGCGGTTCGATGCCCATGCCGGCGAAGTGGCGGCAGGTGGCGAGATCGGCGGACGGCACCAGATCCATGAAGCCGAACCGGCGGGCATCGTTGTAGACGACCCGGGCGCCGTTCGAGAGGCGGAAATCGACGTGGTCGTGCTTCGACTGCCCTTGCGCGCCCTCGAGATAGAAGTCGCCGGGCGAGACGGAGCGCCCGTCGGGGAGGTGGACGTCGAACCGCCCGCTCATGCCGAGATGCATGATCAGCGCCTCGCCGGAGGAGAGTTCGGCGACGAGGTACTTGGCGCGCCGCGACAGGGCCGTGACCGCCTGCCCCTTCACCCGGGCGACGAAATGCAGCGGGAAGGGGAAGCGCAGGTTCGGCCGGTTCAGCACCACCTCGGTGAAGCGGGCGCCGACCATCGCAGGCTCCAAACCGCGGCGCACGGTCTCGACTTCGGGCAGTTCGGGCATCTCTCGTCCGTGGAGAAAGGGGGTGGGCGCGACGAAGCGCACCTGGCGAACATGCAGGCCCAGATGGTGCTTTCCCCGCGGCTTCGCTATGCAGGCCGCCACGACAGGGGACCTCAAGGCATGGCCGGCGACGAGACCAGCACCGATTTCGGCTTCGAGCGCGTCAGGCTCGCGGAGAAGCAGGACCGCGTCAACGAGGTCTTCCGCTCGGTGGCCAAGCGCTACGACCTGATGAACGACCTGATGTCCGGCGGCCTGCACCGGGCCTGGAAGAGCGCCTTCGTGTCGACGCTCCGGCCCTCGCGCACCCGGCCGTTCCGGCTGCTCGATGTCGCCGGCGGCACCGGCGACATCGCGTTCCGCACCCTCGAGGCCGGCGGGCCCGACACCAAGGTGACGGTGCTCGACATCAACGAGGCGATGCTCGGCGTCGGCCGCGAGCGGGCCGGCCACCGCTACGGCTCGCGCATCGATTTCGTCGCCGGCAACGCCGAGTCGCTGCCGCTGCCGGGAAACACCTTCGACGCCTACACCATCGCCTTCGGCATAAGGAACGTGCCGCGGATCGAGCTGGCGCTGGCGGAAGCCCATCGGGTGCTCAAGGTCGGCGGGCGCTTCCTGTGCCTCGAATTCTCGCATGTCGACGTGCCGGGGCTCGACAAGATCTACGAGGCCTACTCGTTCAAGGTGATCCCGCGGCTGGGCGCGATGGTGGCCGGCGACAAGGAATCCTACCAGTACCTCGTCGAGTCGATCCGCCGCTTCCCGACTCCCGGGAGCTTCTCGCGGATGATCGAGGAGGCGGGCTTCGGCCACGTCACCCACCGGCCGCTCTCGGGGGGCATCTGCGCCATTCATTCCGGCTGGAAGCTCGCGTGAGGCATCAATCGTGCTGAGCGTCGTCGCCCATCTCGCGCGGGGCATCCATGTCGGCTGGGTGATGGCCCGCGAGGGCGGCCTCTCCTTCGTCGACGAAGCCGCCCTGCCGCCGCATCTGCGTCTCGTCCTGCGCCTCGGCCGCAAGCTCGAACGCCCGGGCCTCGGCGCCGGCCGCCTGCCCGCGGCGCTGACCCGCCTCGGGCCGTCCTACGTCAAGTTCGGCCAGTTCCTGGCGACGCGCCCCGACATCGTCGGCATGGCCGCGGCCCGCGACCTGGAGCGGTTGCAGGACCGGGTGCCGCCCTTCCCGCAGGAGATCGCGGTCGGCATCCTCGAATCGACCCTCGGCAAGCCGCTCGGCGAGTTGTTCACCGCGTTCAGCGAGCCGATCGCCGCCGCCTCGATCGCGCAGGTCCACAAGGCGCACCTGCGCGAGGCCGACGGCACCGAGCGGGTGGTCGCGGTCAAGATCATGCGGCCCGGCGTGCGCGAGCGGTTCTCCCGCGACATCCAGGCGATGCGCTTCATGGCCCGGGTGGTCGAGGCCCTGCGCCCCGAGGCCGAGCGCCTGCGTCCGCGCGAGGTGGTGGAGACGCTCGCCCGCTCCGTCGCCATGGAGATGGATCTCAGGCTCGAAGCCGCCGCCCTCTCGGAACTGGCCGAGAACATCAAGGACGATCCGGAATTCCGGGTGCCCCAGCCGGTCTGGGAGCTGACCGGGCGCGACGTGCTGGCGAGCGAGTGGATCGACGGCATCCGCCTCAACGACCGCGCGGCCATCGTCGAGGCCGGCCACGACGTGGCGGCGCTCGGGCGGACGGTGATCCAGTCCTTCCTGCGCCACGCGATCCGGGACGGCTTCTTCCACGCCGACATGCATCCCGGCAACCTGTTCGTCGATCCGGCCGGGCGGCTCGTCGCGGTCGATTTCGGCATCATGGGCCGGCTCGGGCTGAAGGAGCGCCGCTTCCTGGCGGAAATCCTTCTCGGCTTCATCCTGCGCGACTACCGCCGGGTGGCGGAGGTGCATTTCGAGGCCGGCTACGTCCCCTCGCACCATTCCGTCGACGATTTCGCACAGGCCATCCGGGCGATCGGCGAGCCGATCCACCAGCGCCGGGCCGACGAGATCTCGATGGCCAAGGTGCTCACCCTGCTCTTCGACGTCACGGCCCTCTTCGACATGAGCACCCGCACCGAACTGGTGATGCTCCAGAAGACCATGGTGGTGGTCGAGGGCGTCGCCCGCTCGCTCGATCCGCGCCTCGACATGTGGACCACCGCCGAGCCGGTGGTACGCGCCTGGCTCGGCCGCAACCTCGGCCCGATCGGCCGGGCCGACCAGGCCCGCCGCGCGGTGCTGACGCTCGCCGACGTGGTCGCCGACGTGCCCGACCTGGCGCAACGGGTGAAGCGCGTGCTGGTGCGCCTCGACGAGGAGGGCCTGCGCGAGGTGACCCGCGTGGAGCGCCGCATCCGCATCGAGACCAAGCGGATGGTGTGGTCGACTTTGGCGTTGTGGGCGATCGCCGGATCGTTGCTGGCGATCGCGTTGCGGTGAGGCGCGTTCCGAGGCCTGCTGGAACACGACCCATCCCACCCACGACCTCATCCTGAGGTGCCGCGTAGCGGCCTCGAAGGAGGGTTCCAGGGATCGCTGAGGTTTCTGGAGGGCTCCTTCGAGGTCAGTCGATCTTCGATCGCCGACACCTCAGGATGAGGTCGAGGGTGGGACGAACGAGAGCCGGGCCTTGCGCCCTGCTCTCGCACCCCCTCTGATAGGCTCACGGCCCACGATCCGCTCACCCAGAAGCGGACGCGCCCGGGAGAACGCCCATGCTCACCCCCCTCCGCGCCACGTTGCTCGCCGCGGCCGCCCTCTGTGCGCTCACCGCCCCCACCCGCGCCGCCGACCCGCGCCTCTCCGACGGCAAGGTCAAGCTCGCGGTCCTCAACGACATGTCGAGCGTCTACGCCGATTCCACCGGCCGCGGCTCGGTGATCGCCGCCGAGATGGCGGTGAAGGACTTTGGCGGCACCCTCGACGGCAAGCCGATCGAGGTCGTGTTCGCCGATCACCAGAACAAGCCGGATGTCGGCTCCAACATCGCTCGGGCTTGGTACGACCGGGACGGCGTCGACGTGATCCTCGACGTGCCGACCTCTTCGGTGGCGCTCGCCGTGCAGCAGGTCGCCAAGGAGAAGGGCAAGCTCCTCATCGTCTCGGGCGGCGGTACCTCGGATCTCACCGGCCCGCAATGCTCGCCCACCGGCATCCAGTGGACCTACGACACCTACGCGCTGTCGCACGTCTCGGGCAACGCCGCGGTGAAGAAGGGGCTCGACACCTGGGCCTTCGTCACCGCCGATTACGCCTTCGGCCACGCGCTGGAGCGCGACGCCATCGCCGAGGTGAAGCGCTCGGGCGGCAAGGTTCTGTCCACGGTGCGGGCGCCCTTCGCCACCGCGGATTTCTCGTCCTTCCTGCTCCAGGCGCAGGGCTCGGGCGCCAAGGTCATCGCCTTCGCCAATGCCGGCGGCGACACCGTCAACGCGATCAAGCAGGCGCACGAATTCGGCCTCGTCCAGGGCGGCCAGACCCTGCTGGCCCTCCTCATCAACATCGACGACGTGCACAGCCTCGGCATCGAGGTGGCGCAGAACCTGCTGCTCACCACCGCCTTCTACTGGGACCGCACGCCGGAGACCCGCGCCTTCGCCACCCGCTTCAAGGAGAAGGCCGGGCTGATGCCGACGATGCACCAGGCCGGCGTCTATTCCTCGGTGCTGCACTACCTGAAGGCCGTGCAGGCGGCCGGCACCGACGACGCCAGGACCGTGATCGCCAAGATGCGCGAGATCCCGGTCAACGACATGTTCGCGACGAACGGCAGGATCCGCGAGGACGGCCGCATGGTCCACGACATGTACCTGATGCAGGTGAAGACCCCGAAGGAATCGACCGGGGAATGGGACCTCTACAAGCTCGTCGCCACCGTGCCGGGCGACGAGGCGTTCCGGCCGCTCAACGAGGGCGGCTGCCCGCTGGTGAAGGCGGCGACGAGGTAGGGCGGCTCCTTCAGCGCAGCATGTTGCGCAGGCGGCAATAGCCGCCCATGTCCTGGTAGCCCGCCGGGCAACGCCGCACACAGGCGCCGGCCGCGAATTTCAGCGGCGGCCGGCAGACCTGGCCCCGCCCGAGCTGTCGACGCTGGTACTGGTAATCCTGCGCCGGTCCGGCCAGGGCGGGCGTGAGCGGCAGGACACAGGCGGCGAGGAACAGGGCGGCACTGGTCAGGCGGGCGAGCATCGTGGGAAACTCCGGCGCGAGGCGCGGGGGTAACTGCCTTAGGGGCAGGAAGTTCGCGCCTCGTCCTCGAACGGCTCGATCGCCCCTACCCCTCCACCACCAGTTCCACCCGGTCCGCCGCGAATAGGCTGCGCGTCGCCTGGATCGGCAGGCCCGCCGCGTCGACGTTGACGCTGGTGAGCACGATCAAGACCCGGCCGGGCGCGAGGTCGAGGCGGGCGGCCTCGTCGGCAGCGGCCGGTCGGGCGTGGATGCGGGTCGACAGGCGGGTGTAGTCGGCGATGCCGAACTCCGCATAGGCGCGGGTGAGCGAGCCTAAAGCCGCATAGGCCTGCGCGAAGCCCTCGAAGCGCGGCAGCGGCAGGCAGGTGCGGGCGGTCGAGAGCGGGGTGCCGTCCGCGCGGTGGATCGTCAGCAATTCGAGCATCGGCTCCCCGGGCGCGATCCTCAACGCCTCGGCGGTGCCGGGATCGGCCGGGACGGTCTCGCCGGCGATCAGGTCGCCCCAGGCCTCGCGGCCGGCTCGTGTGACGATCTCCGAGAAGCGCGTGCGCCGGCCGATCGGGTAGGCGAGGCGCGGCGTCTCCACGAAGGTGCCGCGCCCCTGCGTCGCCCGCACCAGGCCGCGCTCGGCCAGCGCCGCCAGCGCCCGGCGCACGGTGTGGCGGTTGACCCCGTACCGCGCCGCCAGCGCCGCTTCCGTCGGCAACTGCGCGCCCGCCGCGAGGCGCCCAGCCTCGATATCGGCCGCCACGCCGTCCGCGATCTGGCGCCAGGCCGCCAAGCCCTCGCCGCGCGCCAGAACCGTCACCGTGTCGTCGCCGCCCGCGCCCATACCGTCATCCAAACTTCATTTGCCCTCGGTTCGTCGGTTGTCTATACCATTAGACAACCGAGATGCCAGCGGACCTCGCGATGCCCGATCCTAACCCGGCTTCCCGCCGGCCCGAAACGCCTGAGCCTGAGAAGGCCGCTCTGGCGGCCCGCCGCGCCGTGATGGCGCTCTGCGGCGAGGCCCGTCCCGAGGAGTTGCGCCACGCCCTGGCGCAGCTCGGCGCCACCGATGAGCCCGAAGATCTGCGCCAGCCCGAGACCGGCCTGGTGATGACCCGCGGCCGCATAGGCGGCGACGGGCGGCCGTTCAACCTCGGCGAGGCGACGGTGACCCGGGCGACGGTGCGCTTGTCCAATGGCGAGACCGGCTTCGCCTACCATCTCGGCCGCGACCGGGCGAAGGCGCGGCTCGCCGCGACCCTCGACGCCCTGTGGCAGGTCCCCGCGCGACGCGCGGCGGTCGAGGCGGCTTTGCGCCCGGTTGCCGCTCGCCGGGACGAGGAGCGCGCGGCGGAAGCGCGCCGGATCGCAGCGACGCGGGTGACCTTCTTCACCATGGCCCGGGGAGAAGACTGATGGCGAGAGGATTGATGCTCGCCCGCGGCTTTGCCGATCCCGTCCACGACGCCCAGGGCGTCTTCCGCGCTGTCATGGATGCGCTGGCGCGTCCCGGCACGATCCAGCCGCTCGCCACGGATCTCACGCCCCCCGCGCCGCTGACGCCGGACCTCGCCGCCATCGCCCTGGCGCTTGGCGATGCCGATGCGCCGCTCTGGCTCGATGCCGGCCTGGCGCGGAACCCAGCAGTGGCGGAGTTCCTGCGCTTCCATACCGGTGCGCCGATCACCCGGGACCCGGCCGAGGCCGCTTTCGCGCTGATCGCGGATGCCGCCGCCTGCCCGGATTTCGCGAGCTTCGCGCAGGGCACGCCGGCCTATCCCGACCGCTCCGCCACCCTGGTTCTCGCGGTCACCGACCTGTCGAACGACGGCTGGCGCCTCGACGGGCCGGGTATCCGGGGGAGCGCCCGCCTGTCGGCCTCGCCGCTCCCGGCGGACATCCTTCCCCGGCTCGCCCGCAACCATGCGGGCTTCCCGCAAGGGGTCGACCTGATCCTGGCGGCCCCCGGCCTCGTCGCCGCGCTGCCGCGCTCCACCCGCGTCCAGGAGGGCTAGCCATGTACGTGGCCGTGAAGGGCGGCGAGGCCGCCATCGCCAACGCGCACCGGCTGCTGGCCGAGACCCGCCGGGGCGACACCGCGGTGCCCGAACTGTCGGTGGCGCAGGTCCGCGAGCAGATGGCGCTCCTCGTCGACCGGGTGATGACCGAAGGCTCGTTGCACGATCCCGATCTCGCCGCGCTCGCCCTCAAGCAGGCCCGCGGCGACCTGATCGAGGCGGTGTTTCTCGTGCGGGCCTACCGCACCACCCTGCCCCGCTTCGGCGCCTCCGAGCCGGTCGAGACCGGCGCCATGACGCTTCGCCGGCGTATCTCCGCCACCTACAAGGACCTTCCGGGCGGCCAGGTGCTCGGGCCCACCTTCGACTACACCCACCGGCTGATCGACTTCGCGCTCGCCGCCGAGGGCGAGGCACCGGTGGCGGCACAGGCCGAGCCGCTGCCGGATGCCGCCCATGCCCCGCGGGTCACCGACCTCCTGGGGAATGACGGCCTGATCGAGCCCTCCGCTCCCGACGACGGCGTGCCCCCGGGCGACCTCACCCGCGAACCCCTCGACTTCCCGGCCGACCGCGCCCTCCGCCTCCAGGCCCTGGCGCGGGGCGACGAGGGTTTCGTCTTGGCGCTCGGCTACTCGACGCAGCGCGGCTACGGCCGCACCCACCCCTTCGTCGGCGAGATCCGGGTCGGGACGGTGGCGGTCGAGTTCGTGCCGGAGGAGCTGGGATTCGCGGTGCCGCTGGGCGAGATCGACCTCACCGAGTGCCAGATGGTCAACCAGTTCCACGGCAGCGCCGAGGTGCCGCCGCAATTCACCCGCGGCTACGGCCTCGCCTTCGGGCAGAGCGAGCGCAAGGCGATGGCGATGGCCCTCGTCGACCGCGCGCTCCGCGCCGAGGAGCTGGGCGAGCCGGTCGGCGCCCCGGCGCAGGACCAGGAATTCGTGCTGGCGCATTGCGACGCGCTCCAGGCGACCGGCTTCGTCGAGCACCTGAAGCTGCCCCACTACGTCGATTTCCAGGCCGAGCTGGAGTTGGTGCGGCGCCTGCGCGCCGAGCACGCGGCGCGGCGCGCGAGCCCTGACACCGAGATGAAGGAGGCGGCGGAATGAACGCCGTGACCGGCTACAACTTCGCCTATCTCGACGAGGGCACCAAGCGGATGATCCGCCGAGCGATCCTCAAGGCGATCGCGATCCCCGGCTACCAGGTGCCCTTCGCCTCCCGCGAGATGCCGATGCCCTATGGCTGGGGCACCGGCGGCGTGCAGGTCACCGCCGCGATCCTCGGGCGCAGCGACGTGCTCAAGGTCATCGACCAGGGCTCGGACGACACGACGAACGCGGTCTCGATCCGCGCCTTCTTCGCCCGCACGGCGGACGTCGCGGTCACCACCCGCACCCGGGACGCCACCGTGATCCAGACCCGCCACCGCATCCCGGAGGCGCCGCTCTCCGAGGGTCAGGTCCTGGTCTACCAGGTGCCGATCCCCGAGCCCCTGCGCTTCCTCGAGCCGCGGGAGACCGAGACGCGCCAGCTCCACGCGCTCGCCGAATACGGGCTGATGCACGTCAAGCTCTACGAGGACATCGCCCGCCACGGCCACATCGCCACCACCTACGCCTATCCGGTCGAGGTCGCGGGCCGCTACGTCATGGATCCCTCGCCGACGCCGAAATTCGACAACCCGAAGATGGACGATTGCCCGGCGCTCCAGCTCTTCGGCGCCGGCCGCGAGAAGCGGATCTACGCCGTGCCGCCCCACACCCGGGTGCGGAGCCTCGACTTCGAGGACCATCCCTTCCGGGTCCAGACCTTCGACCGTCCCTGCGCGCTCTGCGGCGCCGAGGGGGTCTACCTGGATGAAGTGCTGCTCGACGATGCCGGCGGGCGGATGTTCGTCTGCTCGGATACCGACCATTGCGAGGAGCGCCGGGCGGACGGCCATGTCGGCACCGGCGGCGTGGAGGCGGCCCATGTCTGACCTGACCGTTCGCCGGGCGCAAAAGCCCGACCTGCCGGCCGTCCTCGGCCTCTACGCCGAACTGAACGCCGGCCGGGTCGCGACCCTGGATCAAGCCGAGACGCAGCTCGGCCGCCTCGCCTCCTACCCCGATTACGGGCTCTACGTCGCCGAGGTCGAAGGCCGGATCGTAGGCACCTTCTGCCTCGTCATCCTCGACAACATCGCCCATTGGGGCATGCCCTCCGCCCTCGTCGAGAGCGTTGTGGTCTCATCGAGCGAGCGTGGCACCGGCCTCGGCCGGCGGATGATGACGGCGGCCGGCCGCCTCGCGGGCGAGAAGGGCTGCTACAAGCTCGCCCTGTCGTCGAACGTCGACGCCAAGCCCGCCCACCGCTTCTACGAGAGCCTCGGCTTCGAGCGCTACGGCTACAGCTTCCGCCTGGATCCCCCTTTCATCCGCGACGAGGAGACGACGGCATGAGCGACGCCCTGCTCCAGGCCCGCGGCCTGACCAAGCGTTATGGCGCCCGCACGGCTTGCGCCGACGTGTCCTTCGATCTCGACCCCGGCGAGGTGCTGGCGATCGTCGGCGAATCCGGCTCCGGCAAGTCGACGCTGCTGTCGCTGATCGCCACCGAACTCGCGCCCGATTCCGGCAGCGTCGCCTATCGGATGCGCGACGGGGTGATGCGCGATCTCGGCCACCTGACCGAGGCCGAGCGCCGTGCCCTGATGCGCACCGACTGGGGCTTCGTGCGCCAGGATGCGGCCAAGGGCCTGCGTATGGCGGTCTCGGCCGGCGGCAATGTCGGCGAGCGGCTGATGGGGGCCGGCGCCCGCCACTACGGCAATATCCGCGGCACGGCGCTCGACTGGCTCGGCAAGGTCGAGATCGCCGCCGACCGGATCGACGACCCGCCGACGCGGTTCTCCGGCGGCATGCGCCAGCGTCTCCAGATCGCCCGCAACCTCGTCACCGGCCCGCGCCTCGTGCTGATGGACGAGCCGACCTCGGGGCTCGACGTGTCGGTCCAGGCCCGCCTCCTCGACCTGATCCGCGGCCTCGTCGCGGAACTGGGCCTCGCCGTGATCATCGTCACCCACGACCTCGCGGTGGCCCGCCTCCTGTCCCACCGGGTGATGGTGATGCGGGCCGGCCGGGTGATCGAGACCGGCCTGACCGACCAGGTGCTCGACGATCCCCGTGAGCCCTATACCCAGCTCCTCGTCTCCTCGGTGCTCGCCGCATGAAACCGGCTCTCGAATTCCGCGATGTGGCCAAGACCTTCACCCTGCATCTGCGCGGCGGCGTGCAGTTGCCGGTGATGGGCGGCGCCGATCTCGCCGTGTATCCGGGCGAGTGCGTGGTGCTCGGCGGGCCCTCGGGCGCCGGCAAGTCCTCGCTTCTCAAGATGGCCTACGGCAATTACCGCTGCGACCACGGACAGATCCTGGTCCGCGAGGCCGGGACGGTGATCGACGTGGCCTCGGCCTCGCCCCGCGAGGTCCTGGCCTTGCGCCGCCGCACGATCTCCTACGTGTCGCAGTTCCTGCGGGTGATCCCGCGGGTAGGCGCCCGCGAGGTGGTGGCCTCCGCCGGCCGCGAGGGCGGCCTGTCCGCCGATCTCGCGCTCGCCCGGGCCGAGGACCTGCTGTCGCGCCTCAACCTGCCCGAGCGCCTGTGGGACCTGCCGCCCGCCACCTTCTCGGGCGGCGAGCAGCAGCGGGTCAACATCGCCCGCGGGCTGATCGCCGAGCGGCCGATCCTGCTCCTCGACGAGCCGACCGCCTCCCTCGACGCGCAGAACCGCGCCGTGGTGGTGGAGCTGATCCGCGCCCGACAGGCGGCCGGCGCGGCGCTGCTCGGCATCTTCCACGACACCGACGTCCGCGAGGCGGCGGCGACCCGGGTGGTCGACGTCACCGCCTTCGCCCAGAAACGTGCTGCCTGAGGGCTCTCCCATGCAAGACCGGATCCTCGAGAACGCCACCCTGGTGCTGCCCGACCGGGTGCAGACCGGCTGGCTCGCCATGGTCGACGGCCGCATCGCCGAGATCGGCGAGGGCCGGGCGCCGGAACGCGGGCTCGACCTCCAGGGCGACCACCTGATCCCGGGCCTCGTCGAGCTGCACACCGACCACCTGGAGAGCCATTACGCGCCCCGCCCCAAGGTACGCTGGCATCCGCTCGGCGCCGTGCTCGCCTACGACGCGCAGATCGCCGCCTCCGGCATCACCACGGTGTTCGATTCGCTCCGCGCCGGCAGCGATCCGGACGGCAGCGGCCTAGGGCCCGAGCTGATGCAGCTCGCCGGCGCGATCGAGACCGCCAAGAGCGCCGACCTCTTCCGCGCCGAGCACCTGACGCATCTGCGCTGCGAGATCCCCTCCGCCGACCTGATGGGCATGGTGCGGGACTTCACGGCGCTCTACCCCGTCGGGCTGATCTCGCTGATGGACCACACGCCGGGCCAGCGGCAGTTCCGCGACATCGAGAAGTACTACACCTACGCCACCCGCGGCGGCCGCTCGATCGTCGAGATCCAGGCCAACACCGCGCTCAAGATCCGCGACGGCCAGGCCTTCAACGCGGTCAACCGCCCGGCCCTGGTGGCCTTCGCCCGGGAGCACGGCATCGCGCTCGCCAGCCACGACGACACCACCCTCGCCGACGTCGCCATGGCGAGGGCTGAGGGCGTGCGCCTCGCCGAATTCCCCACGACCCTGGAAGCGGCGCAAGCCGCGCACGCGGCCGGCATCACCGTGATGATGGGGGCGCCGAACCTGATCCGCGGCGGCTCGCATTCCGGCAACGTCGCGGCGGAAGAGCTCGCCCGGGACGGCCTGCTCGACGTGCTCTCCTCCGATTACGTGCCGGCGAGCCTCCTGATGGCGGCCTTCAGCCTGCCCGAGCGCGTCGACTCCATCACCCTGCCGGAGGCGATCGCCACCGTGACCGCCAACCCGGCCCGGGCCACCGGTCTCGACGATCGCGGCCGCATCGCCCCCCGCTTGCGGGCCGATCTCGTCCGGGTGCGCCTCGCCGAGGGCGTGCCGGTGGTGCGCCAGGTCTGGCGCCAGGGACGGCGGGTCGCCTGATGGGCGACGGCGGCTTCGTCCTCGTCGTCGGCCCGAGCGGGGCCGGCAAGGACACCCTCCTGCGGCTCGCGCGCGAGGCCCTGGCGGGGGAACCCCGCTACGTCTTTCCGCGCCGCCTCGTCACCCGCCCGCCCTCCTCCCACGAGGACAACCTGCCGATCGGCGAGGCGGAGTTCGCGGAAGGAGAGGCGGAGGGCCGCTTCGCCCTGTCCTGGCGCGCCCATAACCTCGGCTACGCCCTGCCGGCTTCGAGCGTGGCGCTCGCCCGCGACGGGCACGTGGTGGTCTGCAACGTCTCGCGCCGGGTGGTCGGCGAGGCGCGCCGGCGCCTGCCCGGCGTGACCGTGGTCGAGGTCACGGCGCCGCCGGAGGTGCTGGCCGCCCGCCTCGCCGCCCGCGGCAGGCAGGAGGACGGGGATCTGGGCGCCCGGCTCTCCCGCTCGGCCTCGGTCACCGCCGACCTCGTGGTGGTGAATGACGGCCCGCCGGAGGCCGGGGCGGCTCGGCTCCTCGCCCATCTGCGGGCGCGCTGACGCGCTCCCGTGGCGGCGCGCCACCTGCTTTACCCAGGGATAGCCGCGTTTGCTGCCGCGCTTTGCGAAACTTTTGTTCCTCGTCCATGATTTCCGTGTCGTGTTCCCCTATGTGGCGGACCGAACGGGAGACCAGGACCACCGTGATGAGCGAACCGCGCGAGACCGAGCTGAAGCTGGATGTCGAGGCCTCCGACCTCGCACGCCTGCGGGAGCACCCGCTGCTCGCCGGAGACTGGACCGAGACCGAGTTGACCTCGGTCTATTACGACACGCCGGACGGCTCCTTACGCGAGGCCGGCTACACCCTGCGGGTGCGCCAGGACGGCGACCGCTACATCCAGACCGTGAAGGCACGCGGCGACGGCGGGGTCGGCCTGTTCGACCGGCCGGAATGGGAGAGCGACATCGCCGGGCCGAGCCCTGAGCCCGCCTCCTTCGCCGGCACACCGGTCGCCAAGCTCCTCGACGGCGCGACGGGCTTGACCCCGCTCTACACCTCGACGGTGACCCGCAGCGTACGCCGCCTCGCCGATACGGGACCGGGCGGCAGCCGCATCGAGGTCGCCCTCGACCGCGGCCGGGTCTGGGCGCCGGACGACCGGGTCTCCCCGATCAGCGAGATCGAGTTCGAGCTGACCGGCGGCACGCCCTCGGCCCTGTTCGACCTCGCCCGGACGCTCGGCGCCGACGTGCCCCTGCGCCTCGGCGCGCTGAGCAAGTTCGAGCGCGGCGACGCCCTGATCAAGGGCCGCCTCGGCCGCGCCGTGAAGGCCGAGCCGGTGCCGCTCCACCCGGAGATGACGACCGCCCAGGCGTTCCAGGCCGTGGCCTTCGCCTGCCTGCGCCAGACCCGGCTCAACGAGACCGTGCTGCTCGCGCGCCGCGACGTCGAGGCCCTGCACCAGCTGCGGGTGTCCTTGCGCCGCCTGCGCTCGGCCTTCTCGCTGTTCGGCAGCGTGATCGAGGACCGGCGGATGCCGGGGCTCAAGGCCGAGCTGAAACGCCTGAGCGAGTCCTTCGGGCATGCCCGCAACCTCGACGTCTATCTCGGCCGGACCCTGCCGCTGGAGCGCGAGCGGCGGCCGGACGAGAACGGCCTCCTGATCCTGGAGCGCCACCTCGAGGCCGAGCGCGCGGCGGCGCACGACGCGGTGCGGGCGGTGCTGGAGAGCCGTGAGTGGCGCGACCTCCTCCTCGACCTCGTCGCCTGGATCGAGGCCGGGCCCTGGCTCGGCCCGGACAACCCGAACGCGGCGCTGCGCGACGGCCCGGCCCGCGCCTTCGCCACCGGAGAGCTGGAGCGCCGCCGCCGCCAGGTGAAGAAGCGCGGGCGCCACCTCGCCGCCCTCGATCCGGAGGCACGCCACCGGGTGCGGATCGCCGCCAAGAAGCTGCGCTACGGCGCCGAGTTCTTCGCCGCCCTCTACACCGGCAAGGATTCCGGGAAAAAGGCGGTGAAGCGCCACAAGGTCTTCGTCGAGGCCCTGGCCGACCTGCAGGACCATCTCGGCGACCTCAACGACATCGCCACCGCCCATACGCTCGCGGCCGAGTTCGCCAAGGGCGCGCCGGAGGGCGCGGTGTTCGCGGCGGGCCTCGCCACCGCCGACACCGAGGCGCGGGCCGAGCGCCTGCTCGCCGAGGCCGACAAGGCGCACCGCGCCCTGATCGACGTGCGCCCGTTCTGGCGCTGACCGCCTCCGGCACTGACAGCCCGCGCCGTCTCAGGCGCGGGGCATCAGCGCGTAGAGGGTGATCGCGGCGGCGTTCGAGACGTTGAGGCTCTGGATCGCCCCGCGGAACGGAATGCGGGCCATCACGTCGCAGCATTCGCGGGTGCGCTGGCGCAGACCCTTGCCCTCGGCCCCGAGCACCACAACCAACGGTGTCCGCGGCCCGACGGCATCGAGGGTCTCGGGGGCCTCCGAATCGAGCCCGACCCGGGTGAAGCCGCGCTCGCCGAGCTCGATCAGGGCCTCGGCGAGGTTGCGCACCACCACGAAGGGCACGTGTTCCAGCCCGCCCGAGGCGGATTTGGCGAGCACCCCGGTGACCGTCGGCGAATGCCGGGCGGTGGTGACGATGGCGGTGACGCCGAACGCGGCTGCCGTGCGGACGATGGCCCCGACATTGTGCGGATCGGTGATCTGGTCGAGGGCGAGCAGCACCGCGTCGTCGGGCAGCGCGTCGAAGGCGGGCCCCTCCAGCGGCTCGGCCTCGAGGTAGAGCCCCTGATGCACCGGCTCCGGCCCGAGCAGCCCGGTGATGGTGCCGGGCTTGACGATCTCGGGCGTGATGCGCAGCTCGCCGACCTCCTCGGTGAGGCGCAACGCCGCATTCTCGGTGGCAAGCAGCTTGATGAACTGCCGCTTCGGGTTGCGCAGGGCTTCCGAGACCGGATGCCAGCCATACAGCACCGCCGGCCCGTCGAGATCGTCGCCGCCGGGCCGCCATCCTGGCGCACCTCTGCCAGGCCCACCCTTGCCGGGGCCGCCTCTGCCGGGCCCACCTTTGCCCTGCCCGCCCTTCCAACCGCCCCCGCGCGGCGCCTGCCTCGTCGTCATCCGTCGTCCCGCCCGCGTTCAAGGCCCAACCCGGCGCCGACAAGACCGAGCCCTCGCCCCCCGTCAAGCCCATCAATCCGGTTGCCCTCCCGACGGAACCCCACTATAGCTCCCCTCGCCCCGCTTGAGCGCCCTTCGTCTAGCGGTCTAGGACGTCGCCCTTTCACGGCGAAAACACGGGTTCGAGTCCCGTAGGGCGCGCCATGCGGCGGCTAAGTCCTTGCAATCCCAGAATCTGTTGGTTTTCAGGTGCTTACCCGTCGGCGCGTGCTACACTAGCGTGCTACGGGACCAAGTACGATGGGCCGCATGAAGTTCGTTCAGCGCCGCGCCGGCCGTTACGAGTTTCGCTTTCCCCTCCCCGACGATCTCGCTGGCAAACCAGCCCCGCCCCCCTGGCCGGAGGCGCTGGCAGCTCTCGTCAACAAGCGAACCGGCCGCTTCAAGACCGAGGTCATCCGCTCCCTTCAGACCAATGACGGCCCGACGGCCGATCGGCGCGTGCTCACTCACATCGCCGAAGCGCACCGGCTCGTCGATCAAGCGCGGCGCTTGCTGAGCGAGGGGCTGGAGGCAGGAATCAGCGCGGACCAGATCGCTGCTCTGGCGCGCGACCATGAGATCCATCTCCTCGGCACGGACGAGGTGATAGGCACGAAAGGCATCGGGCTCGATATGGCTCGCGAGGACGGCCAGGGCCCTCACGACGGGCTCGGCATGACGCTCGACGATCTTCGGGCCTACCGGATGCGAATTGAGGAATTGGACCGCTACACGCGTCAGCAAGTCGCACAGATGCGACCGGGCGAGTCGACGAGTTCCTTCGTCAATCGCGCGGTTGAGGCTCGTGGTATCGCTTTGGCGCCCGATGATCCTGCCTGGCGGCAGCTCGAACTCGCCTTCGCCAAGGCTCAGCGTGATGCCCTCGCCGGCATCCGGGCCCGCCTCAAGGGCGACGATGTGGCGACCCCAGAGCGTCCGTCTGAGCAGCGCTCATCTGAGCCGGCTGGCTTGGCGCTGTCCGCCGCTCTGGGGCTATGGTCGGAAGCCGGCGGCGCTGGTGCAAGACGGCCACAACCGTCATCCGTTGCCGAGGCAGAGCGGGCCATGCGACGCTTCATCGAACTCAATGGTGACGTGCCAATTACGGCGATCACCAAGGCTCATGCACGCGCCTTCCGTGATGCCTTGGTCCGCCTGCCGAAGGCGCTCCCCACCCGGCTCGGCCGCCTGCCTCTGCCCAAGTTGCTGAAACAAGATCTAAGCAACTACCCACGGCGCAACGCGCAAACGGTCAACAAGACTTTGGCCCTTCTCAGCGGTGTGCTTGCCCGCGCTGAACGTGACGGGCACTTCGAGGCGCTGCCAGCTTGGTCGAACCCGTTCCACATCGGCTTCGACGTCGCGCCCGCCGAACGTGAACCCTACGAGCCCTTCAGCGCGGCTGAGCTCCAACGGCTGTTCGCCTCGCCCGTTTACGCGCGCGGTGAGCGCCCCCTCGGCGGTCAGGGTGAAGCGGCATACTGGTTCCCACTGATTGCCCTCTTCAGCGGCGCGCGACGCACTGAGATTGCACAGCTCAAAATCGGGGATGTGCGCCAGGGCGAGAATGAGATTTGGTACCTCGACATCACCAACGAGGGAGATGACCAAAACCTAAGAGTCTGTCCGGGAAGAATTTGTTTTTTCGGAGCGCGTTGCGGTTCGCGCCGACAGGCGTATACTTGAGCGATGTGGACGCCTGAGAACCGCCAGCGGTACGACCGCAGCAAGCTTCGCTATCCCACTGATTTGACGGATGAGGAATGGGCGCTTGTTGCTCCCCTTCTCCCGCCGGCTCGACGCGGGGGAAACAAACGAACGGTTGATCTGCGCGAGGTGGTCAACGGCTTGATGTATGTCCTTGGAACGGGGTGCCAATGGCGCGCTATCCCAAAAGATCTACCGCCTCGCTCGACGGTGCATGGTTACTTCGATTTATGGGATTACGACGGAACTCTCCTGCGCATCCATCACACCCTCTACGTTCTCTGCCGCGAACAGGCAGGACGTGAGGCCAGCCCAACGGCAGCGATCATTGACAGCCAGAGCGTCAAGAGCGCGGAAAAAGGGGGCGCACGATCGACCCGTCCGGCTATGATGCGGGCAAGAAGATCAAAGGCAAGAAGCGCCATCTCCTCGTCGATACGCAAGGTCTGCTGATGCATGCTCTGGTGCATCCGGCCGACGTGCAGGATCGTGATGGCGGCGTATGGGTCATGGCGACGCTGTTTAGTCTCTACCCGTTCCTGCTGAAGCTGTATGCAGATGGCGGCTACCAGGGGCCGGTGTTCCGGGAGGCATTGGAACGGGTCTGCCGGTCTGTGACGGTGGAAATCGTCAAGCGGTCGGATCAGGCGGTCGGGTTCGAGGTCCTGCCCAAGCGCTGGATCGTGGAGCGGACGATTGGTTGGCTCAATCGTTGCCGGCGGCTGGCGAAGGATTGGGAGTGCCACACCCGCAAGGCGCTGGCTTTCCTGCGCCTTGCTTCCATCCGCATCATGCTCAGAAAACTCTGCCAACAATCAGCATGATCCCGGACAGACACTTAGGAGCTCGTAGCCTCTCTCCTCCAGTCGCGCCTTCACAAATAGGTACTCGCCAACCGCTCGTCGCAACCCTGACAAATCCTCAGCCTTACCTAATAAATTTTTAGCAAAAAGCGGCCAACCAGTTCTCTTAGGCTGAAACAGCTGGCTTCCAAAATGACTATCCCAAGCAAAACCCGCGAGAAAATCCCACTCTTTCCGGCATTGCTTGCCCACTGTTTCACCACCTAAATACGGATAGTATTTTCTGATTGTGGCATGTGCGTCGGTACCTTGCTTTTCGTTGAAGAGAGATAAGGCTGTTTTCCATCCTCCTTTCTGCTTGGTATCCTCAACGTCGTAGCGAAGAGAAAAGTCATACAACGGGGCGCATCTTCGCTGATGACGACGGCGAATCTGTATTTTGAGATCAATCGTTCTTGGGCTGTAATCAGCGGCAAATTTCCGAATACTGTTTGCATTTCTAAGTATATTTTTTAAAATATCTCTGGCGTTAGGGTCATCGAGATAGTTTGTAGCTGGGTTTTCTTCGATTTTGTAATTATTTTCGATACGTCGTAGCAACTTGATCGACGCACAAGCATATGCTGAGTTCAGGATATCGCTGCTTACTGCTAGATGCAGATCAGGAAGCTCCCTCTTATCTCTTTGTCTCTCATTTAATTTATGCCCAAAAAGGACAGCGATTTGCATTTCGTAAAGGCGAATAGCCCGCAGATGCAGCGAGTTTTGCCCATCTAATATATAATTTGCAGCGTCTGATACATTATAGATACGATATTTGGAATTCTCCAGCTGAGCCATGCGCATCCTCGATATTACTAGAAGCGAAACTAAGTTAAGTGCTTCGGGAGATATAGACCTGCCTGCGCTCCTGACCAGGTGTGCGCACTTACTGTCGACGCGCATGTCCGCGGACGACCATAATCCGTGATGGTGGATCAAACTTAATCATAGTATGGCAAGGCACGCCGCACGTCGAATTGAGACGGTCATATGCCATTCATCGCTCCGCCAAGTAGAGGTCGATCATCGCCTGAATCGGTCGAAACCCCAGCTCGCTCCTATTGAGATATCCGGGGTGGTATGTGCGAAAGCTTGCGCTTGGCAAGGTTGGATGCGTGAATCGAGCGGCTTGTTGGATCGGAAACGGCGCCAGGGCGACTCTTTCGCAACCTGGAAGTTCATTGCTCACGTAAACGTCGTAGTGTGGACCGCTCACGAAGATCGTCAGGGTGGGCCGCAGAACCTCGATCTCGGCAGCCAGCAACCCGCGTTGCCGGACCAGAAAGGCAGACCCGATTGCCTTGGGAACCGCCCCAAGCGTGTATCCCTGCTCCGAGTTAGACGAACACCGCACGACGTTCGTCCAGACCATGCTAGTCGGACCATGCGCTTCCACCGTTTCGAGCGCCCAGCGGAAATATCGCCAGAACGGGCCCCGGCTGACGGGGTGATTGGCGGCGAAGTTGAACTCGCCATAGCCGTAGATCAGCGCCTCGACTGCCTCCTCGTACTGCGCGAAGTCGCCAAGCGACGCGATGTCGGGGTATTCCCAGCCCAGGCCGTCCGCACGCAGTTGTTCACGCTCCCAGCTCCAGCCCGCCGTCTCCTGTCCGATCCACAGAATCTTATGTTCAGCTGCCTCCCATCCGGTCGGGATTTTGATCAACATGGGGGTGAAAACGCTTCCAAGAGCTCTGGAGCGGCGTCCTCTAGGGCCGCCTGAAATTCGAAGTAGCGGGCGTTGAGATGCGATTGAGACAAAGCAGTTCCCCCACTTGATGCTCATTGATGCCGCGTCGAGCTTATCCGTTTTCTCGAACTCTCTCGGTGATTCTCTAGCTAATCTCGGCCTCGTACCGCTGCGCCTCTTCCTCCAGGCAGCGCGCATATTCCTCTGAGATGCGCTCCAAGGTACCGTCCTCGACGAACGCCTCCAGCACGGCGCGAGCCGAATTGTTAGCGTCTAGCCTCCACTCCGCGCAGGCCGCGATCTCGGGATGACTCTTGACGAGGGTGGATAGGTACGCAACTGCCTCATTCTCGTCGGAAGGGATGTAGATGCATTCAATGATTGGGAAGGACATCGCACCGCTCCGTCGGGGTCCGCAGAGTATGAATGGCGGGCTATTGGCCGGCAACTTTTTGTTTTTTGGTGGACCGCTGAACTATCGCTCCCAGAAAGACTCATTAGGTTTGCTGACTATGATGCAGGTACCATAGGTCAAGCAGGATGGGCCGCCTCGCGCCTTTCGGTAGTGCGGACCACCGGGCACAGCGACGGTGGCCGCGTCCAAACAAAAGGTGGCGTGCAGGGCGGCGAGCGCCGCAGGCTGCTGCAGCCGTCTAGTACAGGCGCAGGAGGAAGTCTCCACCGAGCCTTAGGTACGCCGCTTCTGGGCCCGTCGATGCGTGTCGACCTGGGACGGCGTCGGCGCGGCGGCCAAGATTGGCTTCCAGGTCGCGCTCCAGTCTTCGAGGGGGGCGGGATCGGACTTGTGGACAAGGTCGAGGAAGGCGAGCCCGACCTCGGCGGTGGCCCGCTTCACCAAGGGGTTCAGCGGCCCGCCGTTCCGCAGGGAGCGGTCGGTGAAGACGTTATGCGGACCGTCCTGGAACACGACCAAGGCCTTCCGGCGGGGCGGGATTGCCGTGTAGACGTCGATGCGGTCCTGGACGGGCGAATAGCGGCCTGGGACGCGGATTGTGTCCTCCGTCGTGGTGACATGAAGCGTAGGGACATCGACCGAAGCGAGGATCGCCGCGAGGTCGGTCTCGCCGTAGAAGGGTGGCGCCGAGATCACGATGCTCGCCGTGAACCGCGGGTCCCGGAAGCCCAACGGCTTCCCGTCGCGGATCACCTGGGCGCCGGTGGGGATCACGGTCGTGTTCGCCCCGAAGGAATGCCCGGCTCCAGCAGGCGCGTACGCCGACCGCGGCGAGGACGGGATGGAGGCGCTCTGCTTCGAGCAGGCCGGTCAGCTCATCGGAGCGAAGGGACTGGTCGTCGACAAGGAGGGACGCCGCACCCTCGCCAAGGCGGCCGGGGCGGCACTCCAGCCCGCCAGCTTGACGCTGGAGCGATTCGCGCTTGGCGATATCGTGGACGAAGCGCCGCCAACACGATCCCGCCCTGTCACTTCCGCGACCGCCCCGAAGGCTTCGCCGTCGAAGGTCGAGTTCGACGAACTCGTGAAAGGCTGGGCCACGTGCACCACCTTGCCGGCCGATACGGCCGCCTCCACGGCGTTAAGGAAGCGCAGGAACTCCTCCTGGTCTGAGCCATGCCTCAGACTCGCACGGCCCACGCCCTACGTGAACCGTCCGAATGCGTCAGGGCACTAGTGTCCTGGCACTGAAGTTCGGCAATGAACGAGGTTATGTGTCCGCGAGCTGCGCGGTTCGGAGGCAGAAGCGCTCGACCGAGGCGATGATCTGTTCGGCGGACTTGGTCCAACGAAACGGCTTGGGATCGGCGTTGTGCGCTTTCAGGAAGGCGTTGATCGCCTGCTCCAGGTCCTCGACGCTGCGATAGACGCCGCGCCGGATTTCACGCTCGGTCAGCAGGGCGAAGAAGCGTTCGATCTGATTGAGCCAGGAGGCGCTGGTGGGCGTGTGATGCACCTGCCAGCGCGGCCGGCGTGCCAGCCACTCCCGCACCTCGGGCGTGGTGTGGGTGGCGTAGTTGTCCATCACCAGATGCACGTCGAGATCGGTGGGCACGTTGACCTCGATCGTGTCGAGGAAGGTGAGGAACTCGCTGGCGCGATGGCGCGGCTGGCACTGCCCGATCACCCGCCCGGTGGCGATGTCGAGCGCGGCGAACAGGGACGTCGTGCCATGGCGCTTGTAGTCGTGGGTGCGCCGCTCGATGTCGCCCGGCTGGAGCGGTACCACGGGCTGCGACCGATCGAGCGCCTGGATCTGGCTCTTCTCGTCGACACACAGCACGACGGCACGGGTCGGCGGATCGAGGTAGAGCCCGACGATATCACGGACCTTGCCGACGAAGTCGGGGTCGGTGGAGAGCTTGAAGGTCTTGGTGCGGTGCGGCTTGAGCCCGAAGGCGTGCCAGATGCGCTGGACGCTGGTGTGGGAGAGGCCGTGGCGTTTGGCGATCAGGCGCGAACTCCAGTGCGTGGCGCCCTCGGGCCTGCGTTCCAGGGTGTCGAGCACGAGGGCCTCGACCGCGTCATCGTCGATGCGACGGGGAGCGCCGCTGCGGGGTTGATCGTAGAGCCCCTCGACGCGGTCGCGCAGGAAGCGGTTGCGCCACTTGCTGACAGTCGCCGGATCGAGGGCGAGATCGGCCGCGATGGCTTTGTTGGAGGCGCCCTCGTCGGCCAGCAGCAGGATGCGGGCACGCGTGGCCAGGCCTTGCGCGGTCTTGCGACGCTCCGCCCATTTCTCCAGGGCGCCGCGCTCGGCCGGGCTCAGGTTGACCGCAGGCAGGGGACGAGGCATCGGTGCCCTCCGTGGCAGGATCCTCCCCTACAACGTTCGTCGCCGAACTTCAGTGCCAGGACACTAGCGATCATTCGGACACCAGACGAGTACGTCGCCATTTCTCTCGATGCCGTGCGGCGGCAAGCGGGCCGATCGTCGGACGATCAAATGTCCAGGAACGGTGATCGCCTCGCGCGTCGCAGTCTCGCCGCCGATCAGTCCGAGCAGGATCCGGACTGTCTCTGCCACCATCACGTCGACGGGCTGGGAGAAGCTCGTCAGCGAGAAGCTCGGCCATCGAGCGGCGCCGACGTCGTCAAAGCCCACGATCGACAGGTCGCCCGGAACGTCCAGGCCAAACTCGCTGCGCGCGACCTCAAGCGCCGCGATCGCCATGTGGTCGTTGGCGCAGAAGACCGCATCAGGCCGCTTGGGCTGGCTGCAAATCTCCCGCATCGCGTCCCAGGCGCCTTGGAACGTGTAGTTGCCGACCGCACGCGATGAGACCGACAGCCGATTCTGCTGCAGCCACGTCGTGTAACCCTCCTCCCGCTCCTGGTTGGTCGACGAGTTCTCCAAGCCCGCAATGTAACCGAAGCGGCGATGGCCGCCGGCGGCGAGGAACTGCGCGATCCGGCGCGATCCGGCGACGTTGTCGCCCGCGACGCTCGACACCGAGTTGACGGCGCTGGTGCGGTTGAAGAGGACGACCGGAATGCCCGCGATGGCGCATTCATCGGCCACCGCCGAGGACAGGCTGGTCGAGCCGAGGACAAGGGCCTCGACCTGAAGCTGGAGCACCTCTTCGAGGACGGGGTCCGCCGAATGGGGGTCAACAGTAAATAATAGGATATTGTAACCCGCGGACTTCAGGGCACGGGACAGGCTCTCGAGTACTTCTGGGTTAAATTGATTCTGAAGATAGCTGATGACGACACCGATCGTCCCCGATCTCTGCTTGATGAGTGAGCGCGCGATCAGGTTGGGACGATAGCTCAGTTCCTTGGCAGCCGTGATGATGCGCTTGCGGGTTTCCGGCGCCACGCTCGCGCCCGGTGTAAACGCTCGGGACACGGCAGATTGCGAGACGCCAGCGAGCTTCGCGACGTCGTAGGCCGTCGCCGCCCGGCGAACGGGTAGCGGGTCTGCCCTCGCGCCGGTGTCTGTTTTCTTGACCATGATCGTTTCCGACAACCCACGCCGAGACCGAGACGACACCGGGCGACGATGCCGGGCTCCTTAGCCCATCCGTTGTCGAAATCCCATTTCGGAGCGCGAACCCCGGCACAAAGCATCCCCCACGAAAGTTCCGGCTCCGGTGCGGGTTGGGCGTCGGGGCCGCCTTCCCCGAGACCGAAATCCCGTGCCAGACCCCGACCGCCACCGGATCCGAGCGGGGGGCCAACACGCCTCCGTGGCCGATTGCAAACGAATGCATTGACACCCTCGCCGGACCATGTCCTTATCATTGCAACGGTCGAACCGGTAACAATCCGGAAAAAGAGCGATGTGGGAGAAGTGTCTTGCAGTCGATCAACCTCTCGGGCTTGTCGATCGAAGGCATCGCAAAGTCGTACGGAGCGACTGTCGCCCTCGAGAGGGTTTCGATCCATCTCGCTGCCGGGCAAGTCCACGCTCTGCTCGGTGAGAACGGCGCCGGAAAGTCCACGCTGGTCAAGATACTGAGTGGCGTGGTGCGGCCCGATACAGGGCAAATGTTGTTGGACGGGCAAACCTACGTGCCCGGCACGATCCTCGACGCAAGGGCGCGCGGCGTCGCGACCGCGTTCCAGGAACTCAGCCTTCCTTCGAACCTGACCGTCGCGGAATGCCTCCTGATGCCGACCCTCAGGAAGGGGCGCGGCGGTCTCGTCTCCGCCCGGCGGACGGTCGCCGCCGCAGCGGAGATCCTCGCCCGGTACGACCTTCGATCGGTCGCCCCCTCTGCCCTCATCAGTGACCTGTCGCTCGCGGAGCGGCAGCGCGTGGAGATCGTCCGGGCGTTCCATCACGCCGGCCGCGTGCTGGTTCTCGACGAGCCGACGGCCGCTCTCTCGGACGTGACCTGGCTCTTCGACCAGATCCGCAGAGCGACCGCGCGGGGCATTGCGATCCTCTATATCTCGCACCGGCTGGCCGAGGTCCGCTCGCTGTGCCCGGTCGCGACGGTCCTGCGCAACGGCCGGTCGGTCGCGACGGTCGACCTGAGGCAGGCCGACGACGACGAGATCTTCGAGCTGATGGTCGGCCATTCCAAGGCCTCGGAGTCGGTGCGCCGTAGCCGGGTGACGGTCGGGGCGCCGGTGCTGGAGGTGCGCGGGCTCACCACGCCGAAGCTTGCCGACGTCTCGTTCACGATCGGCGCCGGCGAGATCCTCGGGGTGTCTGCCCTCGACGGGCAGGGGCAGAGGAGCCTGTTCTACGCGCTGGCCGGCCTCGAGAAGCGGCTCGCTGGCGAGGTTCTGGTCGAGGGGCGACCGAGCCGCCCTGGCAAGCCCGGCGACGCGCTGCGCGACGGTATCGGCCTGTTGCCCGAGGAACGCAAAACCGAGGGTATCCTGGCGAATCTGTCATCCGCCAGCAACATCGTGCTGCCGATCCTCGATCGCATCGGGCGTCGCGGCTTCGTCTGGCCGGCCCTCGAGCGGGCCGCCGCCCTGGAATCGGCGCGCGCCGTGGAGCTCAGCCCGCGCTACGTGAGCTTCCGCATCGGCGACCTGTCCGGTGGCAACCAGCAGAAGGCGCTGCTCGCGCGCACGATGGCGAGCGGCGCCAGAACGCTGCTCCTGTTTGACCCGACCCGCGGCGTCGATGTCGGCACCAAGGAGGCGATCTATGCGGCGATCCAGGCTTTCGCCGATCGTGGCGGCAGCGTGCTGATGTATTCGTCGGAACTGCCCGAGATCGTTCGCCTCGCCGATCGGTGCCTCGTGCTCTATGGCGGGCGTGTTTTCACCGAATTGACTGGACCCGAGTTGGAGGAGCGGACGATGGTCGCGGCTCTCACCGGATACACGTCCGCTCCCCTGGCGAGGGGAGCGGCGCGATGACCACGCAGGTTGCGTCCCTTCCCCCGAGTGCCGCATCGCCCGATCGGCTCGTGCGCCTGGTCGCGAGCGGCGCCGTTATCGTCACGATCCTCTACCTGATCCTCTACGGGCTCTACGCTCTGTGGGAACCGAGCGCGCTCACCGCCTATACGTTCGGCAGCCTCGTCAACAATACCGCGCCGCTGGCGATCGCGGCAGCCGGCGAGACCCTGGTCATCCTCGCCCGGGGCTTCGATCTGTCGGTCGCCGGGGTGATCTCGCTGACCAACGTCGTCATGGCGAGCTATCCGGTGGATGGGCCTGGTGGGGCGCTGCTGAGCCTGATGCTGTGCATGGCCGCCGGCGGGACCGTGGGCGCCGCGAACGGCTACCTCGTCGCGGTCCTGCGCCTGCAGACCATCGCGGCGACGCTCGGGACGATGATCATCTGCCAGGGCCTGTCGCTCGTCATCCTCGATGCGCCGGGCGGCGTCGTCAGCGACTTCGTGGCCGACACCCTCACCGACACCCTGTTCGGGTTCGTTCCGGTCTCCGGGCTGATCGTGGCCGCGGTCGTCGGAGCCTGGCTGATGCTGCGCCGAACCGACCTCGGTGTGGCGCTCTACACGATCGGGACCGACGAGGCTGCCGCGGCCCTGTCCGGCGTGCGGGTGGCGCGGACGCGGTTCCTCGCCTTCGTGGCCGCCGGCATGGTCTACGGCATCGCCGGCTTCATGCTGACCGCCCAAACGGCGACCGGCAATCCCAACAGCGGGTCGCCCTTCCTGATGCTCACCTTCGCGGCGGTCGCGCTCGGCGGCACCTCGCTGTCGGGCGGCCGCGGCGGTCTTGTCGGCAGCATCATGGGCGCGGCGCTCCTGATGCTGCTCCAGAAGGTCCTGTTCTCCGGCGGCGTCTCCTCCTTCTACACCGGGATCTTCCAGGGGGCCGTTCTGGTCCTGGCGATCGTCTTCAGTCGGGCGCTGACCCACCTCCTCGAAAGGTCCCGCGCATGACGCCCGCGACGCTCGATCCCGCGCTGAGCGCATCCAAGGACGAACGCCGAGTCACGCGGGTCCGCCCGGAACTCGTCACCGTCCTGTCCACCTTCGCCCTCTCCGCCCTGCTGATCGTCGCGTCGCGCTTCGTCAGCCCGGCCCTCGGCTCCTGGGGGCAGGCCGCGACGGTCGTCTCCTTGTCCTCGTTCCTGATCGTGGCGGCGTTCGGCCAGGGCCTCGTCATCCTCGTCGGCGGGCTGGACCTGTCGGTAGCGAGCCTGATCACGCTCAGCGCGGTGCTCTGCACCACCTGGGTCGGTCCCGAGGCGGGCGCGGCCGGCATCCTGCTGATCCCGGCGATCCTCGTCGTCTGCGCGCTGATCGGGGCCGTGAGCGGCCTCGGCATCACGGTGCTCGGCATCCCGCCCTTCATCATGACGATGGCGACCGGCATCATCGTGGCGGCCGGCGCCCTCGGCTACACCAGCGGGACGCCCCGCGGCAGCGCGCCGGCGCCGCTGCTCGCCCTGATGAAGGGCGAGGTCGCGGGCATCCCGCTCCTGCTAATCTTCACCGCCGCGTTCGTGATCGCCGCCGCCGTACTGCAGCAGGCGACGGGCTTCGGCCGGAGGCTCTACGCCGTCGGCGCCAGTGCCCGGGCCGCCTTCGTGGCGGGCGTCCCGGTCACCCGGACCGTCGTCGCCGCCTACATGCTGAGCGCGACCGCCTCCGGCGTCGCGGGGCTGATGCTGGTCGGCTATTCCGACGGTGCGACCCTGCGCATGGGCGACAGCTACCTCCTGCCGACGATCGCGGCGGTCGTCGTCGGTGGCTCCTCCATCCTCGGCGGGAGCGGAAGCTTCGTCGCGACGGTCGGTGGAGCGGTCCTGCTGACGACGCTCGGCACAGTCATCGCGGCGCTCGGCATCGGGCAGGGCTGGCGGACGGTGATCGAAGGCTCGATCATCCTGATCGCGCTGCTCCTCCTGCGCGAGAATACCTTCGCCCGCATCAGGAGCTGGTTCCCTCGCTAGGCTGTGTTGCGCTGCCGGAGACAACTCTCCGACTGACATTCTGACGGCGGATACGGCGATCATTTCACGAAATTCGGCATCGTCGGATGCGCGAACGACTCCGCTCGGGCGGCTCAAAAGACAGCATGGAGGAGGAAACGATGAGAACCTGGAAGACGGGCCGCGCGGGCGCGCTCACGACCACGCTCACGACCGCGCTCATGACCGCCCTGGTCGGAACGGCGGCGCTCGGCGGCCCGGCCGCGGCCGACGAGAAGAAGATCAAGGTCTATCTCTCGCTGAGCTACAGCGGCAACGCCTGGCAGTCGGAGGCCGCCAATGTCGTCAAGGCGCTGGCCGCCACGCCGCCCTACGACAAGCTGGTTGAGCTCAAGGAGGTCATTTCGGGCACCGACCCGCAGGCGCAGATCAGCGCCTACGAGAGCATGATCGATGCCGGCGCGCAGGGCATCATCAGCTTCCCGGTCTCGGCGACCGCGCTGAACCGCGTGGTGAAGCGTGGCTGCAGCAAGGGCGTGAAGTTCTTCATGTACGACGCCACGATCACCGAGCCGTGCGCCTACAACGTGAGCTACGTCACCGCGGGCTTCGGTGAGAACTCGGCCCAGGCCCTGGTCAACGCGCTCGGCGGCAAGGGCAAGATCTTCCTGAGCCGCGGCGTGCCCGGCAACTCGGTCGACAAGCGCCACACCGACGGCGCCATGTCGGTGTTCAAGAAGTATCCGGGCATCCAGATCGTCTCGGAATACTACTCGTTCTGGGACGATCGGACGACCCAGCAGGAGACCGGCAAGGCGCTTGCCGCGCATCCCGACGTCGACGGGATCTGGGCGCAGGCCGGCGAGTACGGGGCGATCCAGGCCCTCAAGGACAAGGGCAGCAAGCTCGTCCCGGTGACTGGCGAGAACTCCAACGGCTTCCGGCTGGCGCTGATGGACCCGGCCGCGAAGCAGGCGGGACTGACGGGCGTATCGGCCGGATCGCCCCCGGCGACCGCCGGCTACGCCTTCAAGCTGATGATGGAAGTGCTGACGGCCAAGCGCAAGCTCGAGCCGCAGAACATCGAGTATCCGCTCCCCTGGGTGCCGGCTGATCAGGTCAAGGTCTGCAAGGGCCAGAAGTTCGAGGACGGCTGCAACGCCTTCCCGCCGAACGTCGTCCCGAACTCGTTCGTCACCGAGGTGTTCAACCCCGAGCTTCTGCCGGAGCTGTCGCTGCAATCGGCACTCGAGGGCAAGCCGACCCCGGGCGCAACGATCCAGCCGCTCCCCGCCGAGGTCAAGCGGGCGCCCAACTCCCCCGGCATCAACTGCCAGCCGTGCAAGGGGCCGGCGGACGAGTACAAGGTGACGAAGGTTGAGGTGAAGCCCGCGCGGTGAGCGGCCGGCCGGGCGGCGCATCCCGCCCCCGGCCCCCCGCTCCGGCGCGGGGAGGCGAGCCGGCGCCTCACGGAGGACGAGCGCCCTCCCCCGCTGCCGGGCGTGCAGCCCCCCCTCGAACAGCGGACGACGAGGTTCGATCGATGAGCAGTGTGAGCACGAGATGGTCGATCATCGACAGCGCGACGGCCGTCCATCGCGTCGAGTGCCAGTCCCTCGCGCAGGACGCCGATGACGGCCCGGCCGACGCGGCCCTGAACGGCCTGGACGACCAAGTCGTCGGCTACGGGCTCGAAGCCCGGCGCGCCTACGACGAGCTGAAGCGCACCATCGGGCAGGTCGCCGGCCTCCTCATCCTCGCCCAGGCCGGCGGTCGGCGAGACGCGTTCGACCTGCCGGCCCTGCGCCGGGCGGAGGCCGTCCAGGAGGAGGCGCTCGACCGGGTCCGCCGGCTGGCGGCGCCCGCGCGCCTCGCCGCGCACCGCCAGCGGATGCTGCAGGCCGCGGAACTGGCCGGACGGGCGCTGCGGGCGCTCGGCGACGTCGCCATCGTCGCGGGGGAGATCGACCTTACACAGGCCTCGAACGACCTGACCCGCGCATACGCGGTCCTGCAATCCACCTCCGAAAGCGTGTTCGGCATGACGATGGTGGATTTCCGCCACGCCTGTTGCACCTGCGGCGCCATGAAGCGATAAGAAGGAAAAGACGATGAGCCAATATTCGATCTGGGTTCTCGAATATTCCTACGTGACGAAGTACCATAAGAGCGGCGTGATCTACGGAGCCCACAACCAGGGCTTCGTGAAGCTGCCCTACTGCTACGTGCTCATCAAGGGCAACGGGCATGTCGCAATGGTCGACGTCGGCTACAACAACACGGATTACGGCAAGCACCTCGCCGACAAGTTCGGTGTCGAGAACTGGCATTCGCCGCGCGAGGTTCTGGCGGGAGTTGGCGTAAAGCCAGAGGAGATCGATACGGTCTTCATCACTCACGCTCATTTCGACCATTTCGGCAACGTCGAGGACTTCCCGAATGCGAAGTTCTTCATCCAGGAGCGCGAGATTGCGAAGTGGACCTGGGCAATGTCGCTGCCGGACCGCCTGCGCTGGATGATGACCGCCGTCGATCCGGGCGACATCATCCGGGGCCTGGACCTGGCGCGGCAGAAGCGTCTCACCTGTGTGAGCGGCGACCTCGCCGACGCGCTTCCGGGGATCGACCTCCACGTCGCGCAGGACAGCCACACCTTCGGCTCGATGTGGGTCACCGTGCGCAACGATGCCGCGTCGCGCACCGCCGACAACTGGGTGCTGGCCGGCGACCTCGTCTACGTCTTCGACAACATCGAAGGATCGGGCGCCAACGTCGACGTCGACACCCTGTACGTGCCGGTCGGCCTCGCCGTCGGCAGCCAGGAGAATCTCGTCATGGCGACCGAGGCGATGATGAAGGAGGTCGATTACGAGGCCCGCCGCGTCATCCCGATCCACGAGGAGCGGCTGAGCCAGCGGTTCCCCTCGCGCCTGATGGAGAACGGGCTTCTCGTCACCGAAATCTGCCTGGCCGACGGCGAGACGTCGAAGGTCGCGTCATAGTCTGCGCCTCGCGCATGCAGGTCGTCGGACGCAGCCCTCTCGCCGCCTGATCCGATATTCCTGGCCGGACGGCCTCCGGAGCGTCAGCCATCGCCGAGGTCTCGCGGCCTCGGCGGATCTGCAGCACACCCAATTCGACGCAGCGAAACGCACGCCTCTGCGATTGCATTCGAATGCAATATCGGTAGGGTGGTCGTGCGGAAAGTGGAGACCCTGATGGAACACTGGATCAAGCGCGGGCAGGACGAGACCGAAGTCGTCGCCGCCGACAAGAAGGTCCGCGACATCGTCGAGGGCATCCTGGCCGATATTGCCGAGCGTGGCGACGCCGCCGTTCGCGATCTCTCGATCAGGTTCGACAAGTGGGAGCGCGACGATTACCGCCTCAGCGACGCCGAAATCGAGGGCTGCCTGTCGCAGCTGAGCAAGCGCGACATCGAGGATATCGAATTCGCGCAGACGCAGGTCCGCAACTTCGCGCAGAAGCAGCGCGAGTCGATCCGCGACATCGAGGTCGAGACCCTGCCCGGCGTCGTGCTCGGCCACAAGAACATCCCGCTCGGCTCCGCCGGCTGCTACGTGCCGGGCGGCAAGTACCCGCTGCTGGCCTCGGCCCACATGTCGGTCATCACCGCCAAGGTCGCGGGCGTGCCTCGCGTCATCACGGCGGCGCCGCCGTTCCACGGCAAGCCGGCCCCGGCCATCGTCGCCGCGCAGCACCTCGCGGGCGCCGACGAGATCTACTGCTTCGGCGGCGTGCAGGCGGTCGCCGCGATGGCGCTCGGAACCCAGTCCATCGCCCCGGTCGACATCCTGGTCGGTCCCGGCAATGCCTACGTGGCGGAGGCCAAGCGCCAGCTCTTCGGCCGGGTCGGCATCGACCTGTTCGCCGGCCCGACCGAGACCCTCGTCATCGCCGACGAGAGCGTCGACGGCGAGCTCTGCGCGACCGACTTGCTCGGCCAGGCGGAGCACGGCCCCGATTCGCCGGCAATCCTCCTGACCACCTCCGAGGCGCTCGCCCGCGATACGATGCGGGAAATCGAGCGGCTGCTCGAGATCCTGCCGACCGCCGCGATCGCCCGCCAGGCCTGGGAGACGCACGGCGCGGTCTGCGTCGTCGAGAGTGACGAGGAGATGGTGCGGGTCGCCGACCGGATCGCCTCCGAGCACGTCCAGGTCATGACCCGCGACCCGGACTACTTCCTGGCCAACATGCGCAACTACGGCGCCCTGTTCCTCGGCCCGCGCACCAACGTCGCCTACGGCGACAAGGCGATCGGCACGAACCACACGCTGCCGACCAAGAAGGCGGCGCGCTACACCGGCGGTCTCTGGGTCGGCAAATTCCTGAAGAACTGCACCTACCAGCGCGTGACGACCGACGAGGCCTCGGCGCTGGTGGGCAGCTACTGCTCGCGCCTGTGTGCGCTCGAGGGCTTCGTCGGCCACGGCGAGCAGGCCAACATCCGCGTCCGGCGCTATGGCGGCCGCAACGTGCCCTACGGCGGCGTCGCGGAGTAAGTTGCGCCATGGCCAACATCACCTCGGCCACGGCCAACGCGGACGGCCGGATCGCCGTCGTCGGAACCGGGCTGGTGGGCAGCGGCTGGGCGATCGTGTTCGCCCGCGCCGGCTTCGCCGTCAGCCTCTACGATGCGGTGCCGGGCGCGGCCGAGCGGGCGCGGGCCCTCATCGGCGAGCGCCTGGGCGACCTCGAGGCGGCGGGCCTGATCGAGGATCCGGCGGCCATCCACGCCCGCGTCGTCGTGGCCGACAGCCTCGCCGACGCGCTCTCCGGCGCGCTCTACGTCCAGGAGAGCGTCCTCGAGCGCGTCGACGTGAAGACCGCGCTGATGAGCGAGATCGACGCCGTCATCGGGCCCGAGACCTGGGTCGGCAGCTCGTCCTCGGGCATCGGCGCCTCGCTGTTCACCGCGCACGTCGCCTGCCGGGCACGCTGCCTCGTCGCCCATCCGCTCAACCCGCCTTATCTAGCGCCGATCGTCGAGCTCGTCCCTGCCCCGTGGACGGAGCCGGAGACGGTGCGGGGCGTGCGCGGCCTGATGGAGCGGGTGGGGCAGTCGCCCGTCGAGATGACCCGCGAAGCGGAGGGCTTCATCCTCAACCGCCTGCAGGGCGTGCTGCTGATGGAGGCCTGGCGGCTCGTCGAGCAGGGTCTCGCGACGGCCGAGGATGTCGACAAGACGGTCTCGCAGGGGCTCGGGCTGCGCTGGGCCTTCATGGGTCCGTTCGAGACCATCGACCTCAACGCGCCGGGCGGCGTCGCCGATTACGCCCGGCGCCTCGGCGGCCTCTACCAGAGCATCGCCGCCTCGACGGATCAGCACCGGACCTGGGACGAGCCGCTGATCGCCACGGTGGAGGCGCAGCGCCGGGCAGTCCTGCCGGCGGCGGAGCTGAGTGCGCGCAGCGCGTGGCGGGACCGCCGCCTGATGGCGCTCGCCCTGCACAAGCGCGAGAGGGATGCGGCTGACATGAAGCAGGAGGAGAGCCGATGAGCACCGTCGCGCTGCCCCGCACGCCTTCGCTCCGCCTCGACGGGCGGCGGGCGCTCGTCACCGGGGCGGGCCGCGGCATCGGCCTCGCGGCCGCCGCCGCGCTGGCTCAGGCCGGCGCCCACGTCACGCTGATGGCCCGGACGGCGAGCGAGATCGAGGCGGCGGCGGCCGTGATTGTCGCCGAGGGTGGGTCCGCCGACGCCCTCGCGCTCGACGTCGCCGATCCGGCGACCATGCGCGATGCGCTCGCCGCCCGGGAGGTCTTCGACATCCTCGTGAACAATGCCGGCACCAACCGGCCAGCCTCGTTCGTCGACGTCACGGTCGAGGATTTCGATGCGGTGCTGGGCCTCAACGTCCGCTCGGCCTTCTTCGTCGCGCAGGCGGTGGCGCGGCGTCTGATCGAGGCCGGCCGGCCGGGCTCGATCATCAACATGTCGTCGCAAATGGGGCATGTCGGCGGGGCGCGCCGGACCGTTTACTGCGCGTCCAAGCACGCGATCGAGGGGCTGACCAAAGCGATGGCGATCGACCTCGCCCCGCATCGCATCCGCGTCAACTCGATCTGCCCGACCTTCATCGAGACACCGATGACGAAGCCGTTCTTCGAGTCTCCGACGTTCCGCAACGACGTTCTGGCCAAGATCAAGCTCGGTCGTGTCGGTCAGGTCGAGGATCTGATGGGCATGATCGTCCTGCTCGCCGGGGATGCGGCCGCATTGATGACCGGCTCCTCGACGGTCATCGACGGGGGGTGGACCGCCGAGTGAACCGCGCGGGCTGCCGAAACCCGATATGTCTCTTCGGCAGTCTGCCTTTGCTCTCTTCGATTGAATCGATATATGGCAGCCTGCCGAGAGAGTAGCGGTCGAGTTTCAGGCCGCCGGTTGGTCGATTGGTCTTGATATTCTGGATTTGTCGGGTTTCCCGTTGTCGAGGTGGAGAACGCAGCCCGCGGCACGGCCATTGCGGTACGCCGCGGTCCTGGCGGCGATCCTGCGCAACGCCGCGGGCGAGCGAATGGCGCACCACGTCTCGCTCCTGTCGGAGGGCATCGCCGACTCTCTGCACTGCGTCAGGTCGTCGGGCCATACCGCCCTGTTCATGGACGAGACCTGACACGCATCTCGGCTTCGTGCCTACCGGCCTTTCGGTCCGCTCGAGCCGCGCTCGATGAGCCGGCCGCGCAGGGAGATCGTCTCGTCGGGCAAACCCTTGTCCCGCATGCGCGCCTGCAGGAGATCGAGGCCGCGTCCGATCATCGCGACGACCGGCTGCTCCACCGTGGTCAGGTCGTAGATCGGCCGCGCCGATTGCGGCAGGCCGTCGAACCCCACGACGGCGATGTCCTGCCCGATGCAAACGCTGGCGAGGCGCAGGGCGTCGAGCACGCCCCAGGCCATGATGTCGCTGACGGCGTAGACCGAGTCCGGCCGCTCCGCCGCCGGCAGGGCCGCGATGTGCCGCCCCGCCTCGAAGCCGCCCTCGTAGGTCGACCGGCCGTCGAGGCGCAAGCTCGGCGGATAACCGGCGGATTGCATGAAGGTGGTGAAGCCGGCGTCGCGTTCGCGCGCCGTCGACGAGGCGGCGGAGGTGCGCACCAGCGCAGTCCGGCGCCGGCCGGAGCGCAGCAGCAATTCTCCAAGCTGCACCGAGCCGAAGGCGTTGTCGCAGACGACCGCGCAGGTATCGGCTTGCGCGACGCGGTTGACCATGACCACCGGCACGCCGTTCGCCGTGCACACCGCGCCGACATGCGAGGGCAGGTCGACGGAGCTGATGAGGCAGCCATCGACCTGATACTGCAGCAGGGCATCCGCCATGCTGTTCTCGACCGGCCCCGGTCCGGCATGGATGATCAGGAGCCGCATGCCCCGCTCGCCGATCTGGCGCACCGCCTCGTAGAGCAGCTCGGCATAGAACGGATTGGTGCCCGGCCCGAGGACGACCCCGACGAGGCCGCTCTGGCCCGAGGACAGCGCGCGCGCGGAGGCGTAGGGCGTGTAGCCGAGCTCCTGCGCCACCCGGGCGATCCGTGCCCGCGTCTCCGGCGAGATGCGCTTGTCCCCCTTGAGTGCGCGCGAGATCGTCGACGCCGCCACCCCGGCCGCCTCCGCCACGGTGACGATCGTGGGTCTCTTCTCGCTCATCGACGGCCTCGTTTCATCAGTCAGATATGCGCAAAAATTTGCGCATTGCGTTGCGCTGCAAAACAACAAATCGAGCAGAATCGCGAGAGAAATCGCGCATCCAGCGTTGACGCTCTCCCAGCCTGGGACTAAATCTGGCGAAGAGCTGAGCAAACGTTTGCGCAAAAGTGGGCACTACGACCCGCGGCGGAACGGGCCGGCGACGTCGCAACGAACAGGGAGTCCGCCGGGTGAGCGACAAGCGCCAGATCAAGATGGTCGGATTCATGCAAGCGCAGAACTGCTCGATCGCGCCGGGTTCCTGGCGGCATCCGGGCAGCGCCGCGGACTTCACGACCCCGGAGTATTTCCAGCGCCTGGCCCGGGTCATGGAGGAGGGCAAGTTCCACCTCACCTTCTTCGACGACCGGCTGGCCATGCCGGATATCTACGCCGACGACTACCGGGACGCTGTCGCGAACGGGGTGCGCGTCGTCAAGATGGACCCGTTCTGCATCCTCACGATGATGGCGGCGGTGACCACCCGGCTCGGGGTCGGGGTCACGTATTCCACGACCTACTACGAGCCGTTCCATGTCGCGCGTCTGTTCGGGACCCTCGACCTGATGAGCAAGGGCCGGGCGGCCTGGAACGTCGTGACCTCGCTCAACAATTCCGAAGCGGCGAATTTCGGCCGCACCGAGCACCTGCCGCACGACCTGCGCTACGACCGTGCCGACGAGTTCATGGAGGTCGTGCTCGGCCTCTGGGACAGCTGGGAGGACGGCGCCCTCCTCGTCGACAAGGAGACGGGCCGCTTCGCCGATCCGGCCAAGGTCCATGCCCTGCGCCACGAGGGGCGGTACTTCTCGGCCAAGGGCCCCCTGCCGGTGCCGCGCTCGCCGCAGGGGCATCCGGTCCTGATCCAGGCCGGGCAGAGCGGGCGCGGCCGCTCCTTCGCGGGCCGCTGGGGCGAGCTGATCTTCGTCGTCTACCCGAACCTCGCCGCCGGCCAGAAGCAGTACCGCGACCTCAAGGACGCGGTCGCGGCGGCGGGACGCGATCCCAACAGCGTCAGCGTGTGCCCGGCCTGCTACGTCGTCGTCGGCGACAGCCAGGCCGCCGCGGAGGAGCAGCGCGAGTACCTGCGCGCGCTGGCCAAGCCCGTCGATGCCGTGGTGCTGCTCTCCGAGGCGCTGAACTTCGACTTCGCCTCCAAGGACCCGGATTCCGAGTTCACCGACGAGGACCTGAAGCGGCTGTCCTGGAGCGGCTTTCGCGACCGCGTCGTGGCGCTCAGCGGCAAGCCGAACCCGACCGTGCGCGACTTCGTCCACTTCTCGGGCCGCGGCACGATCGGCGAGTTCCCGATCTTCTGCGGCACGGCGAAGACCGTCGCCGACCAGATGGAGGAGTGGTTCGAAGGCGGCGCCTGCGACGGCTTCGTCCTCGCCGCCACCCACACGCCGGGCGCCTTCGAGGACTTCACCCGCTACGTCGTGCCCGAACTCCAGCGGCGCGGCCTCTACCACAAGGACTATGCCGGCACGACGCTCAGGGAGAATCTCGGGCTCGAGCGTCCCCTTGCCGGCGACTGGCGCAAGGAGGGCCGTCCGTCGTGAATGCACTGCTCAAGCCGAACCGGTTCGAGGGCACGCCCCTCGTCGACCCCGCGGAGTTCCGCCGCTGCATGCGCACCGTGCCCGGCGCCGTCGCGGTCATCACCTGCGGCGAGCCCGGGTCGCGCACCGGGCTCACCGCGACGGCGGTCTGCTCGCTCACCGACGCGCCGCCGACGCTGCTCGCCTGCGTGAACGGCACGGCCAGCGCGCATCCGGTGATCTGCCGGACCGGGCGCTTCGCCGTCAACATCCTGTCCGAGGCGGATCTCGAACTCGCCGGGCGGTTCGCGGGTCGGGCCGGCATCAAGGGCGAGGACCGCTTCGAGGGGCTCGCCTGCACCCAGGCGCCGGGCGGCTCGCCGATCCTCGCCGGCGCCCTGGCGAGCTTCGACTGCGCGCTCGAGGCCGAGCACCGCTACGGCACCCACTCGGTGTTCATCGGCCGCGTCCTCTCGGCCGCGACCGACCCGACGCGGCCTCCCCTCCTCTACCTCGACGGCCGCTTCGGCACCTTCGCCGAGGATGCCGTGCAGGGTGCATCACGATGAGTCCGCCAAGACGGTTTCGGCCTGATCCCGCATCGTTGAAGTCCAGGAGCGCCTCGTGAACGAATTCCGGATGCTCTCGACCAGCGGCATCCTCGGCTACGGCTTCGCCGAGGAATCGCTGAAGATCGGCATGACCTGGGAGCCGCACGTCATCGGCTGCGATGGCGGCAGCACCGATCCCGGTCCGTACTATCTCGGCTCGGGCAAGTCCTTCACCTCGCGCCTGTCGGTGAAGCGCGACCTGCGCCTGATGCTGCTCGCGGCGGTCGCGGCGCGCATCCCCTGCATCATCGGCACCTCGGGGGGCGCCGGCGGCGAGCCCCACCTCCAGGACACGGCCGCCCTGGTGCGCGAGATCGCCCGGGAAGAGGGCCTGTCGTTCAAGATGGCCCTCATCCATTCCGAGCAGCCGAAGGAGTGGCTGTTCGACCGCATCGCCGAAGAGAAGGTCCGGCCCCTCGGCAAGATGAAGCCCCTCGACCAGGCCACCGTCGAGCGGGCCGAGCGCATAGTCGGCATGATGGGGCCCGAGCCCTTCGCCCGCGCCCTCGACGAGGGCGCCCAGGTCATCCTCGCCGGCCGCTCGAGCGATCCGGCGCAATGGGCCGCCCCGGCGATGCGGGCCGGCATCCCGCCGGCCCCGGCCTGGTACGCCGGCAAGATGCTGGAATGCGGCGCGGAGCCGACCGTGCCGAAGGAGCCGGACAACATCTTCCTGCGCGTGCGCGACGATCACCTCATCTGCGAGCCGCCGAACCCGATCCGCCGCTCGACCCCGCTCGCCGTGGCGAACTTCGCCCTGCACGAGAATGCGAGCCCGATCCACCACACCGAGCCCGGCGGCCTCCTCGACACCAGCGCCTGCACCTTCGAGGCGGTGAGCGACCGCGCGGTCCGGGTCGGCGGCATGACCTGGACGCCGGCCCCGACCTACACGGTGAAGCTCGAGGGCGTGGAGCGCGTCGGCTACCGGGCGATCACGATCTGCGGCACCCGCGACCCGGTGCTCATCGGGCAGATCGACAGCTACCTGGCGACCCATCGCGACAAGGTCGCCGCCAAGGCCGCCGCCTTCGGCGTGCCGCCGTCGGACTACACGATGGTGGTGCGAACCTACGGCAAGGACGGCGTCATGGCCGCCTGGGAGCCGCAGACGGCGATCACCTCGCACGAGCTCGGCTTCGTGGTCGAGATCGAGGGCAAGACGCAGGACATCGCCAACGCCGTCGTGGCGATGGCCCGCACCTCGATGCTGCACGCCGACTTCCCCGGGCGCCTCTGCAAGGAGGGCAACATGGCCTTCCCGTTCAGCCCGTCCGACATCGAGCTCGGCCCGATGTACCGCTTCAGCGTCTTCCATGTCGTCGCGCCGAACGATCCCTACGAGATGTTCCCGATCGAGTACGAGACGGTGAGAGGATAGCCATGCCGCGCATCCGCGATATCGCCCAGATCTGCAAGAGCAAGAACGCCGGGCCGTTCCTCGTCACGATCGACGTCCTGTTCGAGGACCATGCCGTCTACCGGGAGGTCAAGGCGACGGGGGTGCTCAGCGCGGCCCTCTTTGCCCGGCTCTACGGCGTGCCCGAGGAGGACGTGCTGTTCACGCCCTACGACGCCGCCGCCGCCTTCAAGGCCACCCTGCCGCGCCTCGTGCCCGCCGGCGACATCGGCGACACCGATGTGTACGGCGCCCAGCAGCACGCGCCCCTGCTCGACGTCGAGATCCCGATCAACCGCCCGGCTCCCTGACGCCGCCCGCCCGGAGGAACGGCGTCCGGGCGGGCGCTCCGCGACGGGCCGGACGTCCCACGCGCCAGCCCGGCTTGCGGCGACACGATCGAACAAAACTCGGGAGGACGATTCATGCAGGCCGGCACCCCGCAGGTCGGGACGGCGGATACCCGCAAGGTCGCGCTGGCGAGCTTCATCGGGTCGACGCTCGAATGGTACGACTTCTTCATTTTCGGAACAGCGGCCGCGCTCGTCTTCAACACGCTGTTCTTCCCGGCCGCCGACCCGACGACCGGGGTGATCGCCTCCTTCGCGGCCTTCGCGGTCGGGTTCGTGGCGCGCCCCATCGGCGGCATCGTGTTCGGGCATTACGGCGACCGCCTCGGCCGCAAGGCGATGCTCGTGCTGAGCCTCGGCATGATGGGCGGGGTGACCTTCCTGATCGGTCTCCTGCCGACCTACGCCACGCTGGGGGTGTGGGCGCCCGTCCTGCTCACGGCCCTGCGCTTCCTCCAGGGCTTCGCCGTCGGCGGCGAGTGGGGCGGCGCGACGCTGATGGTGGTCGAGCATGCCAGCCCGAGGAGCCGCGGCTTCTACAGCAGCTGGCCGCAGATGGGGATCCCGGCCGCCCTCCTCCTGTCCTCCGGCGTCATGGCGGCCGTCACCGGGCTCACCAGCACCGAGGATTTCGCCGCCTGGGGCTGGCGGGTGCCGTTCCTGCTCAGCGGCGTCCTGCTCCTCGTCGGCATCGTCATCCGGCGCCGCCTCGCCGAGTCGCCGAGCTTCCAGCGCCTGAAGCAGACGGGCGGGCGCGAATCCCTGCCGATCGGCACCGTCCTGTCCCGCAGGAAGCGCTTGACCGCCCTCCTGATCGGCTCGCAGGCGGCGGAGAACACCTCCTTCTACGTCTTCGCGGTCTACTCTCTCGCCTACCTCACCACCGCGCTGGGCGTGCCGCGCCCGGTCGTGCTCAACGCGCTCATGGTCGCGGCGGCCGCCTGCCTCGTCGCGCAGCCGCTCTTCGGCGCCCTGTCCGACCGAATCGGGCGCAAGCGGGTCTTTGCCGGCGGCATGGTGTTCATCGGCCTCTTCATCGTCCCGTTCTTCCTGCTGATCGCATCCCGCGACCCGGTCCTGATCACCGTCGCGATGGTCCTCGGCCTCGTCTTCGGGCAGGCGACGACCCAGGCGGTCCAGCCGAGCCTCTTCGCCGAGCAGTACGAGGCGGCGATCCGCTACAGCGGCGTGTCGGTCGCCTACCAGTTCGCCACCGTGCTCTGGAGCGGCCCGACGCCGATCCTCGCCGCCGCGCTCTGGGCCTGGTCGCGGAGCTGGTGGCCGCTCGCCGGCTACATCGCCGCCGCCGCCCTGGTCTCCGTCCTGTGCATCCGGCCGCTGCGCGAGGCCGCCGGCGCCGAGCTCGGCGCGGCCGCCGCCGAGGCCGGGGAGCGCGACCCCGCCGCGCTCCGGGAGGCGGTGGCGTGAGGTTCTGGGTCGGGGCGGCCACCGTCACGCCGATCGTCGAGATGGTCGACCGCAGCTTCGACATGCTGCGCTTCTTCCCCCTCGCGACCGAGGCCGACATCGCCGCCAACCTCGCCTGGATGGCGCCGCACCACTTCGACCCGCACACCCGGCGCCTCCTCCTCTCGATGCATTCCTGGCTGGTCGAGGTCGGCGGCCGGCGCATCCTCGTCGACGGCTGCGTCGGTAACAACAAGCGGCGCGATGCGCGGCCCGACTGGTGCACCCTGTCGACCGCGTTCCTCGACCGGCTGGCAGAAGCGGGAGCCACCCCGGAGGCGATCGACTACGTCATGTGCACCCATCTCCACGCCGACCATGTCGGCTGGAACACGCGGCTCGTCGACGGGCGCTGGGTGCCGACCTTCCCCAATGCGACCTACGTCTTCGGCCGCCGCGAGCATGCCTATTGGCACGCGGAGCACGCGCGGGGTGCGGGCGGCCCGCATCTCCAGGCGTATCGCGACAGCGTGTTGCCGATCCTCGAGGCCGGCCGCGCCCTGATCGTCGACGAGACCCACGTGCTCGAGGGCGTGCTGCACCTGGAGCCTGCATCCGGGCACACGCCGGGCCACGTCGCGGTCTGGCTCCGTTGCGGGCCGGAGACGGCGGCCTTCACCGGCGACGTCGTCCACCACCCCGTCCAGGTGCTCAATCCGGACTGGAACTGCATGGGCTGCCTCGATCCCCCTGCTGCGGCGCGGACGCGGCGGCGCCTCCTCGCCGAGGTGGCGCGGACGAACGGCGTCCTGTTCCCGGGCCATTTCATGGCGCCCCACGCGGTCCGCATCGCGGAGAACGGGGACGGCTTCGCCTTCCGCTTCCTGTGCGAGGACGCAGGCTCCGCCTGAGGACCCGCCTGCGAGGAACCGCGCCGACGGGCGCGGGACGACACCAACGACCCTGCGCCGATGCGGCGCTGCGGCGAGGAGGAGACGCCCATGACCAGGTCATCCATCGGATACCGGCTCGACCGGTTGCCGCGCGGCAAGTTCCATACCCGCATGCTGTTCCTCGTCGGAGCCGGCATGTTCTTCGACGGCTTCGACATCTACCTCGCTGCCGGCGTTCTCGGTGCCCTGGTGCGCGAAGGCTTGTCGGATGTCGACCGCAACGCCTGGTTCCTCTCGGCAACCTTCGCCGGCATGACCGTCGGCGCCTGGCTCGCGGGCGTGCTCGGGGACCGCTACGGGCGGCGCTTCACCTACCAGTTCAACCTCGCGGTGTTCGGGATCGCGTCGCTGGCGGCCGCCTTCGCCCCGGACATCGTCTGGCTCACCGCCTTCCGGTTCGTCATGGGGCTCGGCCTCGGGGCTGAGATCGTCGTCGGATACGGCACCCTGTCGGAGTTCATGCCCCCGGCGATCCGCGGCCGCTACGCGGCCTTGCTCGCGGTGTTCACCAACTCGGCCCTGTTCGTCGCGACCTTCGGCGGTTTCCTGATCATCCCGTATCTCGGCTGGCGCTGGATGTTCGCCATCGCGGGCATCGGCGCCGGCATCGTCTGGCTGATGCGCAAGAACATGCCGGAATCGCCCCGCTGGCTCGAGGCGAAGGGTCGTCACGCCGAGGCCGAGGCGATCACGCGCCGGATCGAGGAGGAGGCCTACGGGCCCGGTGCCGTGCCCGCCGCCCCCGTCCAGCGCATCGCCCCCGCGGCGGCGGTGGACACCCCCCTCTCGACCCTGTTCCGGGGCCAGCTCCTCGTCCGCACGATCACCGGCATCGTCATCAACGTCGTCAACAACCTCATCACCCACGGCTTCATCACCTGGATGCCGACCTTCTTCCTGGCGCAGGGGCTGACGGTGACGCGCTCGCTGGGCTTCACCGCCGTAATGACGCTGGGGGCACCGCTCGGCGCCTTCCTCGGCTGCCTCATGGCCGAGAGCATCGGGCGCAAGCGCGGGATCGTCCTGTTCTCCTTCGTGGCGCTCGTCATCGGCCTCGCCTACCCGCAGGCGTCGGATCCGGTGCTGGTGATGGCACTCGGCTTCTGCCTCGTCGCCTGCGTGTTCATCCTCGGCGCGCTGAGCATTGCGGCCTACGTGCCCGAGCTGTTCCCGACCGAGATCCGGCTGCGCGGCGTCGGGCTGTGCAGCACGACCGGGCGGCTCGCCAATATCGGCATCCCGTTTCTGATCGCGTTCCTCTACACCAAGGGCGGGATCGGAGCCGTGCTCGGGCTGATCTCCGCCGGGTTGTTCGTGCAGGGCGTCGTCGTCGCCGTTCTCGGCGTCGAGACGAAGGGCATGGCGCTCGAGGCGGTCAGCGCCGAGCCCGACGAGGCTCCGCCCGTCGCCACTGCCGCCCGCAGGCCGGCCTGAGTGCCGACAGGCCGGGTCCGCGCGCGGGCCCGGCCGCCGGATATCGAGGAAGAGACGATCACGATGAACCCGTTCACCTTCCAGACCACCCCGAACGTCCTGTTCGAGCCCGGCGCCGTCCGCAAGCTCGCCCCGGTCGTGTCCGGCCTCGGCGCCTCCCGGGTGATGCTCGTGACCGACCGGGGCGTGCGGGAGGCCGGGCTCACCCGCGACGCGGAGGCCGGCCTCGCGCAGGCCGGCATCGCCCTGACCGTGTTCGAGGACGTCGCCGCCGATCCGCCGTCCCACGTCGTCGAGGTGGCGGTCGCCCGGGCGCGGGAGGCCGGGGTGGAGCTGGTCCTCGCGATCGGCGGCGGCTCGGCGCTGGATACCGCCAAGCTCGTGGCGTACCTCGCCCGGAACGACGAGAGCCTCGATGCCATCTACGGGGTTGGGCTCGCGACGGGCGCGCGGCTGCCGCTCGTCCTCGTCCCGACGACGGCCGGCACCGGATCGGAGGTGACGCCGATCGCCATCGTCACCACCCCCTCGAGCGAGAAGAAGGGCGTCGTCTCGCCCCGCCTCCTGCCCGACTGGGCCGTCCTCGACCCCGAGCTGACGCTGGGCCTGCCGCCGGCCGTGACCGCCGCGACCGGCATCGACGCCATGGTGCACGCCATCGAGGCCTATACCAGCCGTTACCGCAAGAACCCCCTGTCCGACCAGCTCGCCCGGCAGGCCCTCGCATTGCTGGCCGGGAGCCTCCGGACGGCGTGCCGCAACGGTCGCGATCTCGACGCCCGCGCGAACATGCTCCTCGGCTCGATGCTCGCCGGCATGGCGTTCGCGAACGCGCCGGTCGCGGCGGTCCACGCGCTCGCCTACCCCATCGGCGCGCTCTTCCACGTGCCGCACGGGCTATCGAACGCCCTCGTGCTCACCGGAGTCGTCCGGTTCAACCTTCCACAGGCCCAGAGCCTCTACGCCGAGCTGGCCCCGATCCTCGACCCGGCTGCAGCCGGTCTTGCCCCGGACGAGGCGGCGACGCGATTTCTCAAGGCGCTCGAGAGCCTGTGCCGGGATTGCGAGGTGCCGGCATCCCTCGCCGAGGTCGGGATCACGGCCGGCGACCTCGATCGATTGGCGGAGGACGCCATGAAGCAGACACGGCTTCTGGTCAATAATCCTCGGGAGGTGACTTATGACGATGCCCGATCAATCTATGAGCGGGCTTTGTCATAAAGATAGGGATAGTTTTATGTGAATTATGCTGACTAAATTTCATCTGCGCGCGCGGATTTCCGTATCCGGCGCAAGCTGCAGTGTCGACAGCTCCTGCTGCGACGCTGACGCGGCTTCGAGCAGCGCAAGGTTGAGCCCGCAATGCAGGATGCCAATCCGGGATGGCCCATGCGGGCTGTCGCGGCAAGGATGATGCACGGCCTTCCGCCAAGACCTGCCATCGGCGCGAGCGAGGCCGCAACCTCGGCCCATCTGAGGGAAGGGCAGACCGACGACGCCTTCAGCGGGACTGTGTCTGTTAGGAAGGCCGTGCTCCGATCTCAGCTTTATTGTGTCAGTCGAGAAACCTGAAGGGAACACGGCGCCACGTGACTACCGTTAGAATGAAGACAGAAATTGTAGTCCCAGAGGCCGTGGATAATCTCGTACAGGGTATGTGCTCACCCATAAGTACTGAAGCGCAGTGCCGGCTGTCACCGAAGTGTGGACGCGCGATACGTCGGTCGGCAGCGATGATCTAGTGCTAGAGGGAGTACGGAACGTCGTTTAGTTTCTGCCGGTCGAACTGTGCTAGGAGGCGTTCAAGCTGTCAAATGCCAGACCGGGGGACAGTTTGCAAAGCTATTTATGTAGACGCTGGCAACCCTGGCGACCCCATCCATTGGCGCTCCCGCCGCAGGCCGGTCTCGAACTCGTCGTTCAGCTGATCATGTCGAGGAACGCTTTGGAGCCGCTGAGGCGATGGTTTGAAGTCCACCTGACAGCGTGCTGTGTCCCGAGATCGTGCTACACCGTCGCCACATAAGCGTGCTACACTGCTGCTACGCGCAACCGGAAAAACGCTAGAAAAATCAATGTTCTGTGACGACGCGCCCCGAATCCCGTAGGGCGCGCCATGCGGCGGCTAAGTCATTGCGACCCCAGAAGTTGTTGGTTTTCAGATGCTTACCCGTCGGCGCGTGCTACGGGACCAAGTACGATGGGCCGCATGAAGTTCGGTCAGCACCGCGCCGGCCGTTACGAGTTTCGCTTTCCCCTGCCTGACGATCTCGCTGGCAAACCAGCCCCGCCTCTCTGAGTCTGTCCGGGAAGAATTTGTTTTTTCGGAGCGCGTTGCGGTTCGCGCCGACAGGCGTATGCTTGAGCGATGTGGACGCCTGAGAACCGCCAGCGGTACGACCGCAGCAAGCTTCGCTATCCCACTGATTTGACGGATGAGGAATGGGCGCTTGTTGCTCCCCTTCTCCCGCCGGCTCGACGCGGGGGAAACAAACGAACGGTTGATCTGCGCGAGGTGGTCAACGGCTTGATGTATGTCCTTGGAACGGGGTGCCAATGGCGCGCTATCCCAAAAGATCTACCGCCTCGCTCGACGGTGCATGGCTACTTCGATCTATGGGATTACGACGGAACTCTCCTGCGCATCCATCACACCCTCTACGTTCTCTGCCGCGAACAGGCAGGACGTGAGGCCAGCCCAACGGCAGCGATCATTGACAGCCAGAGCGTCAAGAGCGCGGAAAAAGGGGGCGCACGATCGACCCGTCCGGCTATGATGCGGGCAAGAAGATCAAAGGCAAGAAGCGCCATCTCCTCGTCGATACGCAAGGTCTGCTGATGCATGCTCTGGTGCATCCGGCCGACGTGCAGGATCGTGATGGCGGCGTATGGGTCATGGCGACGCTGTTTAGTCTCTACCCGTTCCTGCTGAAGCTGTATGCAGATGGCGGCTACCAGGGGCCGGTGTTCCGGGAGGCATTGGAACGGGTCTGCCGGTCTGTGACGGTGGAAATCGTCAAGCGGTCGGATCAGGCGGTCGGGTTCGAGGCCCTGCCCAAGCGCTGGATCGTGGAGCGGACGATTGGTTGGCTCAATCGCTGCCGGCGGCTGGCGAAGGATTGGGAGTGCCGCACCCGCAAGGCGCTGGCTTTCCTGCGCCTTGCTTCCATCCGCATCATGCTCAGAAAACTCTGCCAACAATCAGCATGATCCCGGACAGACACTCTGGCCGGAGGCGCTGGCGACTCTCGTCAATGAGCGAACTGGCCGCGTCAAGACCGAGGGGTTCTTGCTCGTTTTGCGTGGATGGCAGTGGATCGACTCGGGCCGCTGAAGGGTAGGCCTGCCCTCCCCCCATAGTGGAGGGCATGGATATCTCCCTTGCCATCCCCGAGTGCCGTGTCGCGCGGTTCGTCGAGCAGCACGGGGATCACTTCATCATCCCCATGCGACTGGACGCAGCCAGCGGCCGATGTCCCGATTGCGGGCATGCGAGCCGGTCCGTCCATGGCCGCTATCACCGCGAGCCCGCCGACCTGCCAGTGTCGGCATCGTAGACAAGGCTCCGCATCGAGGTGCGGCGGTTCTACTGTCTCAACCCGACCTGCCGACGCCGGACCTTCGCCGAGACGCCAACGACCATCCTCGCACCGCGCGCCCGGCGCACGCGGCGGCTTGGCGAGGCGCAGGCCAGGGTCGGCCTCGCCTGCGGCGGTGCAGGCGGCGCGCGTCTCCTCACGCACCTCCACATGCCGGCAAGCCGCGCGACCGTACTGCGGCTCGTCACCCGCATCCCGATGCCCAGGTTCACCGGACATCGGTCCGGTGGACCCGCGTTGGGAGAACCGACGCCCAGGACCGGGTTCGAGCCGCGCATCCGATGGGATGGCCGCGGTCAGGACCGGACGGTGTCCTCGAGGCAGCGGATCAGCGCGTCGGCTGCGAGGGGCTTGCGCAGGAGGTCCCGCGCCCCGCCGGCGAGGGCGCGCCGGCGGATCGCATCGTCGTAGAACCCCGTCATCATGATGATCGGCAGATCGGGCAGGATCCGCCGCACGCGCTCCTGCAGTTCCAGGCCGTTGATGCCCGGCATGTCCACGTCGGTCAGGAGGCAGGCCAGAGTTTCCGCCGTTCGCACCCGCGCCTCGGCGCCCAGAAACGCGTCGGACGCCAGGAACGCCGCGCCCGAGCTGAACGCCACGGCCTCGTAGCCCAGCGACTCGAGGAAGCCGGACGTCGCGTCCAGCACCCCCTCGTCGTCGTCGACGACCGCAACCGTTGCCTTTCCGACCGACAAGGGGCGTCCTTTCCGGTGTCCCATGGGCATGCTCGCCCTGCCCGAGATGGGCCAGGTGCCGATCGAACGGAATCATACGATGGTGTGGTGCGACCGGATCGTGCCCGGCTGCCCGTGCCGCTCCGCAGGGATCAATCGACGAACCCCGCCGGGTGCGAAATGCGGCTAGGACCGTCAGCCCTCCGGCACCTTCAGCGCCTCGGCCTTGCGCACGAGGTCGGCGACGGAGCCCGCCTGCATCTTCCGCATGACGTTGCCGCGGTGGATCTTCACCGTGATCTCGCTGATGCCGAGGGCGTGGGCGATCTGTTTGTTGAGCAGCCCCTGGACGACGTGCTGCATCACCTCGGCCTCGCGGGTGGTCAGGGTCGCGGCCAGACGGGCGAGTTCGGCCGTGCCCGCGCTCTCGGTCCGCCGGGCCTTGTCACGCTCGATGGCGACGGCGATCGCGTCGAGCATGTCCTGGTCGCGAAAGGGCTTGGTCAGGAAGTCGAGCGCCCCCGCCTTCATCGCCCGGACGCTCATCGGGATATCGCCGTGGCCGGTCATGAAGATGATCGGCAGGCGGCTGCCCGTCGCGGCGAGCTTCGCCTGCAGATCGAGCCCGCTGGTGCCGGGCAACCGGACATCGAGGACGAGGCAGCCCGGCCTGTCCGGCAGGCTCGCCGCGAGCAGGTCGGCGGTCGATCCGAAGGCGATCGCGTCGAGGCCGACCGACCGCAGCAGGTCCTGGAGACCCTCGCGGATCCCCTCGTCATCCTCGACGATGACCACCAGCGGGGCCGTCGCCGCCACGGCGGGCGGGCTCGCGCCCGGGCCTCGGATGTTGCCTGCCACCGTCATCGCCGAGTCCTCGCGAGCCTCGCTGCGCCCTCGCCCACCGGCATAGTCAACGGACCAATCCGGCTCAAGGTGACGGCCAAGCTATTCGTCCCGTTCCGGTGGACGATCCGTATTCGTCGTGGTGACACCGCATTCCGCGCGCGACGGGACCGAGCCCACCAAAGCAAAAAGTGTCCTTGCGTCAATGGAAGTGTACGGGGCATCACCTGACACTTTCGTATAATCACGCTGGCGCAAGGTGTGATCGCGCTCAGACCAGACGTCGATATCGCGGCGGGGCCGAACCGGTAAGCTGATCCTCGTCGCCGGCCCCAAGGCATCGATCCACGGGGCCGGCTCTCCTCGAACCTGCCACACGACCGATTCCCGCGTCCGGGAGGACCCGCCCCGAGCGGCGTACCTCCGGTCGTCCGGCCCATGACCAACCGGCCCACGACCATCCGGCCCATACCCTTGGAGACCAAACGATGCAGCTCACCGGCAACACCATCCTCATCACCGGCGGCACCTCCGGCATCGGCCGCGGCTTCGCCGAGGCCTTTCACCGGCTCGGCAATCAGGTGATCGTCGCGGGCCGCCGCCAGGCGCTCCTCGACGAGGTGACACGGGCCAATCCCGGGATGGCCTCGATCGCCCTCGACATCAATGATCCGGAGGCGATCAAGACGGCCGCCGCCAGGGTCGTGGCCGAGTTCCCGGCGCTCAACGTGCTGTTCAACAATGCCGGCATCATGCCGTTCGACGACGCGTCCGGACTCATCGACGATGCGGTCGCGCAGGCGATCCTGACCACCAACCTGCTCGGGCCGATCCGGATGACCTCCGCCCTGATCGAGCACCTGAAGGCGCAGCCGCGGGCGACGATCGTCAACAACACCTCGATCCTCGCCTTCCTGCCGCTGGCGAGCACGGCGGTCTACTCGGCCAGCAAGGCGGCCCTGCATGCCTACACGCTCTCGCAACGCTTCATGCTGCGCAACACCCGTGTCACCGTCCAGGAGATCGCGCCGCCCTGGGTCGACACCGACCTCATCAAGAAGAGCGGCGATCCGCGCGCCATGCCCCTCGACGCCTTCATCGCCGAGACGATGACCGGGCTCGGCACCGAGGCCGAGGAGGTCGTCGTCGAGGCTGTGCGCTCCGTGCGCGACAATCCCGGCGCCAAGGAGCACGCAATGGTCAATGCCTTCAACGCAGGCCTCGTCGCCAACCCGATCCCGGTCTGAGACCCGCCCCGGGCGGACCTTCCGCGGTCCGCCCCACGACAACCCGCTTCGAGGAGGACACGCGATGAGCGAACGATACGACGCCGTGGTGATCGGCAGCGGCGAGGGCGGCAAGTTCCTGGCCTGGGACCTGGCGAAAGCGGGGCAGCGGGTCGCGGTGGTCGAGCGCCGCTGGATCGGCGGCTCCTGCCCCAACACCAACTGCCTGCCGAGCAAGAACGAGATCTGGAGCGCCGAGATCGCCCATCTCGCCCGCAACGCGGGCCGCTACGGCGTCGAGACCGGCCCGGTCCGGGTCGACATGCGCCGCGTGGTCGAGCGAAAGCGGGCGATGGTAGCCGGCCTCGTCGAGATGCACCTCGACAAGTACCGCGACAGCGGCGCCGAGCTGGTCATGGGCAGCGCGCGGTTCACGGGCCCGAAGACGGTCGCGGTCGCGTTGAACGCGGGCGGGGAGCGGGTGCTCACCGCCGACACCATCGTGCTCAACCTCGGCACGCGTCCGGCGCTCCCGGACGTTCCGGGCCTGCGCGAGGCGGAGCCGCTGACCAACATCGAGGCGCTCGAACTCGACGTCCTGCCCGACCACCTGATCGTCCTGGGCGGCGGCTATGTCGGCCTCGAACTGGCGCAGGCCTATCGCCGGTTCGGCAGCACCGTCACGGTGATCGAGCGCGGCGAGCGGATCGCGGGCCGCGAGGACGCGGACGTGGCGGACGCGCTGGCGCGGCTGCTGACGGCCGAGGGGATCGCGCTGCGGACCGGCACCGCCGTGGTGCGGGTGCGCGGCCGCTCGGGCGATGCCGTCGAGGTCGTGGTGCGATCGAGCGAGGGCGAATCCGTGGTGGCGGGCAGCCACATCCTGGTCGCGGCGGGGCGCATGCCCAATACCGACGGGATCGGGCTCGATCGTGCCGGCGTCGCGATGACGGAGCGCGGCACGGTCCGGGTCGACGATCGCCTCGCCACGACGGCGCCGGGGATCTGGGCGATCGGCGAATGCGCCGGCAGCCCCGCCTTCACCCACGCCTCGGCCGACGATTACCGGGTGGTGCGGGACGCGCTGAAGGGCGGCGGGCGCTCCACCGCCGGCCGTCAGATGCCCTACTGCCTGTTCACTGACCCGCCACTCGCCCGGGTGGGCCTGAGCGAGACGGAGGCACGGGCGGGCGGCGCGGAGATCCGGGTCGCCAAGCTGCCGATGCGGGCGGTCCTGCGCACCCGGACCACGGGCCTGACCGAGGGATTCATGAAGGCGGTGATCGGGCCGGACGACCGCATCCTCGGCTTCGCGATGCTCGGGACCGACGCCGGCGAGGTCATGGCGGCGGTCCAGGTCGCGATGCTGGCGGGGCTCCCCTACACCGCTTTGCGCGACGCGATCCTGGCGCATCCGACGACGGCGGAGGGGCTGAACGCTCTGTTTGCGGCGGTGCCGACGCACTGAGCGCGGTGTCAGGCGTCCGCGGTGGCCGGCTCGGCCGCCGCGGCGCAGGCTGCATCCTCGTGAAGGGGCAGCTCGACCGTGAAGGTCGCGCCCGGTCCCTCGTTGTTGTGGCCTCCGAGCGTCCCGCCATGGGCCTCGACGATCGCCTTGCAGATCGACAGGCCGATGCCCATCCCGTCGCGCTTGGTGGTGAAGAAGGGGCTGAAGAGCTTCGGCAGCTGGTCGGGCGCGATGCCGGTGCCGTGATCGCTCACTGACAGCCGGACCCGATCCGAAGACGGGGCGGAGAGCGCGACATCGAGCCGTCGCCGGGCCTCCGGCACCGCCCGCATCGCGTGCAGGCCGTTCACGACCAGGTTGACGACGACCTGCTGCAGCTCGACCCGGTCGCCGAGGACCCGGGCCCCAGGCACCGAGACGCGCATGCGCAGGCTCGCCGAGGCGGCGGAGATCTCGCGGTCGAGGAGGTGTGCGGCCTCGGCGAGGACGTCCCGCAGGTCGACGATCTCAGGAGGGCGCCGGTCGCGCCCGAGCTGCTCGCGGGTCCGCTGCACGATCTGGCTCGCCCTCAGGCCGTCGCGCACCGCCCGCTCGGCCGCGCGTTCGGCGGCCGCGAGGTCGGGTGCCTCGCGCCGCAGCCAGCGCAGGCAGGCCTCGGCGCTCATCACCATGGCGCCGATCGGCTGGTTGACCTCGTGGGCGATCGAGGCCGAGATCGCCCCCACCGTCGCGACCCGGCCGGCCCGGGCGAGCTCGCTCTGGGCGGCGAGCAACGCCTCCTTGGCGCGCTCGCGCTCGGTCACGTCGATCATCGCGCAAGAGACCCGGTCGTAGCCCGAATCGTCGTCGGGCAGCGCCAGGACGAGGATCGCGGTGACCTCCCGGCCGTCGGCCCGCAGGAGCTTCCCCTGCATCTCGAACCGGCCGCCGCCCTGGCCGAGCCGCGCGAGGAGCATGGCGGGGAGGTCGCTGCCCGGCGGCAGGAAGCGGGTCATCGCGCCGAGCACCGCCCCCCGCGAGACGCCGCCGAGGAGCTGCACCGTCGCCTCGTTCACGTCGACCAGCGTCACGTCGGGCGAGGCGGCGCGGCGCGCGATGGCGTCGTGGAGGATGGAGCCGGAATCCTGCACTCCACGCGACGCCGTCACCGCCTCGTGCGCGGCGGACAGGTCGATTTCGCAGAGCGCGACGTGGGCCTGCTCGAACAGCCCGCGATAGCGCCGCTCGCTGCGGGCGAGCGCCCCGAGGGTGCGCCGGCGGGCGCTCACGTCGAAGGCGATCAGGCTGACCCCGCCGGTCAGCGCGAGGTAGAAGCCGACCGCGGTCAGGCCGCTGCGCTCGGCAAGTCCCTGAGCGATCATCGGCGAGAACGCGCCGCCGACGATGCCGCCGACGTTGAAGGCGACCGAGGTGCCCGAGTAGCGCACCCGCGGCGGAAACAGGCTCGGCAGCCAGGCCCCGAGCGGCCCGTTGACGAAGCCCATGACCCAGAGGGCGAAGGCTAGGAACACGAAGGTCGTGACGAGCGATCCGCTGCCGAGCATCGGCGCCAGCAGGATGCCGGAGACGATGGTGCCTGCGCAGCCGACGATGAGGACGCGGGTCGGGTCGACCCGGTCGGACAGCCAGCTCGCGGTGACGATCGCGGCGGCCATGAACAGGATCGCACCGAGCTCGACGAGGAGGAACGACGCCCGGGAATGGCCGAGCGTCGTCGTGCCGTAGCCGAGCGCGAAGGCGGTCGCGGTCCAGAACAGCGAGAAGCAGGCCACGACCCCGAAGATGCCCGCGACCACCTGGCCGGCATGGAGGCGCATCAGCTCGACGAGCGGTGCGCGCGGGGGCTTCGCCTCCTTGAGCGAGGCGGCGAATTCCTCGGTCTCGCCGAGATGGGTGCGAACCCACAGCCCGAGCCACACCAGCGGCACGCTGAGCAGGAACGGCACCCGCCAGCCCCACTCGGCGAATTGCTCCGACGTCAAGGCCAGGGTGAGGATCAGGAACAGCCCGTTGGCGACGAAGAAGCCGAGCGGCGCGCCGAGCGGCGCGAACATGGCGTAGCGCGCCCGCCAGCCCGGCGGGGCGTTCTCGAGCGCCAGGAGGGCGGCCCCACTCCACTCGCCGCCGAGCGCCAGGCCCTGCCCGAAGCGCAGGAGGCAGAGCAGGACGGGCGCGAGCCACCCGGCGAGCGCGTAAGTCGGCAGAAGGCCGATCGCCGAGGTCGAGAGGCCCATCAGCAGGAGCGAGGCGACGAGCGTCGCCTTGCGCCCGACCCGGTCGCCGAAATGCCCGAACACCGCGCCGCCGATCGGCCGTGCCACGAAGGCGAGGCCGAAGCTCGCATAGGCGCTGATCAGCTCGGCCGATTGCAGCGTGGCCGGGAAGAACAGCGGCCCGAAGACCAGGCTCGCGGCGGTGGCGTAGATGTAGAAGTCGTAGAACTCGACGGTGGTGCCGATCAGGCTGGCGAGGAGCACGCGCGCCGTGGTCCGCCCGGAAGCCGGCTTGTGCGATACCGTCATGCTCTCGCCTCGTCCTCTCGCACTTCGGTCGGCTCATTGCCCCTCAGGATCGCGGCGCCCCGCCTGCGACCGTCTGCCGTGACCGCGACCCGCTCGAACCTGTCCCCCGGTGATATCGGCGAGGGCGGGAGATGTACCGAGAGGGCTCGTGAGATCCCGTGAGACGGGACGAAGCGAGCTGCGCTGGCACGCCCGGCCCCGTCACGCGGTCAGGCGCGCGAGAAGCCGCGTCGCCCTTAGGACATCCCGAGTGGAACGGCCCTCCGTCAGCGCATCGCAGACGTGCGAGAGCAGGCCCGCTCCCTCGGCGGCACGACCCCGGCGGGAGAGGTATTCGGCGAGATCCGTCGCGGCTCGGAGGCGATAGGACAACGCCCCCTGATCCTGCGCGATCCGGAGGGCGTGGCGGAACGCCTCCTCCGCACGCTCCGCCTCCCGGTCCGCTTCCTGCGCTGCGAGGGCCCGGCCCTTGATCCGCCACGCCTCGGGGACGAGCGTCACCTCCTCGTCGCGCTCGATGCGGAGCAGGGCGGACCCGGCTTCGGCGAGGGCCTCGCCGGGCCGCCCCGCCTCGATCAGCGCCTCGGCGAGGGCGAGCTGCAGGGCCGAGTTCATCGTCAGGTGCGACACCGCGACGAGGCCCGCCAGGCCCTCGGACAGGAGCGCGACGCCGCTCTCCGGATCGCCGCGGAGCGCATGGAGCTGCCCGGTCAGCGCCCGGGCGAGAAGCTCGTAGGGGACGAGCGAGTGCCGCGAGGCCAGCACCCGCCCCGTAGCCAGCGCCTCCGCCGCCCGGTCGAGATCGCCCGACCACAGGGCGACCGGCGCCGTCCAGAGCAACGCCGTGCACAGCGAGACGGGATGGCCGATCGCCTCGGTCTCCCGGACCACCCCGTCGACGGCGGCCGCCGCCTGGTCGGGAAGGCCCTGTACCCACAGCGCGCGGGCGATGGCGCAGTGGGCCAGCATGCGCTGGTCGATGCCGAAGCGGACCACCTCGGACCGGCGCTGGAGCGGAAAGTTGCGCAGGGCGTGCCCGCAGCGCAGACGCGCCTCGGCCTGACGCCCCATGAAATGATCGAGGACGCCGACCATCCAGTCGCCGGTCGCCAGCCCGGTATCGCTGAGCGAGTGCCAAATTCCGGCGCGGCCGCGCTCCGCATAGGCCATCGCGGCCTTGAAGTCCGCGAGGCGGAGCGCGAAGATGTACAGGCCCTCCAGCAACCGGATCTGGTAGGCGAGATCGCCCTCGGCCTCGGCCAGGTCCAGGGCCTCGTGGAGCGCGGTTCGCGCGTCCTCGCCGTTGCCCCTGGTGTAGCGCAGGGCGACGCTGCGTGCCGCCTTCAGTTCGAGCCGCAGCTTCGGCCCGAGCGCGGCGAATTCCTTCGCCCCGAGCGCCCGACCGGTCCAATCGACGCATTCGGCGAGCAGCGACAGGTGCAGGAACAGAGGCGCGGAACAGGCAGCGAGCCGGACCGCCGCTCGCGCGTCGCCGTCCGGCCCGAACGCCCAGACCAGCGCCGCGCGGACGTTGCCGATCTCGAAGGCGAGGGCCGCCACCCCGTCGCCACCGTGCCGCGTCCCGCTCGCCGCCCGGGCGCCTTCGAGCAGGCCTGCGTAGCAGGCGACGTGCCGGCGGGCGACGCCCGCTTCCTCGTCCGCCGCACGGAGCTTCCGGAGGGCGAACTGGCGCGTCATCTGGAGCAGGCGGTAGCGGGCGCCGCCCTGGGCGGGCTCCGGACCATGTGCCGCCTCCAGCACGAGATGGGACTTGTCGGCGAGCGCGCTGAGGACCTCCAGGTGATCGGACCGGTCCGTGCCGTCGTCGAGGACCGACAGGGCCGCATTCAGCGAGAAGTGGCCCGTGAAGATCGACAGGGCGCGCAGCGCGCGGGCCTCGGCCTCCGACAGGAGGGCGTAGCTCCAGTCGAAGGTGGCCTGAAGGCTGCGGTGGCGGGGGACGGCGCTGCGGTGGGCGAGCTCGGCGCCGTTGCGCAGAAGCTCGACGAGGCCGGCGAGACCCAGGGTCCGCATGCGGGCCGCGACGAGTTCGATCGCCAGGGGAAGACCGTCGACCTGCCGGCAGATCTCGCCGACGAGCCGGGCCTGGGCCGGATCGAGGGCGAGGTCGGGCGATTGCAGGCGGGCGCGGTCGCAGAAGAGCTGGACCGCCGCGAAGGCGAGCGGGTCGTCCGCGTCGGTGACGGGCGCCGCCAGCGGCAGGAGGTGGTGGACGGCCTCGCCGGACAGCCGGAGCGGTTCCCGGCTCGTCGCGAGGATGCGCGCGGCGGGCGCGCCGCGCAGGATGGCCTCGGCCGCGAGCGCGACGGCATCGATGACGTGCTCGCAATTGTCGAGGACGAGGAGGGCGTCCGTATCCGCCAGCACCTTGACGACCTGCGGCAGCGGATCGGCCGATCCGACCGGAACGCCCAGGGCCGAGGCGACGGCGCTCGGCACCAGGCCGGGATCGTCCAGCGTCGTCAGGTCGACGAAGGACGGCGACGGCCCGGCAGGGCCGCCGAGCCGATGCATGACCGCGGCGGCGAGCGTCGTCTTGCCGACGCCGCCCGTGCCGACCACCGTCACCAGCCGATGGCGCGCCAGGCATCCGAGCAGGATCTCGACATCGGCGGACCGGCCGATCAGGTTCGACGGCGCGGGCGGCAGGAGCGGCGCGCCGGCCGGCCGGACCATGGGCACCGGCTGGGCCGACGCGGCGGGCGTCATCTTCGCGGTAAAGCAGTAGCCGCGGCCGGGCACGCTCGTCACGTACTCGGCCCCGTCCGCATGCTCGGCGAGCGCCTTCCGCAGCTGCCCGATCTGGAATCGGAGGTTGCTCTCCTCGACCTGCGCCCCGGCCCAGGCGGCGGCCGTCAGCTCGCGATGGCCGATCACCTCGCCGGGCCGCGACGCGAGGTGGATCAGGAGATCGAGGGCGCGGCTGCCGAGCTTGACGGCGGACTCCCCCGCCAGAAGGCGCCGGTGCTCGGGGAGCAGCGTGAAGACGCCGAACACGATCTCCGGCCGCGCCGCGCCGGGCGGGCCCGCCGTGGCGTCGCTTGCCTTCGTCATGCCGCCGCTCCCGCATCCGCCCGACGCCGATCGCCCGAGCCGCCGCCGGCTCCATCCCTGGCGGGGATAACTCCCTGCGCACGAAACCGGCCGGCGCACCATAGCGCAGCCGTATCCCCGATCATCCGGGTCCTCGGACGTAGATGCCACCTTTCCGGACATTCCTCCGCCTGAGCGCCTGCCTTCCCATGGGGAATCATCATACCTCGTTTCCGGCCGCCATGCTTGCCACGGCCGGAGCCCGGGCCGATGGTGCGACGTGGGAAAGGGGACGGAGCCGATGACGACGCGCCGTATAGGGCTGGTGATCGGCCCCGACTTCGACTTCATGGGTCTCGCCGTGACCTCGCCGTTCGTGGTGGCGAACCGCTACGCCGGGGCGGCGCTCTACGACGTCCACCTGCTGTCGGAGCGCGGCGGTCCGATCCGGTCCGGCCTCGGCCCCGACCTCGCCACCGAGCCGCTCGGTGACCCGGCGGCCTTCGACACGCTCCTCGTCGCGGCCGGTATCAATCCGCCGACGACCTCCCCCGTCCTCGCCGACCATCTCCGCGCGGCCGCCCGCTCGACGCGGCGGGTCGCCGGGCTGTGCCTGGGCGCCTTCATGCTGGGCGATGCCGGCCTGCTCGACGGGCGGCGCGCGACCACCCACTGGCATTTCGCGCCGCAGTTCCGCGCGCGCTATCCGGCCTGCCGGCTCGACATCGACAAGATCTACGTCGTCGACGACACCCTCTGGACCTCGGCCGGCATGTCGGCCGCCATCGATCTCGCGGTCGGAATGATCGAGCACGACCACGGCCGCGACCTCGCCGTCAGCGTGGCCCGCGGCCTCGTGATGGAGCGCCGTCGGGCCGGCGGCCAGGCGCAGCACTCGGCCTTCCTCGATCTCGACGCCCGCACCGACCGGATCCAGGCCGTCCTGGCCTATGCGGGACGCAACCTCCACCTGCCGTTGACGACCGAGGCGCTGGCGGCGGTGGCCTGCCTCAGCCCGCGCCAGTTCACCCGGCTGTTCCGGGCGGAGACCGGCACCTCGCCGTCCAAGGCGGTGGAGCGCATCCGCCTGGAGGCGGCGAAGCTGATGCTGGAGCAAAGCCGCCTGCCGATCGAGGAGATCGCGCGCGAGACGGGGTTTTCCAACCGCGAGCGGATGCGCCGGGCGTTCCTGCGGGCCTACGGAGCCGGGCCGCGCAGCGTCCGCGCCGGGGCTGGCTCCGTCGCCGCCCTGTGACCGGATAAAGCCGATGGTCCGGTCCGATCGACCGCGAATGTCTGGAATCGTGACGTCTACGTCCGGATCCGCCGCTGCCGCCCTCGCTTGATGGTCTAACATACGCCCAAGCCCGACCGCCTCCCGTCCGGTCCGGCAGCAGGCAGGCGGACCGATGCGGAAGGTGGGAGTTGTGGTCGCCCCGGGCCTGCAACTCATGTCGATCGCGGCGCTCGCGGTCTTCCAGGCCGCCAACGTCCTGATGAAGGATCGCGTCTACGAGACCCGCCTCGTGTCGGAGGGTGGCGACGAGGTCTGATCGAGCCGCCGGCTCACGGAATCTCACGAGGCCTCGCACGACACCCCCGCGGCAGGGCGCCTACGACAGGCTCCACGCGCACGATCCCGGCAGGCCGCGGGCGCTCGGACCCCTGGCCACCATCCACGCTCGCCATTCAGGAGAGGTCCGCCATGTTCGACCTGACCATCAACGGCCAGTCCCGCCGCGTCGATGTCGAGCCCGACACGCCGCTGCTCTGGGTCCTGCGCGACACGCTGGGCATGACCGGCACGAAGTACGGCTGCGGCATCGCGCAATGCGGTGCCTGCACCGTGCTGATGGACGGCCAGGCAACCCGCTCGTGCCAGGTCACGGTGGATTCGGTCGGCGCGGCCAAGGTCGAGACGATCGAGGCGGTGGAGGCCGATCCGGTCGGCCGCAAGGTGGTCGCGGCCTGGATCGCCGCGCAGGTGCCGCAATGCGGCTACTGCCAGTCGGGCCAGGTGATGGCGGCGACCGCGCTGCTGCGCGAGACGCCGAAGCCCAGCGACGACGATATCGCCACTGCGATGACCAACCTGTGCCGCTGCGGCACCTACAACGCCATCGCCGCCGCCGTGCGGCACGCTGCGGCCTGAGGGGAGGCGACCCATGGACCAGATCCTGCGCACGCCCTCCCGGGCCACCACCGGCACCGCGATCCTCTCGCGACGCCATCTCATCGGCGCCGCGGCCGGTGCGTTGGTGCTCGCCGTCACGCTGCCCGGCCGCGCCCGGGCGGAGGCGCAGGGACCCGCCGAGGGCGCCGGCGCGATCGCGCAAAAGCCCGGCACCCGGGTCCCGGCCTTCCTGGAGATCCGCCCCGACGGGACGGTCCGCTTCCTGTCGCCCTTCGTCGAGGGCGGCCAGGGCATCGCCACCGGCATGGCCCAGATCGTCGGCGAGGAGCTGGACGTCGATCCGGCGCGCTTCGTGGTCGAGTGCGCCCCGCCCGGCCCGGATTACGCGGTGGTCAACGGCATCCGCATGACCGGCGGCAGCTTCTCGACGCGCTCCAGCTATCCGCTGATGCGCCAGCTCGGGGCCACCGCCCGCGACATGCTGGTGCGCGCGGCGGCCGCGCGGCTCAAGGTGCAGGCGGCCGAGATCACCACCCGCGACGGCACCGTGGTCCACGCCGCATCCGGCCGCACGCTCGCCTACGGCGCGCTCGCCGCCGACGCGATGGCGCTCAAGCCCAACGAGGCCGCAGCCCTGCGCGACCCCAAGACCTTCCGCTACATCGGCAAGCCGGTGGCCCGGATCGACGTGCGCGACAAGGCGACGGGCCGCGCCGTCTACGCCATCGACCAGAAGGTCGAGAGCATGCTCTACGCCGCGGTGGCGCACGCGCCGCATCCCGGCACCGAGCCGGTCGGGCTCGACAACGAGGCGGGGGTGCGGGCGATGCCGGGCGTGCATTCGATCCACCGCCTCCCCGGGGCGGTGGCGGTCGCCGCCGACAGCTGGTGGCGGGCGCGCAAGGCCGTCGAGGCGCTGACCGTGCGCTGGAGCGCCCCGAAGGCGACCGGCCTCGACACGGTCGCGGCCGATTTCTCCTCCGACGGGCTGCTCGCGGCGCTGAAGGGCGCGACGGAGGCCGGCCACGCGGCGGAGGCGGAAGGCGACGCCGCCGGCGCCTTTGCGCGTGCCGCCAAGGTGGTCGAGGCGGAGTACGCGGCCCCCTACCTGGCCCACGCCCAGCTCGAGCCGCCCTCGTCGATCGCGCGCTTCAACCAAGACGGCACCCTCGACGTCTGGCTGCCGAACCAGATGCCGGAGCTGTTCCAGGGCATCTCGGCGAAGGTCGCGGGGCTGTCGCCGGACAAGGTCCGCATCCACTCGCCGATGCTCGGCGGGTTCTTCGGCCGGCACTTCCCCTACGAGTCCGGCAACCCGTTCCCGCAGGCGATCCTGCTCGCGAAGGCGACCGGCCGGCCGGTGAAGGTGCTGTGGTCGCGCGAGGAGGAATTCGCCCGCGACGGCCTGCGTCCCCTGAGCTTCAGCCGCTTCCGCGCCGCCCTCGACGCGGCCGGCAACCCGACGGCGATCGAGGTGCGCACCGTCGGGGAGGGGCCGATCGGCCGCTACTTCGGTGCCCTGATGAAGACGCCGGTCGACCCTTCCGCCGTCGAGGGCATCGTCGAGAAGCCCTACGCGATCGCGAACCGCCGGATGACCTTCACCAAGGTCGCCCATCCGGTGACGATCGCGTTCTGGCGCTCGGTCGGCCACTCGATGAACGATACCTTCTACGAGAGTTTCCTCGACGAGGTGGCGCTGGCCGGCGGGCACGACCCGTTCGAACTCCGGATGACGCTCCTGAAGGACAAGCCGCGCCACCAGCGGCTCCTGCGCGAGGTCGCCGACCTCGCCGGCGGCTGGCGGCGCGGCCCCTACGCGGCCGGTGCTGGCCGGAGGGCGCGCGGTATCTCGCTCGCCTCGCCCTTCGGGTCGGAGACCGCGACGATCGCGGAAGTCTCGGTCGAGGGCGGTGAGGCCCGGGTGCACAATCTCTGGATCGCCTTCGATCCGGGCTCGGTCGTCAACCCGGCGATCGTGAAGGCGCAGGTCGAGTCGGCGGCCGCGCTCGGCACCTCCTCGGTGCTGTTCGAGCAGATCGTCTACCGCGACGGCCTGCGCCAGTCGCAGAACTTCGACACCTACCCGATCCTGCGCCGCGAGCACATGCCGGCGGTCCATGTCCGCATCGTCGAGAGCGGCGCCCCGATGGGCGGCGTCGGCGAGCCGGGCCTGCCGGGCGTGCCCCCGGCGATCCTCAACGCCATCGCGGCGCTGACCGGGCAGCGGATCCGGTCGCTACCGGTCGCCAACACGAAGCTCGCCGGGGCCTGAGCGACAGCAGGACCCGACATTCGAGCGATACGCCGACGGGAGGGATCCCTGCTCGTCGGCGTCACGGCCGTTGCTCTCGTGCAGGCCGTGGCATGAAGGTGCCGCAGCCCGGCCTGCGCCCGGCATATGCCGCATCGTGGAGTGACGACGCAACGAGGCTGCGCCGGCTCGCGTCGGCCTGACCCGGCACGATTCCGGGTCGCAGCTCCGCTTGATCCGTCCTCGGCGATACGCGGCCTTCCCGCCGATCCCGGCCGGTCGCCGATGTCGCATCCGCCCCGCCATCCTCGGACCTGCGAGCGCCCGAGAGGCATGAGAAGCGGTGCCGTACACTCCCTCACGACGTCTCACGACGCCTCTCACGACCGCGGCCGCCGGACCGCTTAGCCCTGATGGCCATGGACGAGCCGCCAGCTGCACTCCGGGGGAACAGCGACATGCACATGATGGATTGGAACCTCTACCGGCAGCAGGTGACGGCCGGTGTCGGCGGGTTCGCCAAGCTCAGCCCGGAGACGATCGGGGACTACGGCGCACTGAGCGCGGCGGGGCAGAAGACCAATCACCTCGAAGCCGAGGTGCGCGAACTGATCGCGGTCGCCGTCGCGGTGACGCTGCGCTGCGATGGCGGCATCACCGTCCACGCCGACGCCGCCAGCAAGCTCGGCGCGACGCACGCGGAGCTGGCCGAGGCGCTCGGGGGCGCCGCGAGCCTCGGGGCGGGAGCGGCCATCGTCTACGGCACCCGCGCCCTCGACGCCTTCGCGGCCTCGGCCGAAGCCTGATCCCGGACGCAACGGACGCTCATCCATGAACCAGCGGCTCTTCTCCCTCCTCGACGCGGTCCCGGGCCCAGCGTCGATTTCCGCACGGTCCGGGCTCACGGCGGACCTGACTGCCGGGAGCAGCCGCTTCCTCGCCGACCACCAAACAGCGGATTGACGACATGACGACTTTGCTCGCGACCATGCTCGACGCCCATGGCGGCCTCGCACGCTGGAACCGATTCTCGACGATGAGCGCGCATCTCATGCAGGGCGGCGCGCTCTGGGCTCTGAAAGGGAAGGCGGGGTTGCTCGATGCGGTCGACGTGACGGTGGGCCTGCGCGACGAATGGGCCTCGCACGCGCCGTTCGGGAGCGACGGACGGCGCTCCCGCTTCACCCCCGATCGGGTCTCGATCGAGGATGCGGCGGGGTCGATGATCGAGGAGCTCGTCGACCCGCGCGCGTCGTTCCAGGCTCACACCCTGGAGACGCCCTGGAGCGATCCGCAACTCGCCTACTTCGCCGGCTGTGCGATGTGGACCTACCTCAACATGCCGTTCCTGCTCGCCTATCCGGGTGTCGAGACGCATGAGATCGAGCCCTGGCGCGACGGCGACACGGTCTGGCGTCGGCTGCGGGCGACCTTCTCGTCCACCATTGCGACACACAGCCGGGTACAGACGCTCTACGTCGATGCCGACGGCCTGATCGCCCGGCACGACTACGACGTCGAGATCGCCGGAAGCACGCCGGGCGCGCATTTTCTCTCGGATTACGTCGACGTTTCCGGGATCAAGGTTCCGACGCGGCGGCGGATCTTCCCGCGGCGGCCCGACGGCCGGCCGATGCCCGAGCCGCTCGTGGTGTCCATCGATCTCTCCGCCATCACGCTGAGCTGAGGGGCTCAGGTCCGACCGAGACTTCTCCAGCCGAGGCGCACTTCCCATGATACCATCGGCAGATCAGCACCGAGGTTCCGGTCGTACGATGATACTCCTCCAGGGCTCGTGTCCCCTGGAGTGGCGTCGTGACCGAAAGCGGGAGGGCTTGCCTGCGCGCCTTCCCAGCGCTGTGGCACGCGTGATCTCACGCGGGGATGGCCATCGGCGGTGACGGGTCGGGATCGGGTTGCCGACACCAACCCCGTACCCGGGAGACCCCCGATGGTCGACGCCGTGATGCTCGTGTGGATCGATGCCGGAGCGTCCGGGCTGCCGTCGAACCGCCTCCGCCGGACCGAGAGCGGACGGTCACCGTGGCGGGTGCGAGACGCCTCGGCACCGGCAACACCTCCTCGACCTGCGCTGCCGGGGCGATGCCGTAGCGGTGAATGCAGGGGTGCGGCACGGACCGCTCGGTTTCGGGCATTTCCCGGCGCACATCCTCGTTGAAACGGAGATCGGGTCTGCGCCTCATCCGGCGGGACACGCCGTCGGGCCCCTCGGGGAAAAGGGCCCCGCGGCCCGCGCCCTTGCCGCTCACGACAGCGCAATCGTCCAACCCGCGCGCAAAGCCTCCAATCCGCATGTCCCCGGGGGGACTAGAAGCCGGGCACTGCCGCCGATCCGATGAGCGGTGGCGCAACGGTCACCGTCCGCCAGGACGAGCGTGAAGGAGCCCGACTCATGGCCATCAAAGCGACGCCGACGCCCGGAAAGCGCCTCGTCTCGCCGCACGATCACACGCTGATCATGATCGACTTCCAGTCGCAGATGTCCTTCGCGACGAAGTCCATCGACGCCGTGACCCTGCGCAACAACGTCGCCCTGGTGTCGCGCGCCGCCGCAGGGTTCGGCGTGTCCACGGTGCTGACGACGGTGGCCGAGAAGAGCTTCTCGGGCCCGATGTTCGAGGAGATCACCTCGGCCTTCCCCGAAGAGAAGCTCCTCGACCGCACCTCGATGAACACCTGGGAGGACGCCGCCGTGGTGGCCCGGGTGTCGGCGATCGGCAAGGACCGGCTCGTCTTCGCAGGCCTGTGGACCTCGGTCTGCATCGTCGGCCCGACCCTGTCGGCGCTCGACCAGGGCTTCGAGGTCTACGTCATCGCGGATGCCTGCGGCGACGTCTCCGACGAGGCGCATGAGCGCGCCATGCAGCGGATGATCCAGGCCGGCGTGCAGCCGATGACCTCGCTGCAATACATGCTCGAACTGCAGCGCGACTGGGCCCGCACCGAGACCTACGAGATGACCACCGGCATCGCCAAGAAGTACGGCGGCGCCTACGGCCTCGGCATCATCTACGCCAAGTCGATGTTCGGCGCCTCCGAAGGCCACTGAGCCGAACGATCGGCACGCGATGCTGCCGTACCTCCTCTCGCTTGCCGCCGGCCTCGCGGTCGGCGTCGCCTACGGGCTGATCGGCGTGAAGTCGCCCGCGCCGCCGATCATCGCGCTCGTCGGCCTCCTCGGCATCCTGGCCGGGGAGATGGCCGTCTCGTATTGGCGCGGCCACCCGGCCGTGCTGTCGAGCCTGCTCCACCGCAAGAGCTTTGCGGTCGAACCGACGAAGGCGCCGGCGAACCCGCCGGCCTGACCGTCACAGCCGACCAAGAGTGCCGGCGCGCCGCGCCGGCACCGCCTTTCCTGAGTCGACCGAGGAGCTTCGATGAGCGTTGCGGCTCACCCCGACCTAGTCCTGCGCGGCGGTCTCGTCACCACGCTCGACCCCTCGCGCCCCACAGCCTCGGCGGTCGCGATCTCCGACGGCGTCTTCACCGCGGTCGGATCCGACCACGAGGTGATGGGGCTCGCCGGGCCGGGAACGCGGGTGGTCGACCTCAAGGGCCGCCGGGTCCTGCCCGGCCTCATCGACAACCACCTGCATCTCATCCGCGGCGGGCTCAACTTCAACATGGAGCTGCGCTGGGACGGCGTGCGCTCGCTGGCCGACGCGATGGCGATGCTCAAGCGCCAGGTGGCGGTGACGCCGCCGCCGCAATGGGTGCGCGTGGTCGGCGGCTTCACCGAGCACCAGTTCGCCGAGAAGCGCCTGCCGACCCTCGAGGAGCTGAACGCCGTCGCCCCCGATACCCCGGTCTTCCTGCTCCACCTCTACGACCGGGCGCTCCTCAACGGGGCGGCTTTGCGGGCCGTCGGCTACACCCGGGACACGCCGGAGCCGCCGGGCGGATCGATCCTGCGCGATTCTGCGGGCAACCCGACCGGGTTGCTGCTCGCCAAGCCCAACGCCGCGATCCTCTACGCGACGCTGGCCAAGGGGCCGAAGCTCCCCTTCGAGTACCAGGTCAACTCGACCCGCCACTTCATGCGCGAGCTGAACCGGCTCGGCGTGACCGGAGCGATCGATGCCGGCGGCGGCTTCCAGAACTATCCGGAGGATTACCAGGTCGTCCAGACGCTGGCCGATGCCGGCCAGCTCACCGTGCGGCTCGCCTACAACCTGTTCACCCAGAAGCCGAAGGCCGAGAAGGAGGACTTCCTCGCCTGGACCAGGTCGTCCCGCTACAAGCAGGGCGACGACTACTTCCGGCACAACGGTGCGGGCGAGATGCTGGTCTTCTCGGCCGCCGATTTCGAGGACTTTCGCCAGCCCCGGCCCGACATGGCGCCGGAGATGGAGGACGAGCTCGAGGGCGTGGTGCGGGTGCTCGCCGAGAACCGCTGGCCCTGGCGCCTGCACGCCACCTACGACGAGACGATCTCCCGCGCCCTCGACGTGTTCGAGCGCGTGAACCAGGACATCCCGCTCGAGGGCCTCAACTGGTTCTTCGACCACGCCGAGACGATCTCGGAGGCCTCGATCGACCGCATCGCGGCGCTCGGCGGCGGCATCGCGGTGCAGCACCGGATGGCCTATCAGGGCGAGTACTTCGTCGAGCGCTACGGCCACGGCGCCGCCGCGGCGACCCCGCCGGTCGCCCGCATGCTGGAGAAGGGCGTACCGGTCTCGGCCGGTACCGACGCGACCCGCGTCGCCTCCTACAATCCTTGGGTCTCGATCGCCTGGCTCGTCACCGGCCGCACGGTCGGCGGGATGCAGATCTACCCCCGCCGCAACTGCCTCGACCGCGAGACGGCGCTCCGGATGTGGACCGAGAACGTGACCTGGTTCTCGAACGAGCAGGGCCGCAAGGGGCGGATCGCCAGTGGCCAACTCGCCGACCTGATCGTGCCGGACCGCGACGTATTGGCCTGCGCCGAGGCCGAGATCGCCGACACGGTGAGCGACCTGACGGTGGTCGGCGGCAGGGTGGTGTACGCCGCCGGCCCCTTCTCGGCCCTCGACGAGACTCCGCCGCCCCCGGCGATGCCGGACTGGTCGCCGGTGCGCACCTTCAAGGGCTACGGCGCCTGGGGCGAGCGCCCGGTGCGGGCGGAAGCCGTGGTGGCGCGGGAGGCGAGCGCGGCGTGCGGCTGCGCGCTGTCCTGCGGGCTGCACGGCCACGCTCATGCCACCGCCTGGTCGTCGCAGGCGCCGGTCTCGGATCTGAAGAGCTTCTGGGGGGCGTTGGGCTGTGCCTGCTGGGCGGTGTGACGCGCCGTCCCGACCCCCCCACTCTGCGGGGGAGGCCGGGAGGGGGGAACTATGCTTCCGGAAAGGACTGAACCGTTCTGAAGGGCGCCCTCTGGATCGCCGTTGCGCTGCCCCTCTTCCGGCTCACTCCGTTCGCCACCCTCCCCCGCAGAGGGCAGGATCGTCCGGGGAAAAGTAAAAGGCGCGGGTTTCCCCTCTCCCCGCGGGCGGGGAGAGGACTGCGCTCCCGTTCAGGGAGCGCGGTGAGCCCGAAGGGCGAGGGTGAGGGGGTGATTCCGGAGGAGTCTCATCCTGAGACACCCCCTCACCCTCGCTCCGGCTGCGCCTCCGCTTGCCGACGACACGACAAGGTGTCGTCAGCCCTCTCCCCGCCCGCGGGGAGAGGAGAGAACCCGCGCTACTCTTTTCCCCGGACAGCCCTGCGCAGAGGGGGGAGGGTTGGGGATGGGCTTCACCGATATTCGAAAATACCTCGTACGGCCAATCGCCTGGAGCCCTCCATGATGCGCATCCTCGCCGCCTCCCTCCTCGCGGCCGCCCTCCTCGCCGGCCCGGCCCGGGCTCGGGACGCCGCGGCCGAGCCCAAGGTCGCCGTCGCGCCGCAATACGACACCACCCACGTCTACGTGGCCCCCGAGGATGTCGACCGTTTCGTCGGGAGCTTCACCGCCACCTTCGGCGGCAAGAGCACGAAGCAGGTCGTCGCGACCGTGACGCCGACGCCGTCGAGCACCACCTCGCAGCTGATCCAGACGCCGGTCGGCACCGTGTCGCTGTTCGGCTTCAAGACGCCGATCCCCCATCCCTTCGGGACCGAGCGCACCGGCTACCTCGTCGCCGACATGGATGCGGCGGTCGCCTCCGCCCGAGCTGCGGGGGCCGCGGTGATCGTCCAGACCTTTCCGGACCCGATCGGCCGCGACGCCGTCATCCAGTGGCCGGGCGGCGTCAACATGCAGCTCTACTGGCACAATACGAAGCCGGACTACGCTCCCTTCGCGACGGTGCCGGAGAACCGGGTCTACGTCTCGCCCGACAGCGTCGAGGCCTTCGTGGCGGGCTTCCGCCGCTTCTCCCACGGACGCGTCGTCTCCGACGACACGAAGGCCCCCGGCGCCGAGATCGGCCGGCCGGGCGACACCTATCGCCGTCTGCGCCTCGCCTCCGATTTCGGCCGCATGACCGTGCTGGTGACCGACGGCCACCTGCCCTACCCCTACGGCCACGAGACCACCGGCTACGAGGTCGCGGACCTCGCCGACACCCTGGCCAAGGCGAAGGCGGCCGGGGCGAGCGTGCTGGTTGCCCCTGTCACCGCCGGTGACCGGAGCGCCGCGATGGTGCGCTTCCCCGGCGGTTACGTCGCGGAGATCCACCAAGCGGGTATGGCGGCCCGGTGAGCGTCGTCCGGCCGGGGATGTTCGTCGCGCTCTGCCTGCTGAGCGCGGGCGCGTGCGCCGAGGACGCCGCCTCCGACCCGATCACCCGGCCGGCGACGAAGACCAACCGCTGGGCCGAGGACTGGTCGCCCCTGGCCGATCCGGCCCGGCGCACCCAGCCCTTCGACGACCTGAAATACATCCCGCTCTTCGCCGCCGATCCGAAGAGCTACCTGTCCCTCGGCCTGACCCTGCGCGAACGCTTCGAGAGCAACCGCACGCCCGCCTTCGGCATCGGCGGGCCGCGGGGCGATGCGTACCTGCTGCAACGCCTGCAGATCCACCTCGACGCGCGGCTGAACGAGAACTGGCAGATCTTCGCGCAGGTGGAGGATGTACGGGCACCGGGCAAGCGCGTCATCACCTCGGTCGACGAGAACATCCTCGACCTGCGCCTCGCCTTCCTGTCCTACAGCCGGACGGGCGAGGACGGGACCTTCAAGGCCCGGGCCGGGCGGCAGGACTTCGCCTTCGACCTGCAGCGCTTCGTCTCCTCGCGCGACGGACCGAACGTGCGCCAGTCCTTCGATGCGCTCTGGGCCGATTGGGAATCCGGGCCCTGGCGGGTGCTCGGCTTCGTCAGCCAGCCGGTACAATACCGGATCTATGAGCCCTTCGACGACGTCTCCACCAAGGCCTTCCGCTTCAGCACCCTGCGGGTCGAACGCAAGGTCTTCGGCGATCAGGAATTGTCCGCCTATTGGGGTCTCTACGAGCGCGACGGCGCCCGCTTCCTCGACGCCGTCGGAAACGAGTCCCGCCACGTCCTCGACATCCGCTACGCGGGGGCCGCGGGCGGGTTCGACTGGGATCTGGAGGCGATGGGCCAGATCGGCAGCGTCGGCCGGACCGACATCGCCGCCTGGGCGGTCGGCAGCCGCGTCGGCTACACGCTCGACACTCTGCCCTGGCGGCCGCGCCTCGGCCTCCAGGGCGACGCCGCCTCGGGCGACGCCCGCCGCGGCGATTCCACCTTGAACACCTTCAACCCGCTCTTCCCCAACGGCTACTACTTCACGCTCGCCGGCTACACGAGCTACGCCAACCTCCTCCACCTCAAGCCGTCGCTGACGGTCCACCCGGCCGCAGGCCTCGCCGTCAGCGCCGCCTTCGGCCTGCAATGGCGCCAGACCACTTCCGATGCGGTCTACGTCCAGCCGAGCAACCCGGTCCCGGGCACTGCCGGGCGCGGGCATCTCTGGACCGGCGCCTACGGGCAGCTGCGCGCGGATTACGTCTTCGCTCCCGGCCTCACCGGCGCGGTCGAGGCGGTGCGCTTTGCCGCCGGCGACACGATCCGCCAGGCCGGGGGCAAGGACGGCACCTATCTCGGCGTCGAGCTGCGCTACGCCTGGTGAGCCGCCCTCCCCCTCGAACGGACGACCCCATGCGCCCCTCCCCCGCCCAGATCCTGAGCTTCGTCGGCGGCTATGTCGACACGGTCGGCTTCCTCGCCCTCCAGGGCCTGTTCACCGCCCACGTCACCGGCAACTTCGTGACCTTCGGCGCCGCGATGGTGCACGGCGCCACCGGCGCCTGGGCGAAGCTCCTGGCGCTGCCGGTCTTCTGCGTCGCGGTGCTGGCCACCCGGCTCGCCGGCCGCCGCCTGGAGGAGACCGGCCGCCCGGTCTTGCGCCTGCTGCTCCTGACCCAATGCGCCTTCCTGGCCCTCGGCACGGTCCTCGCCATCGCGCTCGGACCGTTCACGGATGCCGACCGTCCGGCGGCGCTCCTCACCGGCATGGTGCTGGTCGTCGCGATGGCGGTGCAGAACGCGGCGCACCGGGCGCACCTGCCCGAGGCGCCGCCCTCGACCCTGATGACCGGCACGACGACGCAGATCATGATCGACCTCGCCGACCTGCTGCGCGGCGTGCCGGCCGAGCACGCGGCGCGGCGCCGGATCGCCCGGATGAGCGCCGCCGTCGCGGCCTTCGCCCTCGGCTGCGGGCTGGCGGCGCTGTTCTTCTATCTCGTCGGTGCCGCCGCGATCGCGGTCGCGCCGGTGCTGATCCTCGTCGCCGCCCTGGATTCCGGCCCGGCACGGGCGGCCTGACCCGGCAGCGGCGAGGCGTCCAAAACGCCGCGCGATCCTGAAAGACCGCCCGGCGGCCTTCGCCATGCTGCCCGCCGAGAACGGACCAGGCGGAAGGACGCGACATGACGGCGATCACGCATCACACGATCCGGGCGAACGGCATCCGGCAGCATTACCTCGAGGCCGGATCGGGCCCGCCGGTCGTGCTGCTGCACGGTTTTCCCGAGACGAGCTACGCCTGGCGCCACCAGATCCCGCCGCTCGGCCGGCACTACCGCGTCATCGCTCCGGACCTGCGCGGCTACGGCGAGACCGACAAGCCGGCGAGCGGCTACGACAAGCGCACGATGGCGCAGGACCTCGTCGCCCTCCTCGATGCCCTCGGGATCGACAGAATCGCCCTCGTCGGGCACGACCGCGGCGCGCGGGTCGCCACCCGCTTCGCCAAGGATCATCCGGACCGCCTCGACCGGCTGGTCGTGATGGACAACGTGCCGACCCGGATCGTGGCGCGCCACATGAATGCCCAGACCGCCCGGGCCTACTGGTTCTTCCTGTTCCACCTGGTGCCCGACCTGCCGGAGGCGCTGATCGCCGGGCGCGAGGACCTGTGGCTGCGCCACTTCTTCTCCGATTGGTGCTTCAACCCGCACGCCATCTCGGGGGCCGACTTCGACACCTATGTCGCGGCCTACCGGGCGCCCGGCGCCGTGCGCGGCGCGATGGCGGATTACCGCGCCAACGCGGAGGACAACGCGCAGGACCTCGTCGATGCCGAGGTGAAGATCGCCTGCCCGGTCCTGTCGCTGTGGGGCGCCGATTTCGGTGCCGTCGGCCAGGCCTTCGACATGAAGGCGGTGTGGGCCGAGATGGCGAGCGACCTGCGCACGGCGGCGATCGCCCGGTGCGGCCACCTGCCCCACGAGGAGCAGCCCGACGAGGTCAACCGGCTCCTCCTCGATTTCCTGGCCGGCTGGGACGGCGGCGCCTGACGGCTCCGGGAGGCGACCGGCGGGATGCGCCATCCGCCGTTAGTCTAAGGGCAGGCCGCGCCGACTTGCCGGTACAACTTGCCGGTACAAAAGCCGACGAGCGACGCGGCCCCGTGACGGAGACGGGGCACGACGGAGCCGTGAGGGAGGAGCCACCATGGGATCCGACGGGACGCTCGCCGGCCAGGAGACGCGTGCGGGGCACGAGGCCGCGCGCGCACGGCGCGATACCATCTCCGACGCCCTGCGGCGCACGGCCCGGCGCCACCGCGACCGCAACGCCCTGTCCTTCGGCGAGCGGCGCTGGAGCTTTGCCGCCCTCGACCGCGCCGTCGACCGGGTCGCCCACGGCCTCACGGAGGCGGGGCTGACCCGGGGCGACCGGCTCGGGGCGCTGGGGCGCAACTCGGACGCCTACCTGATCCTGTGGCTCGCCTGCGCCCGCGCCGGCCTGATCCACGTCCCGGTCAATTACGCCCTGACCGGGCGCGAGCTGCGCTACATCGTCGAGCAATCCGGTGCCCGCGCGCTGATCGTCGATCCGGCTCTCGCCGGGAACGCCCGGGAGGCCCTGGACGAGGCGGCGGCCCCGTGGTTCGGCACCCTGTTCGGCGGTGCTCGAGACTTTGCCGGGGGCGCTCAAGGCCTCGACGTGCTGCGGCTCGCGCAGGGCGACGGCGCGGTCGAGCCGGTCGAGGCTCGCATCGCCGACGACGACGTGGTGCAGCTTCTCTACACGTCGGGCACCACCGCGGCGCCGAAGGGCGCCATGATGACGAGCCGGGGCCTGCTCGCCGAATATCTGAGCTGCATCATCGCCCTCGATTTCGGTCCCGGCGACCGGGCGCTCGCCGCCCTGCCGCTCTACCATACGGCGCAGATGCACGCCTTCACCATGCCCCAGCTGCTCGCCGGCGCCGAGACGGTGCTGATCGAGGCGCCCGCGCCCGAGACCTGCCTGCGCCTGATCGAGGAGCACCGCCTCACCTCGTTCTTCGCACCGCCGACCGTCTGGATCAGCCTGCTGCGCTCGCCCGATTTCGCCCGGCGCGACCTGTCCTCCCTGGCCCGGGTCTATTACGGCGCCTCGATCATGCCGGTGCCAGTGCTGGAGGAGCTGCGCGCCCGCCTACCCGGCGCGGGCGCCTACAATTGCTACGGCCAGAGCGAGATCGCCCCGCTCGCCACCGTGCTGCGGCCCGAGGAGCACGATGCCCGCCCGGCCTCCTGCGGCCGCCCGGTCTTCAACGTCGAGACGAGGGTGGTCGACGACGCGATGCAGGACGTGGCGCCGGGCGAGCGCGGCGAGATCGTCCACCGCTCGGCCCAGCTGATGGCCGGGTACTGGGACAAGCCGCAGGAGACGGAAGAGGCTTTTCGCGGCGGCTGGTTCCACTCGGGCGACGTCGGGATCATGGACGAGGCCGGCTACATCACGGTGGTCGACCGGGTGAAGGACGTGATCAAGACCGGCGGCACCATCGTGGCGAGCCGCGAGGTCGAGGAGGTGCTGTTCACCCATCCCGCCGTGTCGGAGGTGGCGGTGATCGCCCTGCCCCATCCGCGCTGGATCGAGGCCGTGACGGCGGTCGTGGTGCTGCGGCCGGGGGCGAGCGCCGGCGCCGAGGAACTGATCGCCCATTGCCGCACCGGGCTGGCGCCGTTCAAGGTGCCGAAGCGGATCCTGTTCCAGGACGACCTGCCCCGCAACACCGCCGGCAAGCTGCTCAAGCGCGAGTTGCGGACGCACTATGCGGCGCTGGACTGGTCGGGGGACGAGAAGCAGGGCGCGTGAGCCGGCGAGACGACCCTCCTGGGGGGTACCCTGTGTACGTTCCAACCATCCACCGTCATCCACACCGGAGACGAAACGACGCGCGGTGCCGTGCCGGTCTCGCGCGTTGTCGAGCGCGGCCAAGGTAGCGTGTCGGCCGCGTTCGCGCAGGTGATGGAATGCCCGAGATCCGAAGCTACGGCCCCGAGGAGCGTGCGGCCGTCCTGGAGCGTCAGCGCACCCTGAAGATGGCGCGCTCGGCGCATGCCTACGTGCGCGGCAACACCCTGAAATTCTACGAGTGGCTCGACGGACTCGCCCGCGGCACCCTGCCGGAGGGTCCGCCGGTCTGGATCTGCGGCGATTGCCACCTCGGCAATCTCGGGCCGCTCGCCGATGCCGAGGGCCGGGTCGACATCCAGATCCGCGACCTCGACCAGACGGTGATCGGCAACCCGACCCACGACCTCGTCCGCCTCGGCCTGTCGCTGGCGAGCGCGGCCCGCGGCTCGGACCTGCCCGGCGTCGTCACCGCCCGGATGCTGGAGGAGATGATCCGCGGTTATGCGCAGGGTCTCGGCGGGGTGCGGGCCGGCGAGGCCCCGCGCGAGCCGGAGGTGGTGCACACCGTGCGGCGCCGGGCGCTCGGCCGGCACTGGAAGCACCTCGCCCGCGAGCGGCTGAAGGATGTCGAGCCCAAGATTCCCCTCGGCCGGAAGTTCTGGGCGCTGGACGAAGCCGAGCGCGAGGCTCTGCGCGACCTGTTCGACCGCGACGACGTGCGCCGCCTCGTGCTCGCCCTGCACGGCCGCGACGGCGGGCGGGGCCTGCGCCTGATCGATGCGGCGTACTGGATGAAGGGGTGCAGCTCGCTCGGCTTCCTGCGCTACGCCGCCCTGGTGCGGGTCGAGGGGCCGCACGGCAAGGACCGGCTGGCGCTCGTCGACCTGAAGGAAGCGGTGGCCCCCGCGGCGCCGCCCGCCCCCGGTGCCGAGATGCCGGAGGACGCCGCCGAGCGCGTCGTCGCCGGCGCCCGGGCGCTGTCGCCGAATCTCGGCGAGCGGATGCTGCCGGTGCATCTCCTCGGCAAGCCGGTGGTGATGCGCGAGCTCGCCCCCCAGGACCTGAAGCTCGATGTCGACCAGTTCGGTCGCGAGGAGGCGGTGCAGGCCGCCCGTTACCTCGCCACCGTGGTCGGCGAGGCCCATGGGCGGCAGATGGACGAGGGCGTCCGTGCCGCGTGGCGCAAGGAGGTCACCCGGGGTTGCGACGGGGAGGCACCGTCCTGGCTGTGGTCGAGCGTGGTCGAACTCGCCGGCCGCCACGAGGTCGGCTACCTCCAGCATTGCCGCCGTTACGCCTGCGACGCACCGGCACCCACCATCCGCCTGGTGGCGTGAGGCTCCGGACGCGAGGGCTGTCCCGAAGCCGGACGACCGGGCTTTTCGGGGAGGATCGGCGGGCGTCGCAGCGAGCCAACGGAATGTCGCTGGCACGGCAGCGGAGAGCCGGTCCGGCGGGGATAGTCGTCCTCGCTCGATATGGCTTTGCGAGGCCCCATGCTCGACGTGACGCCGACCCCGCTGCAGCGCCTCCTGCGTGAGCGCCGCCCTGGCTACACCCTGCCGGCCCCGTTCTATCTCAGCCCCGAGATCTTCGAGGCCGACATGGAGGTCATCTTCGGGCGCCACTGGATCTATGTCGGCGTGGAGCCCGACGTGCCGGAGGCCGGCGACGTGATGGTCGTCGATATCGGCAAGACCTCCGTGGCGATCGTGCGCGACGACGACAACGAGGTCCGCGCCTTCCACAACGTCTGCCGCCACCGCGGCGCGCGCCTGGTCCACGACGAGAAGTCGACGGTCGGCAACCTGGTCTGCCGCTACCATTCCTGGACCTACGACCTCACCGGCGAACTGATCCATGCCGAGCATATGGGTCCGGATTTCAAAAAGGGCTGCCACGGCCTGAAGCCCGTGCATCTCCGCTCGCTCGAAGGCCTGCTCTTCATCTGCCTTGCCGAGGAGGCCCCGTCCGACTTCGACGAGATGGCGGCGCGGCTCGGGCCCTACATCGCGCCGCACAACGTGCGCGACACGAAGGTGGCGTTCCAGAAGGACATCATCGAGCCGGGCAACTGGAAGCTCACGATGGAGAACAACCGCGAGTGCTATCATTGCGGGGCCAACCATCCCGAGCTGACCGTGCCGCTCTTCGCCTACGGCTTCGGTTTCGCGCCCGAGGAGATGGGCGAGCACGACCGCGCTGAAGCCGAGCGCTACGGCTGCCTGCTCAAGACCCGTCACGGCGAATGGGAGGCCGAAGGCCTGCCGTCGCGGGAGATCGACGAACTCGACACGATGGTGACGGCGTTCCGCACCGAGCGCCTGCCGCTCGACGGCGAGGGCGAATCCCACACCCTCGACACCAAGGCCGCCTGCAAGAAGCTCCTCGGGGACTTCACCAAGCCTAAGCTCGGCGGCCTCTCGGTCTGGACGCAGCCGAATTCCTGGCACCACTTCCTCGGCGACCACATCGTCACCTTCTCGGTGCTGCCGCTCGATGCCGAGCGCTCGCTCCTGCGCACCAAGTGGCTCGTCCACAAGGATGCGGTCGAGGGCGTCGATTACGACCTCGCCAACCTGATCGGCGTCTGGGAAGCCACCAACGACCAGGACAGCGAACTCGTCGGCATCTGCCAGCAGGGCGTCGCGAGCCCGGCCTACGAGCCCGGCCCGTACTCGCCGAACACCGAGATGCTCGTGGAAAAGTTCTGCAACTGGTATGTCGGCCGCATGGCCGCGCATCTGGGGCGCTAGCGCCATGAATTCGGCCTCCACCGAACCGGCCGCCGCGCGCCTCGCGGCCTCAGCCTCCTGGGATGCGGAGGCCGACGACGCCCTGGTCTGCCTCGCCGTGCGCCAGGAGACGCACGACGTGAAGACCTTCGTGCTCAGCCCCCCTGAGCCCCGGCGCTTCGCCTACGCGCCGGGCCAGTTCCTGACCTTCGCCTTCGAGGTCGGGGCCGAGACGATCCATCGCTGCTACACGATCTCCTCGGCGCCGACGCGGCCGCACGCCCTGTCGATCACCGTCAAGCGGGTGCCCGGCGGCCCGGTCTCGAACTGGCTGCACGACAACCTGAAGGCCGGCGACACCGTGCGGGCGCTCGGCCCGATGGGCGATTTTTCCTGCTTCACCCATCCGGCGCAAAAATACCTGCTCCTGTCCGGCGGTAGCGGCGTGACGCCGATGATGGCGATGGCGCGCACCTTCCACGACCTGGGTGAGCCCCGCGACGTCGCCTTCGTCCATTCCGCCCGCAGCCCGGCCGATATCGTGTTCCGGGCCGAGCTGGAGACGATGGCCCGGCTCGATCCCTCCTTCCGCTTTCACGCGGTCTGCGAGGCCGACGCGCCGGACGAGGCATGGTCGGGTCCCAAAGGACGCCTCTCCCTCGACATCCTGACGCAAGCGGTCCCGGACTTCCGCGAGCGCGAGGTCTTCGTCTGCGGTCCGAAGCCCTACATGGACGCCGTGCGCGCGATGCTGCGCGAGGCCGGCTTCGACATGGCCCGCCACCACGAGGAGAGCTTCGATTTCGGTGCCCTGCCGGAGGCCGAGCAGCAGGCGGCGGCGGAAGCCGGCCGTGCCCTGGATGCCGAAGCCGAGGAAGCCCCGGCGGCGACGGTACGCACCTTCCGGGTCGAGTTCGCCAAGACCCGCCGGGTGCTCGACTGCCCGGAGAACGAGACGGTCCTCGACGCCGCCCGCAAGGCCGGCATCCGCCTGCCCTCCTCCTGCGCCAAGGGCCTGTGCGGCACCTGCAAGTCGAAGGTCACCAAGGGCACCGTCGCGATGACCCATGCCGGCGGCATCCGCCAGCGCGAGATCGATGCCGGCATGGCCCTGCTCTGCTGCTCCAAGCCGACGAGCGACCTCGTCGTCGAGCGCTGAAGCAACGTCTCAGTCTTCCAGAATCCTGGCCCAATTCCCCCGGTCCCTCGCCTTCGGGAGTCGTCCCGTGATCGCCAATGCCGACGCGCTGCTGAAGCCGCTCACCATCAAGGGCCTGACCATCCGCAACCGGGTGATGTCGACGAGCCACGCCCCGGGCTACGGCCGCGACGGCAAGCCCCAGGAGCGCTACCAGCTCTACCACGCCGAAAAGGCGAAGGGCGGCATCGGGCTCACCATGTTCGGCGGCTCCTCCTCGGTCGCCCCCGACAGCCCGGCGGCGCCCTGGAACCAGATCTCGGTCGCCGACGACTCGGTGATCCCCTACTTCCGGCAATTCTCGGACCGGGTCCACGCCCATGGCGGGAAGCTGATGATTCAGCTCACCCATATGGGCCGGCGCACCAAGTGGGACACCGAGCATTGGCTGCCCACCCTCTCGCCCTCCCCCCGGCGTGAGCCCGCCTCCCGCACCATCCCGAAGGAGATGGAGGAGGAGGACATCGCCCGGGTGGTGAAGAGCTTCGCCGAGGCCGCGCGCCGCTGCCGAGAGGGCGGGCTCGACGGCTGCGAGGTCTCGGCCGCCCACGGCCACCTGATCGACCAGTTCTGGTCGCCGTCGGTCAACCAGCGCAGCGACAAGTATGGCGGCAGCCTCGAGAACCGGATGCGCTTCGGCATCGAGGTGCTGGAGGCGATGCGGGCGGCGGCCGGCGACGATTACGTCATCGGCATCCGCATGTCCGGCGACGAGATGATCGCCGACGGGCTCTCCCACGAGGAGTGCCTGACGATCGCCACGGAATACGCCAGGCGCGGCCTCGTCGATTTCCTCAACGTGCTCGGCGGCCAGGCGCGCGACCACATCGCCCACGCGATCTCGCTGCCGAACATGTCGTTCCCAGTGGCCCCGTTCCTGTTCCTGCCGAGCGCGATCAAGCGCGAAGTGGATGTTCCGGTCTTCCACGCCCAGCGCGTCACCGACCTGGCGACCGCGGCGCGCGCCGTGGCCGAGGGCCATGTCGACATGGTGGCGATGACCCGCGCCCACATCGCCGACCCGCATCTCGTCAAGAAGCTCTCCGAGGGACGGGCCGACGACATCCGCCAATGCGTCGGGGCCGGCTACTGCATCGACCGGATCTATGTCGGCGGTGATGCGCTCTGCATCCAGAACGCCGCGACCGGCCGCGAAGCCACCATGCCGCACGAGATCCGCAAGGCGGATGTCCGTCGGCGGGTCGTGGTGATCGGCGCCGGGCCCGGCGGGCTCGAGGCGGCCCGGGTCTGCGCCGAGCGCGGCCACGCGGTGGTGCTGTTCGAGAAGAGCGGCCAGGCCGGCGGCCAGATCGGGCTCGCGGCCAAGGCCGGCTGGCGCGAGGCGATGTCGGGCATCCCGCGCTGGCTCGTCGCGCAGGTGACCAAGCTCGGCGTCGATCTCCGGCTCAACACCGAGGCGACGCAAGCCGCGGTGCTGGCGGAGAAACCGGATGTCGTGATCGTGGCGACCGGCGGCACGCCATCCCGCGGCCACGCCAAGGGCGCGGCGCAGCACGCGGTCACCACCGCCGAGGTGCTGTCGGGGGCGGTCGAGCCGACCGGCTCGGTCCTGCTCTACGACGAGATGGGCCAGCACAACGCCTCGTCCGTCGCGGAGCTGCTCGCCAAGCGCGGCTGCCTCGTCGAGGTCGCCACCCATGACCGCATGGTGGCGGAGGAGGTCGGCACCACCAACCAGCCGATCCACCTGCGCGAGCTCTACAAGCTCGGCGTCGTGATGACGCCGAACATGGAGCTGATCGAGATCTATCCCGAGGGCAACCGGTTCGTGGCGGCGCTCCGCAACACCATGACCGATGCCGAGGAGGAGCGGGTCGTCGACCGCATCGTGGTCGATCACGGCACCCTGCCGGTCGATGCGCTCTATCACGGGCTCAAAGGCGCGTCGGTCAATCGCGGCCAGACCGACCAGGACGCGATGCTGCGCGGCGAGCCGCAGCCCTTCGACCTCTCCAAGGGGTACGCCCTCTACCGCATCGGCGACGCGGTGGCCGGGCGGAACATCCATGCGGCGATCTATGATGCCTTGAGGTTGTGCAAGGATCTGTGAGCCCCGCGACTCGCTAAAACTCGGGCAGCGCCACGCTCTACCCTCCCCCCTCTGCGGGGGAGGGTGGCCCCCAAAGGGGGGCCGGGAGAGGGGCAGCGCGACGCTGATTCAGGTGGCGCCCTTCAGAACGCTTCCGCTTCATCCGGAAGCGGCGTCCCCTCTCCCGCCCGGCTCCGCCGGGCACCCTCCCCCGCAGAGGGGGGAGGGTATGGGCGCGGCTGCCTTCAGGAATGATTTCGACATTATCGCCAAGCCCTTAGGCCCACCGTCATGACCAGCTTCATGCCCCTGACCACGGTGTTTCCCGGCCTCATCTGGGCCATGGCGGCGCTCGCTCTCGTCCAGGCCTCGCGGCGCGCGGCGTTGTGGCGGGTCGGATCGGCCGCACCGGTGGCCTGGCTCCACGGCCTCGCCCAGGTGCCGCGCCGCTACCTCGTCGACGTCCACCACGTCGTGGCGCGCGATTCTTATGCCTCGCGGATGCATGCCGTCGTGGCGGGCGGGCTGCTCGCCGCCTCGCTCCTGACGGCTCTGGCGATCCTGCCGCCGCTCGCCGGCTCCCGGGCCTACTGGCTCCTCGTGGCGATCGCCTTCGCGGTGACGGCGGCGGGTTCGATCCTCGTCGGCGCCCGCCGGTACCCCGCAAAGCAGAAGCGTCTCTCGGCCGGGCGCTTCCAGATCCTGCCGTTCCTGCTCCTCGCCTACGCAATCGGCGGCACGCTCACCGCCCTGCTGCTGGCGCTGGGTGCCGGTGGGATCGCCCTCCCCTTCACCCTGGGCCTCGCGGCGGCAGGCGGCCTCGGCCTCGCCTTCGAGGTGCGCCAGGGCCCGATGCGCCATGCCGTCGCCGGCGCGCTGCATCTCGCCGCCCATCCGCGGCCCGGCCGGTTCGAGGGCCGGCCCGACACCGCACTCCAGCCCCTCGATCTCGAGGCCCCGCGGCTCGGCGCCGAGATGCCGGCCGATTTCACCTGGAACCGGCTCCTCTCCTACGATGCCTGCGTGTCGTGCGGCCGCTGCGAGATCGCCTGCCCGGCCTTCGCCGCCGGCCAGCCGCTCAACCCGAAGCGGCTGATCCAGGACCTCGTCGCCGGCCTCAACCCGGCCGAGCCGCCTTATGCCGGCCATCCCTATCCGGGCGGCCGCGAGGGGCAAGGCGAGCGCGGCCCGCTCGCCCGGCTGATCGGGCCCGACGCCCGCATCCATCCCGATACGCTGTGGTCCTGCACCACGTGCCGCGCCTGCGTCGAGGAATGCCCGATGATGATCGAGCATGTCGACGCGGTGGTGTCGTTGCGCCGCTACCAGACCCTGGAGCGTGCGGCGCTCCCCGAGAAGGCGATCGGTCCGGTGACCGAGCTGCGCCAGGCCGGCGATCCGGGTGGTCGACCGCTCGCCGCCCGGACCGACTTCGCCGCCGGCCTCGACCTGCCGCTGATGGCCGACAAGGCTCACGTCGACGTGCTGCTCTGGCTCGGCGAGGGCGCCTACGACCTGCGCTACGGCCGGACGCTCCGGGCCCTGGTGCGGCTCTTGCGCCGGGCGAACGTCGATTTCGCGGTGCTGGGGGCGGAGGAGCGCGACACCGGCGACCTCGCCCGCCGTCTCGGCGACGAGGCGACCTTCCAGGCACTCGCGAGAGAGAACATCGCGACCCTGGCGAAGTATCGCTTCACCCGCATCGTCACCGCCGATCCGCACGCCCTGCATGCGCTCCGCAACGAATACCCGGCCTTCGGCGGCCACTACGCGGTGATGCACCACACCGCCCTGCTGCTGGAGCTGATCCGGGCGGGCAAGCTCGCGCCCCAGAAACTGTCCGACCTCTCGGTGACCTATCACGACCCCTGCTACCTTGCCCGCTACAACGGCGAGACCGAAGCGCCCCGCGCCGTCCTCGACGCGATCGGCCTGTCCCGGGTCGAGATGGCCCGCTCCGGCAAGCGGGCGATGTGCTGCGGCGGCGGCGGCGGCGCGCCGGTGAGCGACATCCCGGGCGAGCGGCGCATCCCCGATCTGCGCATGGCCCAGGCTGCGGAGACGGGTGCGGGCATCGTGGCGGTGGCCTGCCCCTCCTGCACCGCGATGCTGGAGGGCGTGACCGACCGCAAGGCCGAGGTGCGCGACGTCGCCGAATTGCTGCTCCAGGCCGTGGAGGCGGGACGATGACCCGGACCCGTCGCGATCCCCGCGCCGAGCGGGCGGCGATCCGGATCGCTTCCGGCACTGCCCGGCCCCGCTACGACCGGACGGCCAAGGGGAAGGCCGCGGGCGGGCGCCCGCGCCGCAATCCCCGCGCCGAGCGCGCCGGCCAGCGCGTCCCCGGCGCGGACCGCCCGCGCTACGATCTCGGCCAGATCGTCCGCAGCGAGGGGCTGGTCGTCTCCGAGGCCCGGCAGCGTCCGGTGGCGGAGGCGGCTCCGACGATCCTGGTGGTCGAGGATCCCGCCTTCCTCGTCGCGGTGGTACCGGATGCTGCCGGGGGCCGCCTCTCGGCCCATGACCGCCAGGTGCTCGGCGCCGCCCGGGCGCTGGCGGGGCGCGAGGGCGGCGTGGTCGTCGTCTCGCTCGGGCCCTGCGGCGACTGCGGGCCGGCCGGTGCCGATCGTCATTTCGTCCTCGACGAGGCCAGGGCCGATCCCGACCAGCGCGCCGCCAGGGTCGCGGCGGCGCTCGCGGTCATCTCTCCCCGCCACGTCCTGTTCCCCGAATCCCTCGATGGCGGCGACCTCGCCCGCCGGGTCGCGGTGCGGATGGGGGCGCCGCTCTTCGACAATGCCGAGGTGGTCGCCGCCACCGGCCTGGTACGCCCGGCCCGTGGGCGCCGGGTCGAGCAGCGCGCCGCACCCGGCCTGCTTGCCAGCGTGGCGCCGGACGCGGTGGCCGATTACGCCGGCGCGCCCCGGGAGGCGCGGCCGCTCCCGGTCGACCTCGCCCCGGCGACCCTACCGGCCTCCGCCATCCTGTCGGCCGAGCGCATCCCGGCCGATCCGGCGACGGTGCCGCTGAGCCTCGCCGAGTTCGTGGTCTCGGCCGGCAACGGCATCCACGACCTCGACACCTTCCGGCAGCTCGTCGCGGCGCTGCACGCCACCCCGGGCGCCAGCCGCGTCCTGTGCGATGCCGGGCTGATGCCGCGCCAGTCCCAGGTCGGCGCCTCGGGCACGGTACTCGCCGCGACCTGCTACTTCGCGCTCGGGATCTCCGGCGCGCCGCAGCACCTCCAGGGCGTGGCCGGCTGCGAGCATGTGGTCGCGGTCAATACCGACCTGCATGCAGCGATGATCGAGCGGGCGGGGCTCGCGGTCGTGAAGGACGCGCAAGCGGTCATGCCGGCCCTGCTGCGGCTGCTGGCCCAGGAAGCGCAAGAGGCGGGAGATCACTCGTGAGGATCGCCGTGCTTCTCTCCGCCGGCCGCCACCCGGTCTCCGGCGTAGTCGTGCTGCCGCGGCTCGAGGCGCAGGCGATCCGGATCGCGACCGGGCTCGCTCAGGCCTGCGGAGTGCGTGACGGGCTCGAAGCTCCTTACGGCCTCCATGCCGGGCCGGACGCCGCGGCCATCGCCGACGCCCTCGGCCAGGGCCTCGCGCGCATCGAGCACATCGCGCTCGGCGAGGACGCCGATCCGGTGCCGGCGCTCGCCATCCGGCTCGCCGCCACGGCGCCCGACCTCGTGCTCGCCGGCCGGCGCGGCCAGGGCGGCGGCGAGAGCGGGATCCTTCCCTACGCGCTGGCAGCCTTGCTCGACCGGCCGCTGATCCCCGACGTGGTCTCGGTTGCGCCGGGCGAGGAGGCCGGCACCCTGCGCCTCAACCAGAGCCTCGGCCGCGGCGCCTTGCGGCGCGTCGTGGTGCGCGGCCCCGTGGTGGCGACGGTGCATCCCGACGCCCCGCCCCCCCTCGCCTACGCCTTCGGCCAGGCGCGGCGCGGAGCGATCGAGCCGCTCGGAACAATCGATCCGGCCGCCGCCGACACACCGGTGCCGGCCGTCGCGAGGGAGGAGCGGCCCTACCGCCGCCGCCCCAAGCTGGTGAAGGGCGCCCCCACCGGCGGCTCGGCCGCCGAGCGCCTGAAGGCGGCGACGGGTGAGTCCGGATCGGCCGCGAGCGGCCGCCTCCTCGTCGATCCCGACCCGGACGAGGCGGCACGGGAGATTTTGGCCTATCTGCGCGGGATCGGCGTCGTGGCCCCCGCCCGCTCTCCGCGCGGCTGAGCGCCGTCCATCCCGTCATCGCGAGGAACCCATGCCCCTGACTCCCGACGATCTCCTGGTCCGGCTGCGCGAGCGCGGCATCGCCTACACGCTGTTCGAGCATCCGCCGGTTCTGACGGTCGAGGCGATGATGGCGGTCTGCGGCGACATTGCCGGCGCCCATACCAAGAATCTTTTCCTGCGCGACAACAAGAAGACCTACTTCCTGGTCACGCTCCACCACGACGCGGCCATCGACCTCAAGGCGTTCCGGTCGGTGCTGGGCGCGAAGGGCGGGCTGTCCTTCGCCAGTGCCGACGCGTTGCGCGAGCAGCTCGGCGTCGAGAGCGGCGCGGTCTCGCCGCTCGCCGCCCTCAACGCAGCGCCGGGCGGCGTGAAAGTCTTCCTCCAGGACAGCCTGCTCGACGAGGTGCGAATCAACGTCCACCCGCTCGTGAGCACCCGGACCCTCAACCTGGTCCCGGGCGACCTGGTGACCGCGCTGCGGGACGAGGGGCACGAGGTGACGCCGTTCGCCCTGCCGGAGGCGCGCGCCGACGGTGCGTGAGCGATTGTTTCGGTTGGTCTTTGACGATTCGAACCCGCTGCCTCGTTCCGGGCTCCGCTGCGCCCCCCACGGGTCGCTACTGCCCATGACACGGCAGGTCGTGCGGTGCGGGACGACGGCCGAGAGCGTGAACCCTCCCCTCTCCGCGGGCTAGCGTGTTCACACAACGTCTCTGAAGCCTAACTCATTGTAGATTCGAGCGCTTTCCCCTCCCCCTTGTGGGGAGGGGTTAGGGGTGGGGGTGGTGCAGAAGGCACCACTGCGCTCTATCCGGCACCACCCCCACCTCCAGCTCCTCCCCACAACTTGCAGCGATTCCGGGCAAGCCCGGGATCGCCGGGGGGAGGAGAGGCGCGCGACCTTCACCGGGAGAAGTTCTCGAACCGAGAAGTGTGAACACGCTAGCCTTCGCAGGAGAGGGGCAGCGCGACGATCCTGGGTATGGCGCCCGTCATCATGGTCGCGACCTTTCCGGAAGCGGGTTCCCCTCTCGGCGGGACTTCGTCCCGCTGCCCCGGCTCCGCCGGGCACCCTCCCCCGCAGAGGGGGGAGGGTTCTGGCGCGGTGGACCGTTCCGATTCTCCGCAATATTGCGCCGAGGACATACTATAATTGCGCAGAACACCCGTCAGCACGCTGCCACGTTCACCGCGAGACCCCCGAGCGAGGTCTCCTTGTACTTGTCCTGCATGTCGTGCCCGGTCTGGCGCATCGTCTCGATGACTTGGTCGAGGCTGACGAAATGCACGCCGTCGCCGTGGAGCGCCAGGGAGGCGGCGGCGACCGCCTTGTTGGCGCCGAAGGCGTTGCGCTCGATGCAGGGCACCTGGACCAGCCCGCCGACCGGATCGCAGGTCATGCCGAGATGGTGCTCCATGGCGATCTCGGCGGCGTTCGCCACCTGGCGCGGGCAGCCGCCGAGCACCGTCGCGAGCCCCGCCGCCGCCATGGCGGCGGCCGAGCCGACCTCGCCCTGGCACCCGACCTCGGCGCCGGAGATCGAGGCGCGGCGCTTGATCAGGCCGCCGATCGCGGCAGCCGCCAGCAGGTAGTCGCGGCCGCGTTCCTCGCTCCAGCCGGGACAGAAATCGACGATGTAGCGCAGGACCGCCGGGACGATGCCCGCCGCCCCGTTGGTCGGCGCGGTGACGACCCGGCCGCCCGATGCGTTCTCCTCGTTCACCGCCAGGGCGAACAGGCTGATCCAGTCCATCACCTCGTGGGCCGGCCGGCTGTTGGAGAGCCGGTTCGCGTCGAGCGTCGCATGCAGGCGCCGGGCGCGGCGGCGCACCTTGAGGCCGCCGGGCAGCACCCCGTCCATCCGCAGGCCGCGGGCGATGCAGGCGAGCATCGCGTCGCGGATCGCGTCGAGCCCGGCATCGATCGCCTCGTCGGCGCGGAGCGCGCGCTCGTTCTCCCGCTGCACCTGCGGGATGGTGAGGCCGGTCGCGGCGCAGATCGCCAGGAGGTCGGCGCCGCTGTCGAACGGGTGCGGGACCGCCACCGCCTCGATGCCGGCATCGACCGCCTCGCCCTCGCTCTCGACGAAGCCGCCGCCGACCGAGTAGCACACCACCTCGTCGAGGATGGCGCCGCTGGAATCGTGGGCACGGAACCGCATGCCGTTGGTGTGGCGCGGCAGCAGATCCTTGAAGTTGAAGATCAGGTCCTTGTCCGGCGCGAAGGCGACGCCCGGCAGGCCGGTCTCGCCGGTTTCGGCGAGGTCTTTCGTGTAGCCGCCGACCCGGTCGGGATCGATGGTCGCCGGGTCGTGCCCGAGCAGCCCGAGCGCGATCGCGACATCGGTGCCGTGGCCCCGCCCGGTCCAGGCGAGCGAGCCGAAGATCTCGGCCGTCACCCGCGCCACGTCGTGGCGCGGGGCGATGCGGTCGCGGAAGCGGCGCGCCGCCACCATCGGCCCGATCGTGTGCGAACTCGACGGGCCGATGCCGATCTTGAACAGATCGAAGGCGCTGATCATCGCCGGGCCGTATCGCCGACCCCGAGGGAGGCCTCGGCGAGGAGGCCGTGGACGTAAACGGCGAACGAGCGCCAGCACTCGACCCGGTAGCGCGGCGCCGCGCCGTCATGACGGATCAGGACGATCTCCGCCTTGCCGAACAGGGTGCGGGTGGCGGAGCCCGGCGGAAAGGCCGCGTCGCCGAGATCGAGCGGGCAGCCGGCGTTGAGAACGGCCGCCGCCAACGGGCCGCTCACGTCGATGCCGACATTGCGGTGCGAGACGTCGACGATCGCGTGCGCCCGCTCGCCGAGATCGGCCGCGATGGCCGAAGGCAGGTGGTCGGCTTCCGCTTCGTCGCTGCCGATCAGCCACTCGTCGGGCCCGAGGCGGGCGATCCAGCGCCGGTCGTTGCCCCGCAGCGAGTTGATCGGCCCGTCGAGGCTCAAGCCCGCCGCCGAGGCGCTGGCGTCACGGACCCGGAGCACGAAGCGCGCCTCGGCCCCGGCGGGCTTGATGACGATCCCGGAGCGGGCCGGATCGGAGGCCGGCGCGCAGCCGAGGGGGAGCGCGCGGGCGGTGCGGTACAGAGCCTCAAGCATGGATGCGCTCGCCTTTGGGATCGAAGAAGACCGGATCGACGACGGTGACGCGGGCAAAACCCTCCGGCGTGGTGACGTGCAGGGGGCGGCCCTGGAGCGCGCGCCCGTCGGCCACCAGGGCCATGGCGATGGAGCGGCCACAATTCGGGCTCCAGTAGCTCGACGTGACGTGGCCGAGCATCCGCATCGGGATCGGCTGGCCCGGATCGTCGACGATCTGCGCGCCCTCGTCGAGGACGAGCTTCGGATCGTCGGTGACGAGGCCGACGAGCTGCTTGCGGCCGCTCGCCACCACGTCGGGCCGGGTGAGCGAGCGCTTGCCGACGAAGTCCTTCTTGGCCTTGGCGATCATGCCGGCCAAGCCGACATCGTCCGGGGTGACCGTGCCGTCGGTCTCCTGGCCGATGATGATGTAGCCCTTCTCGGCCCGGAGCACGTGCATCGTCTCGGTGCCGTAGGGGGTGATGCCGTGCTGTTGGCCGGCCTCCCAGATCGCCTCCCACACCGCCTTGGCGTGGTCGGACGGCACGTTGATCTCGAAGCCGAGCTCGCCGGTGAACGAGACCCGGAACAGGCGGGTCGGCACGCCGCAGATCGTGCCCTGGCGCATCGCCATGTGGGGGAAGGCCTCCGGCGACAGGTCGATCCCGTCGACCAGGGGGGCGATGACCTCGCGGGCCTTCGGGCCCTGGAGGGCGATCACCGCCCATTGCTCGGTGGTCGAGGTCAGGAAGACCTTGAGGTCCGGCCACTCGGTCTGGAGGTAATCCTCCATGTGGGCGAGCACGCGGGGCGCGCCGCCGGTGGTGGTGGTGACGTGGAAGCAATCCGGCGCGATCCGGGCGACGACGCCGTCGTCGAGGATGTAGCCGTCCTCCTTCAGCATCAGCCCGTAGCGGCAGCGCCCGACTTCGAGCTTCAGCCACGGGTTGATGTAGATCCGGTTCATGAACTCGGCCGCGTCGGGGCCGACCACCTCGATCTTGCCCAGCGTCGAGGCGTCGAAGATGCCGACCCCCTTGCGCACCGCCTCGCATTCGCGGGCGACCGCGGCGTGGATGTCCTCGCCGGTCTTGGGGAAGTACCAGGCGCGGCGCCACAGGGCGACGTTCTCGAAGGTCGCGCCCTGCGCCTCCGCCCAATCGTGGATCGGCGTCGTGCGGATCGGATCGAACAGGGCGTGGCGCGCCGGGCCGACCAGGGTGCCGAAGGTCACCGGTGTATAGGGCGGCCGGAAGGTCGTGGTGCCGACGCCCGGCAGGGTCTTGTCGAGCTGCCCGGCGACGATGCCGAGCGCGTTCATGTTCGAGGTCTTGCCCTGGTCGGTCGCCATGCCGGTCGTGGTGTACCGCTTGACGTGCTCGATCGAGTGGAAGCCCTCGCGCACCGCGAGCTTGATGTCCTTGGCGGTGACGTCGTTCTGGAAGTCGACGAAGGCCCGGACCTTGGTCGGGTCGGCATCGGTCGGCATCGCCCGCACCGGCTTGAAGCCGGTCAGCGTCGGGCTCGCGGTGAAGGTCTTGCGCTCCTCCGAGCCGGCCGCCGCCGCACCGGCGGCGAAGCCTTCGGCGAGAACCGCGGCCAGGTCGTAGGTGCCCTTCGACGCGCCCGCCGAGCGCTCGGCTTGCGCCGAGGTGCCGGGCAGGAAGGCGTCGAGGCGCTCGTCATAGGCGAGCTTGCCGCGGGATTGCGAGAACAGATGCACCGCCGGGGTCCAGCCGCCGGACATGCCGACGCAGTCGCAGTCGAGCACGCGGTGGGCGCCGCAGCGCCCGGCCCGGTCGACCGGCGCCACGATCAGCCCGGTGACGCGCTTCGTCCCCTTCGCGCCGATCACGGTGTGGCCGGTCAGGACCTCGACCCCGGCGGCCTTGAGGCGCGCCAGCTCGGGCCCGCACTCGGAGTCGTTGCGCAGGTCGACGAGCGTCACGGCGAGGCCCGCCGCCTTGGCGTCGAGGGCCGCCGCATAGGCCGAGGCGCCGCTCGTCGCGAACACGATCCGCCGGCCCGGCGCCACGCCGTAGCGGTTGATGAACACCCGCGCGCTCTCGGCGAGCAGGATGCCGGGGCGGTCGTTGTCGGCGAAGACCAGCGGTCGCTCGTGCGAGCCGCCGGCCAGCACCACCTCGCCGGCCCGGACCTGCCACAGCCGCTCGCGCGGCGCCGTGCCGGGATTGGGCAGGTGGTCGGTGATCCGCTCGGCCAGCGCGACGTGGTTGTGGTTGTAGTAGCCGAACGCGGTGGTGCGGGAGAGCAGGATGACGTTCTCGCGGGAATCGAGTTCGGCCAGCGTCGCACTCAGCCATTCGGCGGCGGGTCGCCCCTCGATCTCGGCGGTGACATCGTGCAGCAGCGTGCCGCCGGGCTCCGGGCCCTCGTCGGCGAGGATCACCCGCTTGCCGGTGCGGGCGGCGGCCAGCGCCGCGGCGAGGCCCGCGGGGCCGGCGCCGACCACCAGCACGTCGCAATGGGCGTGGCGGTTGGCGTAACGGTCGGGATCGGGCACGGCCGGGGCCTTGCCGAGGCCCGCGGCGGCGCGGATGAACGGCTCGTAGACCTTGTCCCAGAACTTCCGGGGCCACATGAAGGTCTTGTAGTAGAAGCCGGCGACGAAGACCGTCGAGAGCAGGTCGTTGACCGCGCCGATGTCGTGCTCGAGCGACGGCCAGTGGTTCTGCGACAGGGTCTTGAGCCCGTCGCGGGCCTCGACCACCGAGGCGCGGTTGTTCGGATCGATCCGGCCGGGCCCGCGATCGACCGAGAGCAGCGCGCTCGGCTCGTCCGGGCCGTGGCTCAGGATGCCGCGCGGGCGGTGGTACTTGAACGAGCGCCCGACGAGGTGGATGCCGTTGGCGAGCAACGCCGAGGCGACGCTGTCGCTGTGGAAGCCCTCGACGGTGCGACCGTTGAAGGTGAAGCGGACCGGGCGCGTGCGGTCGATGCGACCGCCGCGGGACAATCTGAACGGCTGTGCCATCACGCCCTCGCCTCTGCCTGGGTGGAAGTCGCTTCGGTGGATGCGGGCGTCTCGCCCATCTTGTAGGTCTCGATGAAGCGGTCGCTCACGGTGTCGCGCCGCGCGTTGAACCAGCGGCCGCAGCCATGGACGTGGTTCCAGCGCTCGGCATGCACCCCGCGCGGGTTGGACCGCACGAACAGGTGCTCGGCCCATTGCGCGTCGGAGAGCGTGCCCGGATCGGTGGGCCGGGCGATATGGGCCTGTCCGCCGCAGCGGAACTCGGTCTCCGGGCGGTTGCCGCAATAAGGGCAGGCGATCAGCAGCATCGGGGGCCTCGTCGCGTCCGGGTTTTTTAAAGGGATCAGTGCGCGACGGCGGCGGCTGCCGCCTCGTCGATGAGGCGACCGGTGCGGAACCGGTCGAGGGTGAAGGGCGCGTTGATCGCGTGCGGCTTGCCGGCGGCCAGCGTATGGGCGAAGACGTGGCCCGAGCCGGGCGTCGCCTTGAAGCCGCCGGTGCCCCAGCCGCAATTGACGAACAGGTTCTCGACCGGGGTCGTGCCGATGATCGGCGAGCGGTCGGGCGTCACGTCGACGATGCCGCCCCAGGAGCGCAGCATCCGCATCCGGGTGAATTGCGGAAACACCTCGCAGATCGCATCCAGCGTGTGGGTGGTGATGTGCAGGCCGCCCTGCTGGCTGTAGGAGGTGTACTGGTCGGTGCCCGCCCCGATCACCAGCTCGCCCTTGTCCGATTGCGAGATGTAGGCGTGGACGGCGTTCGACATCACCACGCAGGGGAAGATCGGCTTGACCGGCTCCGACACCAGCGCCTGGAGCGGGTAGCTCTCGAGCGGCATCCGCACGTCGGCCATCGCCATCACGGTCGAGGTGTGGCCGGCGGCGACCACGCCGATGCGCTTGGCGCCGATATAGCCCCGCGTCGTCTCGACGCCGATCGCGGCGCCGGAGGCGTCGCGGCGGATGCCCTTCACCTCGCAGTTCTGGATGATGTCGACGCCGCGGGCATCCGCCCCGCGGGCATAGCCCCAGGCCACCGCGTCGTGGCGGGCGGTGCCGGCCCGGCGCTGGAGCGCGCCGCCGAGGACCGGGTAGCGAAGGCTGCCCGAGATGTCGATCGGCGGACAGAATTCCTTGCACTCTTCCTTCGTCAGCCACTCGTTGTCGATGCCGTTGAGCCGGTTGGCATAGACGTGGCGCTTGAAGCTCTGAACGTCGTGCAGGTTGTGGGCGAGCATCAGCACGCCGCGCTGCGAGAACATGACGTTGTAGTTCAACTCCTGGGACAGGCCCTCCCAGAGCTTCAGCGCGTGCTCGTAGAGCGCGGCGCTCTCGTCGTAGAGGTAGTTCGAGCGGATGATCGTGGTGTTGCGGCCGGTATTGCCGCCGCCGATCCAGCCCTTCTCCAGCACCGCGACATTGGTGATGCCGTGCACGGTGGCGAGGTAATAGGCGGTGGCGAGGCCGTGGCCGCCGCCGCCGACGATGACGACGTCGTAGGCGGGTTTCGGCTGCGGGTCCCGCCACTGGCGGCCCCAGCCCCGGTGCCCCTTGAGGGATTCCGTGAGCAGCGACGAGAGGGAAAATCGGCGCATCGGTCGGCCTCGCTGTGATGAGGGATCATCGGGCCGGCGCCGACCGGCGGCTTTCGCGCTGGCGACCGCGAGTTTGGGATTTGCGACTCGGGGCGCGACATCGCGGGCGCCCGGGGGTGTGGAGCCCGCCACCACCTGCCCTAAGGGAGCGAATCTTGCTTGCCCCGAGACTTTCCTGGAGTCATTCTTCCCTGGAGTCATTCTGGGGTGACGAAACGGTGACGGTCTGGCGATGGATCGGGTGATAACGGCAGGCGTGACCGGCACCGTGGCGGCGGGCAGCGCCGCCGTGACCGACGAGGTCACCTGCGTCGGGTTCATGCTCGTCGAGAACTTCTCGATGATCGCGTTCTCGTCGGCGATCGAGCCGCTGCGCCTCGCCAACCGCGCGGCGCGGCGCGACCTCTACCGCTACTCGCTGTGGTCGGAGAACGGCACGCGCTGCACCGCCTCCAACGGCGTCGAGGTCCAGGTGGCGGGCAGCTTCAGCGAGGCGCAAGGCCTCGAGCCCGCCCTCGACATGGCGATCGTCTGTGGCGGCATCGACATCCAGCGCCGGGATCATCGCGCCTTGCAGACTCTGCTGCGGCGGACCTGCATCCGCGGCGGCGCGATCGGTGCGGTCTGTACCGGCACCTACGTGCTGGCCAAGGCCGGCCTCCTCGACGGCTACCGGGCGACGATCCACTGGGAGAACCAGGCGAGCCTCGCCTCCGAGCATGACGGGCTCGAGATCGGGTCCGACCTGTTCGAGATCGACCGCAACCGCTTCACCTGCGCGGGCGGGACAGCTGCGGCCGACATGATGCTGTCCCTGATCGTACGCGACCACGGGGCCGACATCGCCGCCGACGTCGCCGACCAGCTCATCCACCACCGCATCCGCGAATCGGGCGAGCGCCAGCGGATGGACCTTCGGATGCGCCTCGGCGTGGCGCATCCGAAGCTCCTGCACGTCGTCGGCCTGATGGAGAAGACCTTTGCCGAGCCGCTCGGCAGCCAGGACCTGGCCGAGTCGGTCCACCTCTCGAAGCGGCAGCTCGAACGGCTGTTCCTGAAGTATCTCGGCCGCTCACCGGCCAAGCACTATCTGCGCATCCGCCTGGAACACGCTCGCCACCTGATCCGCCAGACCGCGATGCCGCTTTTATCGATCGCGATCGAGTGCGGCTTCACCTCGGCCTCGCACTTCTCGAAATCCTACGTCGACCATTTCGGCCGGCCGCCGAGCAGCGAGCGGAAGATGTGATCGTACGTTCTCCGCTCGATCCTGAACCATCCGTGGTTCTGGATTCCGGGCTCCGCTATCGCGACCCCGGAATGACGAGGAGAGAGCGAGGATTGTCGAGCTGATCATATATATTTCACGAAACATGCCTCGAAGGAGGCCTCCTGAGATCTCGGTGAGATCGGAAGTCCTCCTTCAAGGCTCACTCACGGTTGCGCCTCAGAGCCTGTTTTAGCAAATTGATCTGCGAAAAATTGAAGTTGGGACTGATACGCTTTCCGATTGATCGCTTCGCGATGCGGAAAGCGGCTTCGCTCAGGCGCCGCGCGGGCTGATGATACGAAATCCGGAAGTGATCTTCCGGATTTCGTATGAGATATCCTGTCATCCACCTCATCCTGAGGTGTCAGTCGATCAGAGATCGACTGACCTCGAAGGAGGGCTCCAGAGGTCGTCGTAGTTTCTGTAGCCCTCCTTCAAGGCTCCTTTCAGCCGCACCTCAGGATGAGGTCGCGGATGGGAAAGATTATCGGCGGGCACCGGCCTCCGCATCCGGAGCCACCCTCATCCCCCAGCTTACTTCACCCAGCCATCCACCGTGGCGCGGTTGGCCTTGATCCACTTGGCGGCGGTCTCGGAGGGCTTGGCGCCCTTCTCCTCGTTCTCCGCCATCATGGCTTCCTCGTCCTTGATGTTCAGCTTGAACTTCTTGAGGATGCCGTAGACCTCCGGCATGTCCTCGCTCAATCCCTTGCGGGCCAGCGTGTTCACGGTCTCGTCGTCGCCGAAGGCCTTCTTCGGATCGGCGAGATACTTCAGTTCGTAGCGCGCGAACATCCAGTGCGGCGTCCAGGCGGTGACGACGATGTCCTTCTTCTGGCGGATCGCGTCCTTGAGGGCGCTGGTCATCGTGGCGTCGCTGCCGTCGACGAGCTTGACCGGAAGGCCGTAGGCCTTGATCGCCGCTTCCGAGGTCTTCATCACGCCGGCGCCGGGATCGATGCCGATCACCTTGCCCTCGACAGCGGCCGACTGGGTCTTCAGGTCCTCGATCGAGGTGAGCTTCGAATAGGCCGGCACGGCCCAGCCGATCTTGGCGCCGGTGACGTTCGGGCCGATCAGATCGATGCGGTTCTTCAGCTTCTCGTAATAGGCGGCCTGGGTCAGCGGCAGCCAGGCCGCGACGCTCGCATCGGCGTCGCCCGTCGCCACCGCCTGCCACATCGCCGCCGCGGCGAGCGGGATCGCCTTCACATCAAAGCCCTTCTCCTCCAGCACCTGCTTGAGGATGTTGGTCGCCACCACCGCATCGCTCCACTCGACATAGGCGATCCGCACCTGCTTGCCGGCCGCCTCGGCCGGAGTCTGGGCGAAGGCGAGGCAGAGGATGACGCCGAGAGCTGTCGCGCGCATGGTCTGATCGATCCGAAGGCTGTGGTGGTCGGGAGGGGTTTCACGCTGCCGCGACGCCCGCGGGCGCCGGGAACCTGTCTCCAGGCCGCCCGCCAAGCGGACGGCCGGTGGTGTCTCAGGCGCTGCCGTGCGGCCGGGCGCGGGCGGCGAGCGCCTGGGTCGAGCGGTCGAGGATGACCGCCAGGATCACGATGCCGATGCCGGCCTCGAAGCCCGCCCCGGCCTCGAGGCGCTGGATCGATTGCCACACCGCCCGGCCGAGGCCGCCGGCCCCGATCATCGCGGCGATGACCACCATCGACAGGGCGAGCATCATCGTCTGGTTGACGCCGGCCATGATGGTCGGCAGCGCGAGCGGCAACTGCACCTTGAACAGCTTCTGGGTGGTCGAGCCGCCGAAGGCGTCCGAGGCCTCGACGAGCTCGGAGGGCACGTTGCGGATGCCGAGCGCCGTCAGCCGGATCACCGGCGGCACCGAGAACACGATCGTGGCAAAGCACGCCGACACCGCGCCGAGGCCGAAGAAGGGAAGCGCCGGGATCAGGTACACGAAGCTCGGCAGCGTCTGCATCATGTCGAGGATCGGCGAGAAGGCCCGCCAGGCGCGCTGGCTCAGGGCGAACCAGATCCCGACCGGAATGCCGATCACCAGGGCGGTGACGGTCGACAGGGTGACGAGGACGAGGGTCTCGACCGTCGCCTGCCACAACCGCAGGTCCCAGAGGAACAGAAGGCCGAACAGCGTCAGCAGCCCGATCCTGCGCCCGCCGATCTTGTAGGTGCCGAAGGCGGCGAGCCCGATGAAGAGCCAGGGCGGGACCGCGACGAGCGCCGTGGTCAGCACGTCGATCCAGTCGGAGACCGAGCGGCTGACCGCGCGGGTCAGCCAAGCGCCATGGTCGGTGAGCCAGTCGAGGCCTTGGTCGCTGAGCGTGTCGAGGGGGAATTTTGGGACGCTCCAGTCCATCGCTCCGCTCCTGCCGGCTTGGGGATTGTCGGGGTTTCGGTGGGGTGCAGGTCGGGGCGGGCGGCGAGCGCCCGCACCACGTCCCGGCTGGTGATGCCGCCGATCAGGCGCCCGTCCGGGTCGACCACGGCGACGCAGCCCTCGGCCGCGACCCGAGCGAGCAGCCCGTCGAGGCGCAGCTCCGCCCCGACGGGCTCGGCACCCCGGTCGAGCAGGCCGGCGACGGTCTCCGCCGGCCGGGCACCCGCGAGCGCGCCGGCGCGCAGGCGGCCGACGAAGCGCCGCTCGTCGTCGGCGACCAGCCAGGCGTCGCCGCCCTCGCCCGCCACCCGCTCCCGCGCCTCGGCGACGGTGAGGGTGGGCGCCAGGACCGGCGCGGCGCGATCCGCGACGTGCCCCGCCCGCATCACCGCCACGAGGTCGATATGCTCGACGAAGCGCGCGACGTACTCGGTCGCCGGACGGGCCACGATGTCCTCGGGCTGGCCGATCTGCACGACCTCCCCGTCCTTCATCAAGACGATGCGGCCGCCCAGGGCCACCGCCTCGTCGAGATCGTGGGAGACGAAGACGATGGTCTTCCTGAGCTTCCGCTGCAATTCGCGCAGCTCGGACTGCATGTCGCGGCGGATCAGCGGGTCGAGGGCGCTGAACGCCTCGTCCATCAGGAGGATGTCGGCATCGGCCGCGAGCGCGCGCGCCAGGCCGGCCCGCTGCTGCATGCCGCCCGACAATTCATGCGGATACTTGGCGTGCCAGCCCTTCAGGCCGACGAGCTCGATCGCCTGCATGGCCGCCTCGGTCCGGCGCGCAACCGGCACGTTCTTGAGTTCCAGGCCGAACGCCACGTTCGCCAGGATCGTCCGGTTCGGCAGCAGCGCAAAGTGCTGGAACACCATGCCGAAGGTCTTCTGGCGGAACGCCAGCAGGTCCTTGCGGCCGAGCTTCGTCACGTCCACGTCGCCGACGCGGATGCTGCCGCAGCTCGGCTCCACCAGCCGGTTCATGCAGCGCAGGAGCGTCGACTTGCCCGAGCCCGACAGGCCCATCAGGGTCAGGATCTCGCCCTCGACGATATCGAAGGAGATGTCGCACAGGCCGACCACCGCGCCGCAGGCCGCCGCGATCTCGGCCTTGCGCTTGCCCTGCGCGATGAGACCGACCGCCTCGGCCTGCTTATGGCCGAAAATCTTGCTGACTCCCTCCAAAACGATGTGGCTCATGGCTCATGACCCCTTTGGAGCAGCGTGCTTCGCCGATCGATACTAGAAAGAACCGAAGGCCTTTACCTTGTATTATGAAAAATTAGCTGGCGCAGGCCTCGCAGCTTGTCCGGCTGCGACATTTTTTGCCGCGAAGGCGACACGGGCGAGTTTCGCCAGGGAGAATCATTTGGTGCGGCGCAGCATTGCTGCGGGTTTCGTCATGTTGCGGGAAGAATCCGCAGAGGATGAACACATGATGTGCAGCGCAATCAACGCCCCGCATCCGGCCTCTGCACCATGCCCCTGAGTCATACGGTTTCCGATTGATCGCGTCGCGATGCGGAAACCGGCTTCGCACAGGCGCCGGGGGCCGGCGACGGCCTTGCGCTGGATCAAGGCCCTTCGCCGCAGCCGCGTCCAGGCTCCCTCCCGGCGCGGCATCCTGCCGACGGAGATGCGCCATGCGCAAGTATCTCGTGACCTTCCATAAGGTCGTTCCGGACGATTTCGGCCATGATCGCCGCGTCGTCCAGCGGCAATCCGTGGTATCGGCGCCGTGCGAGGTCTCGGCCGTCGCCCTCGCCCAAGCCCGATTCTGCGAGGCCGCCGGCCTCGCCGACTGGCGCATGCGGGCCGATAGCTGCGAGGTGGTCGTTCTCGCCCGGCAGGCGGCCTGACAGCAAGCCGTCTGATGGGTGGCCCGGGATCCGGTCCGACGACGGGCAGCGCCCATCCCACCCGCGAGAATGTTCGTGCCGGTCCAATCCGCGCTGCGTGCAAGAGCACGTCACGATCGCGCTGCAATCGCGAAGCCCTCTCGATCGTTGATTGCCACAATTTCTACGAAGGGCCGGCATCCACTTCGTCGGAAGATGATCTAGCATGACAAACATCATCGATCATGCCTGGAATAACAGGCGATATCCCGCCATCTACCTCAGGCTGTGGTCGGGGATGGGGAAACGTGCTGATCCTCCGATTCTGCTGAACTCAGTTTCCTGCGGGAAGACCCGGCGGGACGCAGCCGGGGAACGCCGCGAAGCCGTCGTCCCGCACCCGGTCGAGGATTCGGCGATAGTCCGGCTCGCACGGCATGCCGGCGGCGATCCGGCCGTATTGCGCGCCCTCAGGCGTCGTCCGTTCCGGCACCAGGGCGAGCGGCGTCGCGGCGGGCGTGAGCTGCGCGCCTCTCCCTGAGACGAGGGTCGTCAGGATGCCGAACATCTCGCCCTGGATGGTCGGCCGGCCGAGCATCGCCAGCCGGTACTGACCCTGGAACTCGGTGACGAGGTAGACGTGGCCCGACTGGTTGGGCACCGAGACGGTGCCGGTCTGGGCGAAGGGCGCGTCCAGCCGCTCGGCTTCGCGAAAGACCAGCCGGTCGCGGTCCGGGTCCCAGGCGATCTCGGTCCGGTAGGCGAAGATCGCGCCGGCCTGCCCGAAGGACGGCCGAAGCGTGAGGTAGCGTCCTTCGAGGAAGGCCACCGCCGCCCGGGTATAGGAGCCGAAAGCCTCCGGCGCCGGGCGCGGCGCGGCCTCCCGGCGCGGCGGCGCCTGCCGCAGGGGCGTCGCCAGCGCCTCCTCCAGGCGGATCGTCGTGGCGAGCGTGAACGGCCGGCGGCCGGACAGGGCCTTCTCCAGGGTCGAGAGGCTGATCCGCGCCGCATCCGCCAGGGCCTGGCGCGACAGGCGGCGCCGGGCCAGGGCCTCCCGCACCGCATCCGCCACCGCCCGGCTCTGCCCCTCAGGCAGGGCGGCCTCGTCGGTCTCGGGGGCGGCGTCGAGGGGCGGCATCCTGCGGATTCCTCCGGAATCCGGGCGGGTTCCTCTCGAATCCGGGCCGGCTCCTGTGAAACCCGCGCGACCCCTCACGGGAATCCGGGCGGGTTCCGGACGAACCCGCACGAAACCGCACGTCTTCCCCTCCGTCAAGGTTCGGTCCTCCCCGTCGCCTCGGCGACCGCCTCGACCACCAGGCGCTCGGGGCCCGGGACGAGCGCGTCGAGCGGCCAGCAGGTCGCCAGCGCGAGGCGCCGCCCCGGCGCGTCCGGATCGAGGCCGGACCGGTCGAAGCGCACGACCCGCGCACCGGTGACGCGGAAGGCGACGATCCGCCCGTCCCACCGTTGCACCTCGACCGGATCGCCGGGGGCGAGGCGGCCGAGGCTGCGGAACTGGGTATCGCGGTGGGCGGCGTAGACCGCCAGGCCCGGCTCGCCCGCCTCCTTCGTGCCCTCGACATGGCCCGGCCCGAAGGCCAGGGCCTGCCCGCTCGCCCCGGCGAGCACGAGGTAGGATTCGCCGAGGCTCGGGAAACCGATGCGGGCGACCGGGGCGGTGTCGGCCCAGGGCCAGGGCCGAACCGGTCCGCCCTCCGCGAGGCTGCGGGCGAAGGCGCGGGCGAGCAGGGCTTGGGCCAGGGCGGCCTTGGCGGGGATCCAGGCACCCTCGGCCGTGAGGACGAGGCCGGCGGCGGCGAGGAGAGCGGCAAGTGCCCTCACCGCATCACCCTCCGGCCGCGGAGTCGCAGGAGCAGGGCGAGGCCGAGGAGGACGGCACCGAGGATCAGCCGGACCTCGTAGTCCGTCGCGGTCTGCGGCAGGGCGATGCCGCGGGCGGCGGCCGGGATCAACGCGGCCGGATCGCCTTCGGCTCTGCGCTGGGGCGAAGGCGCGATGCCGCGCGGGACGTCCTGCCCGAACAGGGTTTCGAAATCCCAGCCGGCCGGCAGGTTGAGCGGCAGGTCGGTGCGCGCGAGGCGGGCGGCGCCCGGCCGGCGCGGGGTGGCGTCGACGGCGACGAGCGAGGTCAGGCGGGTCGTCAGGCCGTGGTCGAGGGCGAGCTGAAGGATCGCCGCATCGGCGGCCTCCGGCGTCATCCGGCCGGTGATCCGCGCGGTCTCCGCCTCGCCGATCCGGGCCCGGGCCCAGACCTTGCCGATGCCGGCCCCCTCCCCCGCCCGGTCGAGGTCGAGCACCGTGCGCCAGGGCGTGTCGCCGGTCCGGCCGGTGAGGGTGAGCGTGCCTTTCGCCTGCCCCATCCGCGCCGCGATCGTCACCGGCTCGCCGCGATAGAGGTCCGGCAGCTGCGCGGGCGTCACCTCGGCCGCCTCCGAGAAGGTCGCGGAAAGATCGGTGACGACCGGGCTCTCGAGCTTGACCAGCAGGTCGCGCATCCGGTCGGCGACCTCGCCCACCGAAGAGATTTGCGTGAAGGTGCCCCGGCCGAGCTCGGCGGCGTGGCGCATCAGGTGACCGTTCGGGGCCGAGCCGATCCCGACCATGAACAGCCGGGTGCGCCCGCGTTCCTCGGCGATGGCCTTGAAGATCCGCGCCTCGTCGCCGATCGCCCCGTCGGTGAGGAACACCACCTGGCGCACCCGCCCGGTCTCCTCCGGATGCGCGTCCTCGAGCGCCGCCCGGAGCGGGGCCAGCATCTCGGTGCCGCCGCGCGCCTCGAGCCCGGCGACGAAGCGTTTGGCCCGGTCGAGATGGTCCTCGTCGGCGGCCACGAGGTCGGAAAACACCGTCTCCATCGTGTCGTCGAAGCGGACCACGTTGAAGCGATCACCCGGACGCAGCCGGTCGAGGCCGACCAGCAGGCTGGCCTTGGCCTGGCGGATCGAGGTGCCGCCCATCGAGCCCGAATTGTCGATGACGAAGATCACGTCCCGTGGCATCGGGGCGGCGGGGAGCGCCGCCGTGGGCGGGGTCACGACGGCGAGCATGAAGTCCGTGCCGGCCTTGCGCTCGCGGAACAGGCCGGCCGTCGGTGCGGCCCCGGGGGCAGGCGTCCAGGTCAGCTCGAAATCCCGGTCGGCCGCGGCGGCCCCGTCGCGCAAGGCGATACGGCGCTCGCTCGCCGAGGGCGCCTCGACGGTGATCGCATGGGTGGCACTTGCCACCGTGCCGAGGGGAAAGCCGGCCTTGAGGTCGATCGAGAGCGTCAGCGGGTTGACCGGCGCGTGGCGCGCCGGATCGAGCACCGGGCCTGCGATGGCGTTCCGGTCGGGCACGGGGTCGGGCTCGCCCTCGGGACGATCGGGGCGGTCCGCGGCAGGCAGCAGCACCGGCGGGGCCGGATTGTAGCGCGGGGCGGCGACGGTCGGCAGGCGCAAGGAGTAGGTGTCGCCGGAGCGCCGCACGCCCTGCTGGTACTGGATCTGCACCAGCACGGTCTCGCCGGGGCCGATATTGGCGACCGCGTTGGTGAACAGGTTCGGCCGCTGCTGCTCGGTCAGGGCCGCCGCCTTGCCCTCGTCCCGCGCGGCCTCATAGGCGCGCCGCGCCGCCTGCCGCTCGCGGATGTCGGCGACGATCACCCGGTCTCCGACCACGAGCCGCATCGCGTCGACGGCGGCGTCCTCCGGCAGGGGAAACAGGTAGGTGCCCTCGACCCACTCCCTGGTGGTATTGCGAAAAGCCTGGGTGATCGTGGCCCGGGCCGTCGGGCCGCTCACCAAAATGGCCGCATCGGTCGCAAGCCGCGGCGCCTCGACCGGCTCACGCCCGCCGTGGCGCAGGAGCAGGGTGCCGCCGCCGCCCTCCTCCGCCCGGGCCGGCGGCCCGCCGAGGAATGCGAGCAGAGCCGCGACGATCGGGCCGATGAGGAGGTTGCGAGGCAGCGGCTCGCGGATCGCGCGGGGGGCGGGAAGGGAGCATCGGGGCACGGGATGTCGTCCTCGTCGTCGGCACCGGTTCGGGGACCGGCCGATCCTGAGGCTCGCGCGGGCCGAGGCCCGCCGCCACGGGACGCTTCGCCAATCGTCCGGCGGCTCCCGCACGGGAGGTCCAGGCCGGTACGGGATGCCGCCCCAAGCGCGGCGGGACGGTGCCGGTCCGTCCGGATGCGTCCGCTTCCGGCGGTCCCTCGCGGCATACAATCCTTCCGCCGACCGCGCGCCGTCGCGTCCCGCAGCGGGCGCCCGGGATCGGTCAGCATGACCGAGGCGCGCGGCGGTCGAGCGTTTCGGATCGATTTCTCTTTTCTTCGGTTTTTCTCAAAAAAGACACATTTTGATGAAATCAATATTATAACAACCGTTTTATCGACGATTTTTCCAAAATCTCACACCGTATCATATTATTTTTCGACTGGAATTTTCGTTTTTTGGAAGGGTCTTTTTCCCTGATGAAACACAAATTATGGCGGAGATCGAGGAATCCGACATGGCAAATTTATTCATCTCTTACTCGAGGGCCGACCAGGATCAGGTCAGGCCGATCGTCGAAACCTTCGAGCGCGCCGGGCTGTCCGTGTGGTGGGACGAGCTGATCGACCCCGGGCGACGCTGGAGCGACGCGCTCGAACGGGAGATCGACGCGGCCGACTACGTCATCGCCTTCCTCAGCCGGAATGTGTTCGCGTCGGACAATTCCTACGTCGCGGTCGAAATCGAGCGGGCCCATAAGCAGGACAAACTCATCCCGGTGAAGATCGGCGAGTTCACGATGTCGATCGGGATCGAGGGGGTCATCAAGGACCGGCAGATCATCCTGACGCCGAATTTCGACAGCTTCGTGCAGGGCAGAGGGTTCTTGCGCGTCTGCCGTCTGTTGAACCGCGGCACGACGATCGCGCAGGAGCCGAAGACCGAGACGGCGAGCGACTGGCTCGAGACCGGTCCATCGCTGGACGACTTGTCGACCGCGATCGCGATCGCCGTGGCCGAAAGCGCGCCGCTGGCGACGGTGACACCCCTCGCCCGCGATCTGGAGAGGCGGCTCGGAGAGGTTCTCGGGGCGCAAGCCGGTGCCGAGAAAGCGCTCGGTACCATCCTGGCCTCGCGCACCAAGCGCCTCGCCGCGGTCGGCGCCGTCCGCTATCCCGAGACCCATGGCCGGCTCGGAATCGAGATCGAATGCGTCCGCTTCGCCGATCCGCACCGCGCCTACGACCTGCTTCTCCATGTCTGGGACGAGTTCGACGGCCTCCGTCCCGCGCTGATCGACTGGCTCGGCCATCTCACCCATACGGTCGGCGCGGATACCCGGCTGCGCATCGGGCTGATGATCGGGACCCTGGCGCGCAATCGCTTCGCGTCGGTCTACGACAATCTCATCCGACCCTGGATGCTCGACGAGCATCCGGCGACCCGGGATGTCGCCGACATCGCCCTGTCGATCGCCGTCTTCGACGCGACGCTGAGATCGGCGGTGTCGGACCTCGTGCGCGACCTCACCGGCAGCCGCGACCAGAAGCACCTTCGTGCCGCGGTCGAACTCGCCTGCGGCTATACGGGCTCACGGATCGAAGGCCTGTCCCTCGACGTCCTGAAGCGCGTGGCGCAGTCGAAGCACACAAACTTTAAGGTGCTCGAGGTGATGCGGGCGGCGGTCGAATACCTTGTCCAGCAGAGCATGGCAACGGAAGACCAGAGCTTGTTCAACTTCGGCAAGCTCATCGGCCAGCTGGCGGACTGGGCATGCCGTCCCGACGACGGCACGCCCCAGCGGCTTCCGATCTATCTGTTCCTGAACCTCATGGAGTTGCTTCCGCTGACGGCGCCCGCGACGGTCGACGGCCTGCTGTCCCTCCAGGCTCTGATGGAGCGCGAGGACACGCGCAACGCCACCGCGGCGGTGTTCGAGGCGGCCCTGCGCGATGGCGGCAGCGATGCCTTCAGCCCGCGCGAATCGGCACAGGCCACCTTGAAGAACTGGCAGGAGGAGGGCGCCGAAGCGGACGGCCCGGACCCGCTCCTCACGCTGGCCCGCGCGATCTACGTGGCCTGCACGACCGACCGGGACCGCGACCGGCTCGTCCATACGCTGCGCCGCCGCTACACGCGGACCCGGCTGGCGGAACCTTCCCTCGACCTGTCCGCAACGCCGGTTGACGACGCATGATCTCTGCCTTCGATCCGATCGTCGCCGACGGCGACGCGAAGCCGGCCATCCGGCCGGGCACCGTCATCGTGGCCTATGACGGCGCCCGCGCCCGCGTGCTCGGGGCCGCCCGCCCGGCGCCGCAGCAGCCCCCGACCGCGACGACGGCCGCGCCGCGCGAGTCGGTGTTCAATGCCGAGAACCGCGTCGTGGCCACGCTCACGCCGTTCATGCGCAAGGCGGCCGAAGTCGGCGCCGGGGCGGCCAGGGCGGGCGGCCAGCAGGTCGCATCGGCGTTCCGGCAATCGTCGCTCGGCACACGGCTGCTCGGCGGCGGCGAGCGGTACTTCCTGGTCGATGTCGGCCGGAAGGCGGCCGAACTGACGTGGGAGGTGGATTCGGCGAGCCCGGGCATATCCTTCAGGGTGACGCTGTCCTTCGAGGCGCGGGTCGAGGACGCGGCCGCCGTGGTCCGCAACGGCATCCGCGACATCGTCGGATACCACGCCGCCTCCCTGATCAGGGCGGTGCGGGACATCGCCGCCGCCATCCCCGCCTGGGAGATGGACAAAGTGCGCGACAGGCTGCGGGGCGCCCTCGCCCACGGCATGACCGACGGGATCGTTTCCGTCTCGAGCATCTCGTGCCGCGTCGTCTCGGACGAGAAGGCCCTGGACCTCATGCGCCGGTCGAGCGAGGCCGACCTGCACATCCAGGCGATCGGTGCGGAGACGCGCGTCGGACGGGCGAGGCGGGACGGCGTGCTCGACACGCTCCGCTCGCCCCGCGAAGTCCTGGCGGCCTGGATCGCCACGAAGGACGAGACCTATCGGGCGGTCTATCTCGACATGGTCGCCGACGCGGCGAGGACGCGCGACGAGCAGATCAAGATGCTCACCTTCGCCATGGAGAAAGGCATCATCGAAGCCCACGAGATCCAGGTGCGGTATCCACAACTGGCGGAACAGGTCATCGCGAGTCTCGCGAATAGAATCGGCAAACCGGATGCCGCGTCGCCCGGCGGCGGCGCCAGTTCCTGATCCATCCTCCGCGAGGCCGGTCGCGGACGGGCCGGCATCCTATCGACCATCTCTTGAAGGGTGCGCAATCCATGATGCTGATCGAGGGGCCGACGCCGGACATGCCGGCGCACAAACCGGGTTTCGTCGTGGTGGCGGCCGGCGCCAAGGGCATCGTGGCCCTCACGGGCGGTGCACGCCTGACCTGGGGCGAGCGCATGTTCGGCGGCTATTCCAGCTACTACCACGTCGACGTCCGGCCTCAGGCCGTCGACCTGCCGAAGGTCCGCTGCGCCTCCGTCCGGGCCGGCATCGACTTCGACGTCGCGGTGCAGCTCACCGTGAAGATCGTCGATCCGGCCCGGGCCGTCAGCGAAGGCCTCGGCGATCCGGCGCGCTTCCTCGCCCAGCGCGTCCGGCGCATCGCCGAGGATCGGGCCTTGCGGGCCGACGTGAGCCACGCAGCCGAGGCCAAGCGCGCGATCGAGACCGATCTGCGCGCGCTCGCCGTCGATCCCGCCATCGGCGTCATCGACGCGACGGCCGACGTCCGGCCCGACGCCAACGCGATGACCCTCCTGCGCCGGATCGCGGAGGAAACCCTCGTCCGCGAGGCCGACGCCGCCGAGGCCCGGATCAACAAGGCCCGCCGCGAGGAGATCGTGCGCCTGCTCGACTCGCCCGACGAGCTTCTGGCCCAGACGCTGGTGACCAAGGACGAGAACTTCCGCGCCGCGCTCAACATGAAGCTCGAGCAGTTTGCCGGCGACCGGCAGCGCCAGATCGATTTCCTGAAATTGCTGATCGACATCAAGGTGATCGAGCCGCACGACCTGCACGAGCGTTACGGCGGTCTCATCGAGGCGGCGATCGGGGCCCTGCGCCCGCCGGGCTCCCTCGCCCTGCCGCCGGCCTCCGGCGCCGCGCCCGCGAAGTCGTGACGGGTGCGGGGCCATGCTGTCGGTCGTCGCGCCGTTCGGAATCGCCGATCTGATACGCGGCGTGAGCCGATCAGCGCCGCTCATCGCCCAGGCGGTCGTCTTCTCGATCCTGCTGGCCGTCTATCTCTACGTCATCGTGCGCGTGGGTGCGGCACTCTATTGTCGCCTGGACTACGTCGTCGCGACCGCGATCCGGCGGCGGGGCGGGGCGCCGCCCGGCCTGCAGCACTGGCTCGGCGACGCCATGGCGGTCGTCCCGTCGCGGGTGGCGCTCATGGGATTCGTCCTGGTGGCCGGCACGGTCGGGTTTGCCGTGCTCGCCTACGGCCTCAAGCCGCCATCGGGGAGCGCCTGGGGTCAGATCCAGACGTTCTGGTCGTTCGTCATCACGAAGCTCTGGCAGTGAGCGCGAGAGCGGCGCCCGATCGCCTTGCGATCGGGTGCCGCCCCGGATCTTCGATTGTGCCGCGTCGCGAATTCTTTCGCCGCAAGACCGGCGGCCACGTTCGCGAGTGCGGCCCAGCTCCGCGGGCCCCGCGCGACGGCGGGGCAGCGGCGAGGGGAATCGCAGTTCGGCAAAGCCGGCCCGGGGGCTCAGGGCGCCAAGGCCGCCACGATCTCGGCGATCCACTCCACCTCCTCGCCCCGTCTCTCCCGCGTCTCTCGGATCAGCCGCAGGTTGCGGGCCGTCGTCTCCCGCTCCCAGGGGGCGTCCGGCTTGGCGAAGGCCAGCGCGTCGGCGAGCGCGGCCCCGGCCGCCTTGCGGTCGCGGGCCAGCACCGCGATCTCCAGCAGCGTGGCGTGGTCCCAGTAATCGGCGGAGGCACCGGCCGCCTTCCGCGACGCCGAGTAGCGCACGACCGGGACAATCACGTCCTGGCGCGGGTCCGCCTCCTCCCCGACTTCCATCATCGTCACCGCGTTGACGCCCGGAAAGGCGTCGCGCCAGTCGGCCTCGAAGCCGGCGAGGTAGGTGGCGACCGCCTGCCGGTGCGCACCGTCGGCGAGAGGCCGGTTGCCGGCCTTCGTGGCGGTCTCCCAGCGGTCCTTGTAGATGCGGCCCAGGAGACCGTTGGTCTCGCTGCTCGGCCCGTATTGCGCGATCACGCCCTTCAGCACCGCCTCCGCCTTCTCGTGCCGGCCGAGCCGGTTGAGCGCGAAGCCGAACTGCTCCTGCACGAGCCGCGTGCCCTGGAGCGGGCGGGCCATTTTTTCGTAGAGCGACACCATCTCGGCGAACGCCCCCACGTCGCGGAACGACAGGTAGAGATCGAGCACCACGCCGGTCTCCAGGACCGAGACATCCGCGAAGACCTGATCCTCCGCGGCGTCCAGCACGGCCTGCTTGCCGGCGAGGCGGGCTTGCGCCAGCCTGTCCGTGATGCGGTGCGCGGTCTCGGCGCTCCGGCGGAAGAGGCGGAACAGGTCGCTCTTCTCGTGATCGACCGCGCGGTTCGGCAACATGTCCTTGATGAGCTGAAAAACCGGGCTGTCGTCGCCCTGCTCGTCGCGCAAGACGACGAGCCGTCGCGTGATCGCCTCGGCACAGGCGCGCGGATCCGTCGGTACGCCCTTGTCGATACGGTAGGGGAGCCCCCGCACCGGACTGACGTCGAAGGGCAGCTTGGTCCCCTCGGCAAACAGGATCACGGTCGAGCGCGGGCGCAGCGCGTGGCGCACGCCGAGCTCGTAATACACGTTGGGATTGGCCGTGGTCAGGTCGGCGATGGCATATTCGCACAGCATCAACCGCTCGAACATGGTCTTGTGGATCGAGCCGCCGACATGCTCCTCGTCCGCGCGAATGACGTCGAGCCCGGCCGCGATCACCGCCGGATGGATGATACGATTGTAGATCGCATTGAAGTCGATCATGCGGCCGGACTCGTCCTTCTTGGTCCCGAACGGCATCAGGACGAAGCAGAGGGGCTTCATGAGTGAGTCTCCCGCAGAATAGAGCGCAGAGCGGATCGTCCGCCATGAGCGAGATCGGTCGTATCGAGGTGCGGCCATCGTCTACACGATCGACGCCGTCCACGCTATGACGATAGGAGATTCGACAGCGATAGAATCTGCGCCGATCTCGAGGGAGTCGTCGGCAGTGAAAGGTCCGAATTTTACGATTATAAATAGAATATGAGCGAATGATTCATATTATTTCAGATAAAAGAATATGGTTCGAAAATTTCGATGCGGTAAAAATGCCGTATCGCATGGGCGCCGGCCGGGTTGCATGATCGGCTCGTCCAGGGCCCGCGGCGCCGCTGAGGCCGGCGGCCTCGGGCGTCACACGAGACGGCTTTCGCCGGGCGCTCGCCGTTCCCGTCAACTGGACCAGCGCGATCGCACGGAACTGGCCGTGGGAGACCCGCCGGATCGCCGCTATTGGCCCCGTTGCCGGGTGCCAGCCGGCGCCCAGTCTGTCCGAGACGGTCATGCCCGATCCGACCTCCTTCGCCCTCTTCTGCGCGGCGGCCCTCGTGCTCGCCGTCACGCCCGGTCCCGCATCGGTCCGCCGCCTGCGCGAGGCCTCGGGCGCCGCGATGATCGCCTTGGGGGTCGGCCTCGCCCTCGCGCGGCGGCCCGCCGCCTGACGCCCGCTCGAACCAGGGACGACGTCCATGCATCTGACCGGACTCTCCGCCTTTCCGATCACGCCGGCCGATGCCGAGGGCCGCGTCGACGGCCCGGCCCTGCGCCGGCTCGTCGCCCGGCTGTGCGAAGGCGGGGTCGATTCGATCGGCCTTCTCGGCAGCACCGGCTCCTATCCCTACCTCACGCGAGAGGAGCGCCGCCGGGCGCTCGAGGCGGCGCTCGACGAGGCGGCCGGCCGCGTGCCGGTGATGGCCGGAATCGGCGCGCTGCGGACCGACGAGGCTTTGCGGCTGGCCCAGGATGCCCGGGCGGCCGGGGCCGCGGCCGGCCTCCTCGCGGCGGTCTCCTACACGCCGCTCACCGACGACGAGGTGTTCGCGCATGTCGCGACGGTGGCGCAGGAGAGCGGCCTGCCGCTCTGCCTCTACGACAATCCCTCGACCACCCATTTCCGGTTCGGCCCGGAGCTGATCGGCCGCCTGAGCCGGGTGCCCGGAATCGTCGCGGTGAAGAGCCCGGGGCAGGAGCCGCAGGCGGTGGCGGGTCACCTCGCGGCGTTGCGCGCGGCAGTGCCGCCGGGCTTCTCGCTGGGCTATAGCGGCGACTGGACCGCGACCGAGGCGCTGATCGCCGGTGCGGAGGCCTGGTACAGCGTGGTGGCCGGGATGTTCCCGGAAGCCGCCGTCGCGATCGTCCGGGCCGTGCGGCGGGGGGACGTCGCCGAGGCGCGCCGGCTCGATGCCCGGCTCGAACCGCTCTGGGCTCTGTTCCGGCAGTATTCGAGCCTGCGGGTCATGTATGCCTGCGCCGACCTCCTCGGCCTGACCCAGTCCGTGCCGCCGCGGCCGATCCTGCCGCTCGGCGACGAGGCGCGGGGGCGGGTGGCGGAGGTGATCCGAGCGCTCGAACTCGACGAGGCGTAATACCGACGGCCCAGGATGCTGACGCATCGATTCGGTCTCGGGCAAGCCCGAGATCGACGGGACCGTTGACCCATCTCGGATTTTCGACACCAAACCAAAGTCTTGGCGAAAATTCGAGAACGGAACCAACGGTCGTTTTCAACGATCGTTGATATAAGAGCGCCGCGCCGCCGGAGGACGAAACCGGCAGCGCCGACCGGTGGCGTTGCAACACGGTCCATGGCGGGACCCGTTCCCGGCCGGCTCCGACTCTTCCCACCCTCGACCTCATCCTGAGGTGTGAGCGAAGCGAGCCTCGAAGGAGGGCTCCAGAAGTCTCAGGGCTCTCTGGAGCCCTCCTTCGAGGCCTTCGCTACGCTGCGGCACCTCAGGATGAGGTCGCGAGTGGACAATCCGATCTTGGCGGACGCACCTCGCTGTCATTCATCGTGGCGGTGCCGTCGGGCAAGGCTCCAGCGCTCGTTCACCCCACCCGCGCCGCCCCCTTCCCGGCCCGCCGCCCGAACACCACGCCGGAGGTGAGGCCCGAGCCGCCTGGATGGCCGGTTAAGAACACGCCGCCGACCATCTCGCCGCAGGCATGGAGGCCGGGGACGCCTCGAAAGGCGGCGCGCCCGGATTCGGCGAGCCCGTGGCCCCCTCCGCGGGTCGCGAGGGTCAGCCCGCCCCGGCACACGTGGCGCCCGTCCTTCTCGAAGGACTGGCGGGCATAGATCGGCTCGAACTTCACCCCCCGCGAGGCGAGCCGGCGCACGGCGTCGTCGCTCTCGGCGATCAGCGCCTGCTGCTCGCGGCTCCGGGGGCGGCCGTCGTTGAAGCCCAGGAGATCGGCGGCGAATCGCTCGGCCGGATAGGCGCCGAAATCGGTGCGACTCAAGCGCAGGTCGTCCGGGCCTCCGAGACGCGGCAGCCGATCCTCGGCGCCGTCATAGACGAAGCGCATCGCGCCCGCCGTGTAGGCGGTGTTGCCGCCGGCGAGGTCCCGCCCGGCCTTCTCGATCACCAGGACGCTGCGTCCCTGCTCGCGCCCGGCGATGGCTGCGCTCATCGCGGCATTGCCGGAGCCGACGACGACGAAGTCCCTTCCGGTGTTCATGGCGTTCTTCCTGCATCCGTTATGCTATTGTATGCGACTGTATGCAAGATTGCCGGCTTGTCGCGGCGAGCGCCCTCGCGCACATCCCGGGCGAGGTCGAGGACGGGGTGGAATGACGGAGCGGGGATCGGGCGGGCCGCGCGGGGCCCAAGGCGCCTTTGACCGCCTGCTCGGCGCCATCGAGGAGGGCGAGCTGCCCCCCGGGAGCCGCCTGCGCGAGGCGGAGCTGGCCGAGCGCTTCGCGATCAGCCGCACGCCGGTGCGCGAGGCCCTGGCGCGGCTGGAGGCGCAGGGGCTGGTGCGGCACGAGCCGCATCGCGGCGCCAGCGTGGCACGGCTCGACTACGCGCAAGTGACCGAGCTCTACGACCTGCGCGAGGTGCTGGAGGGCACGGCGGCGCGGCTCGCCGCCATCCATGCCAGCGCGATCGAGGTCGAGATCCTGGAGGAGATGGTCGAGCGCGACCGGGGCCTTCTCGGCGATGCGGCGGCGCTGGCACGCACCAACCGCCTGTTCCACCGCCAGATCCACGCCTGCGCCCATAACCGCTTCCTGCAGGGCACGCTGGAGACGATGCGGCTCTCCCTCGTGCTCCTCTCCGGCACGACCCTTGCGCAAGGAGAGCGGGCTGCGGCCGTGATCGACGAGCATGCGGCGATCGTGGCGCGGATCCGCGCCCATGACGGCGACGGTGCCGAGGCGGCGGCGCGGACCCATATCCGGGCGGCGTTCAAGGCGCGGATCCGCCTGCACCAGGAAATGTGAGAGTGGAGACCCGGCCGATTCCCCCGCTCGACCCGCGCACCGACGCGCTCCTCGCCGAGATCGCGAGCCAGGACGGCCGCCCCTTTTGCCGGGACGGCCGCCCCCTCGACCTGCGCGACGCCGACCTGAGCCGCGACCGTCTCGCGCCGCTCGCCGACGGCTCGGGCTGGTGGGATGCGGAGCGCCGGGGCCTGAACCTCGCTCGCGCCGAGATCCCGGGCAGCGACCTCGAACAGGCCGACCTCACCGGCGCCACCCTGAAGCGGGCGCGGCTCTCGGGCGCGCTCGCCCGCTCGGCGGACTTTTCCGGCGCGCTGATCGAAGAGGCGGATTTCGGCAAGGCCGATCTCAGCGGCGCCCGCTTCAATGGGGTGGCCGGCGGCCAGGCCGATTTCACCGAGGCGATGCTGGAAGATGCGAGTTTTCGCGATGCCGCCTTACGCTTCGCGCGCCTACCCCGCAGCCTCCTCGACGGCGCGGATTTTTCCGGCGCCGACCTGTGGGGCGCCGACTTCACCGGCGCCGATGCCGATTACACCAAGTTCCGCGGGGCGCGCCTCGACGAGGTGAACCTGACGGATACCAACCTGACGCACGCCGATTTCGAGGGAGCGAGCCTGACCAAGGCGCGGCTCACCGGCTCGCGCCTGCGCAGCGCCGTGCTCACCGGCGCCAAGCTCGACGGGGCCGATCTCTCGGGTGCGGATCTCTCCGCCGCGACCCTGGTACGGCTCGATCTCTCCTCCTGCAGTCTTCGCCATGCGCGCTTCGCCGGCGCCTGGCTCAACGGCACCCGCTTTCGCGCCGCCCAGATCGGCGAGGCGGTGGGCGAGGAGCTGGCCGGCGAGTACGAGGCGGCGAAGGCGAGCTATCTCGCCCTCGAGCAGAATTTTCAGAGCATCGGCAGCCACGACGAGGCCGGCTGGGCCTATCGTCGCCGTCGCCGCATGGGCCGCCTCCATGCCGGTGCGCTGTTTCGCGCCGCTCAGGCCGCCCGCGACCGCAAGGGATTCCTTCGCCACGGCTATCGCTGGCTCGCCGACCATTTCGTCGAGTGGCTGTGCGATTACGGCGAGAGCCTGTCGCGGCTGTTCCGCGCCTTCGCGATCCTGATCGCGGTCTTCGGCGGGCTCTACGGCCTCACCGGCGGGCTGATCCCGGAGGGCGGTACGGCGGCGACCTACAACCTCCTGGATCTCATGAGCTACAGCGCCCTCAACATGATGACGGCGAACCCGCCGGAGATCGGCATCAAGCCGGTCGGCCGGGTCACCAACCTGCTCGTCGGGGTGCAGGGCGGGACTGGGATCGTGCTGATGGGGCTGTTCGGGTTCGTGCTGGGGAACCGGTTGCGGCGGTGAGTCGACGTGAGTCGAACGAGCGGTAGCCGCGCCCCTCAGAGGCCTAAATGTCGGCAACCCGTGTGTCGGTTCCACTGCCTGAAAGCGAAAGGCATACCGATGGCGAATCTCATGCCCTTGCGTCTTTCGTAGGCGCCGCAATAACCGAAAGCGTTACAAGTGTATGTTATTTTTTACTATTAAAAATCTAAAATAAATTGTTACATGTATCTTATAAGCGCGTCTTTAAATTTTTATTTCAAATTTAGTTAGAAAATTTGAATGTTCTTTGAAAAGTCTCGACGATAACAATGCATATGTTTTGGTCGTCATTATTGGTGCAACTTGCCAGCATTCTCGCCTGGACTTGCAAGTGAGCTCCTCCGCTGATATCCAGAAACAGTATCGTGACAAAATTTCACACAAGCGACCAATTCAGCATCAAGGGAGAGAAAAATGCCCTATTTTGGGGGATTGTCGGCAGACCCTAAGACAATCGCTGAGATGGCAAAACTGGCGAGATCTGCATATACAGATGGAGGTGAGCCAGGTGAGAAATGGACGCGCGTAAGGGGAAGCGATGTTGGTTTTGTTTCCGGTGTATTAAGCGGGTCTTTTGGTGATTATTTTGAGGCCGGCCTGGGATTTTTAGGACTTCCAGCGGCCGCTGTCTTTAAAAAAGGAGACAATTTAACAATTTCTTTTAGAGGAACAGACGAAAAATTTGATGCAGTCACATATTTAGATATCATTGGAAATAATAATTATATAAATGCCTATAATTCGTTTTTAGATGCGGTTTCTTCTTATGCCACAACGGCTGGATTTAACCATCTATTTGTTACCGGTCACAGTCTTGGCGCGGCCGCTGCAAATATCCTAAGAGATGTATCATTCGATAGGTATGGCGGCGCATTTAGTGCGGCGGACTACATCACATTTGCGACCCCAAAGGTTGCAGACAGTCAAAATATATTGAATATTGGATTTGAAAATGACATCGTATACAAGATATTGCCGCGGTTGAGCAGCCCCTTATCCAGTAACGAATTTTCATCGACTGCTGATAATACGTTATGGTATGACGATACGTATTCTTTCCCAGGATTTCCCCGCACAGAGCCGCACGATAAAAACAATTACGTAGATGCACTTGAAATTATCATAAAATCAAAATTCTTCTCCGAGATGACCCCCGATTCGAACGTCGTCTTTGTCGATACGGATGGGCCCGTCACAGATTTCGCATCAGTTTCTTCGAGTCACCATAACCAAGCAACTTATTATATTGGCCGCGAGGTCGCCTCTGATGATATCTTGGCCGGCACAGGCAATGATTCCATCGAAGGATTTTCGGGTTCCGACAAGCTCCGGGGCGGCGGAGGAAACGATCTGATCGTCGGCGGAGAAGGAGACGATACCATCGAGGGCGGATCTGGGAGCGACACCTCCCTATATGCAGGCGCCTATAGCGATTATGACATCGAATACATGACCGACGGATCGGTCGTGATTTCCGACTCCAAAACCGGCAGGGATGGCGTCGATACTCTCAAGGACGTCGAGTTCGCGCGCTTCTCCGACCTGACCGTCAATCTCCGGCCCGGCCAGGACGTCGCCTTCGTGATCGACACGACGGGCAGCATGTTCGACGACATCGACGCGGTCAAAGCGCAGTCGGCGGCCATCCTCAACGGCATCTTCGATCCCGGCCGCGGGCTGCTGAACTCGCGGGTCGCCGTCGTCGGCTACAACGATCCGGCGACCGAGACCTTTCTGCGGTTCACCGAGCAGCCCGACCCGGACGACCGCAAGAGCGCGGCGATCGCCGCGATCAACCGCATCAGCGTCGGTGGCGGCGGCGATTTTCCGGAGGCCGTCAATGCCGGGCTGCTGCGCGCGCTCGACGGACGCGCCGGCACCTGGCGCACGGATGCGGCGGCGCGCCGGATCATCCTGTTCGGCGATGCGCCTCCGAAGGACGTCGATCTGGCCGCCCAGGTTTATCGCCTGGCTCGCAACCTCAACGTGGACGTGCCCACCTCACCGGTGACCCGGTCGATGGCGCCCGGTCTGTTCGTGACCAGCTTCTCCGTCGCGGATCCATCAACGGAGGCATCGAGCGGCGTCGTGCCGGTTCAGATCTACACCGTCGTCATCGGGAGCGAGCCGAGCACGGCAGCCGCCTTCGGGACGATCGCGGCGGAATCCGGCGGCGCCGTCTTCACGGCCTCGAACGCCTCGACGGTGGTCGAGACGCTGCTGAAGGTGCTCGCCGCCCCCATCTATTCGATCGGCCTCGGCGATGCATCGGTGGCCGAGGGCGACGCGGGAGCCCGCGACGTCTCGTTCACCGTCTCGCGCGACGTCGCTTCCGGCGCCGCCACCGTCACGCTCGCGGCCTTCGGCACGGCCGATGCCGAGGATGTCGCCGGCATCCCGGTCTCAGTCAGCTTCGCCGACGGCGAGACATCCCGGACCGTCACGGTCTCCGTGCAGGGAGACCGCCTGGTCGAGGCCGACGAAACCTTCGGCCTGCGCATCGTGTCGGTCAACCAGCCGTCGACGATCGGCGTCGGCAGCGCCGTGCTGACGATTCTGGACGACGACACCGACCGGCCGCTGACGATTCTCGATACCGACGCGTCGAGTTCGCTCACCGGCGGAGAATTCGACGACTTCATTCACGGATTCGGCGGCGACGATACGATCTTCGGGCTCGCGGGAGGAGACATCCTCTTCGGTGACGTCGGCAACGACGTCGTCGACGGCGGGTCGGGCGACGATACCCTGCGGGGCTTCTTCGGCCGCGACACCCTGCGCGGAGGCGAGGGCAACGACCTCGTCAGCGGCGAGCAGGATGCCGATTGGCTCGACGGAGGGGACGGCAACGACATCGTGGAGGGTGGCGACGGCGACGACGTGCTGTTCGGCGGCCAGGGCAACGATTACCTCGACGGCGGCGACGGTGCCGATCTGGGCCTCGGCGGCGACGGCGACGACGTCCTCCACGGATTTGCCGGACGCGACACGCTGGATGGCGGTGCGGGCAACGACCTGCTCTACGGCGATGTCGACGACGATGTCGTGTCGGGCGGCGACGGTGCGGACACGGTGACCGGCTTCTTCGGTTCCGATCTGCTGTTCGGCAATGCGGGCGACGATCTGCTGCTCGGCGAGCAGGACAACGACACCCTCATCGGCGGGGCCGGTGCCGATCGTCTCGACGGGGGAGACGGCAACGACATCCTCTACGGCGACGACGGACGCATGGCTCTGCGTGGCGACTTTGCCGACGACAGTCTCGGCGGCGGTGACGGGGACGACATCCTCTATCAGGGCGACGGGTTCGACACCCTGACCGGAGGCAGCGGGCGCGACATCTTCGAGTTCAAGTTCGCCAACCCGCTGGCGCTCGGCGGTGGCGCGCTCCTGCCGGGCTACACCGTGATCGCCGATTTCCAGGCATCGGACGACCGCCTGAACTTCGATGCCGCGGGACTCGGCGCCGATCAGTCCGGAGCGAACTTCGTCAACAAGGCGTCGGGCGGCCCCTCCACGCGGGTCGACAGCTTCTACGCCGGCGCCGCGGCAGGAGCGACAGGCGAGAGCGTGCTGGTTCTGACCGACCAGGGCTTCGCATCCGCCGCCGCCGCGGCGGCCGCGGTCACCGGTGAGCAGACCGGCGACTTGATCCTCTACTTCGACACGACGGTCGGGACGGGCAATCTGCTCTACGTGCAGGATGTGAACGAAGCGGCTTCGATCGCCCGCTTCAGCGACGTCTCGTCCCTGTCGGACCTCGCGGGCAAGAACTTCAGCCAGGACAACTTCGTCTTCGTCTGAACCGAAGACCCGATCGCCGGTCTCCGGATGTCGCTCGACATCCGGAATCGTGCCGGAGCGACGCTCGGGCACGGGATCGATGACGGCGCGAGCATGGAGCCAACGGTCGGCCTCGCCGACCGTTGGCAAGACTTGGCACCAAGACCCGACTTGGCACCAAGACCCGACTTGGCACCAAGACTTGATTTGACACCAAGACCTGGCACCGCAGCGTTGCGGGGCGTGGGCGGCGGCAGCCTTGCCGGGGCCTTTTTCGCGATCGGGTCGGGAGCGGTCATCCGCGGGACGCGCGCGCCGACGTCATCGAGGGACGCCATGCGGATTCGACCCCTATCCCCCGGCTGCCCCCAGCAACTCCTCCCGGATCACCTGCGTCATCGCCTTCAGCTCCGGCGCCGCCCGGTCGCGCGGCTGGGCCGTCGCGATCCGGTGGGCGGCGACGATGCGCCCGGGTGCCCCCGCCAGCACCACGACCCGGTCGGCGAGGTAGACCGCTTCCTCGATGTCGTGGGTGACGAACAGGACCGTCTGGCCCGAGGCGCGGCAGAGCCGGGCGAGCTCGTCCTGGAGGTTTTCGCGAGTGAGCGCGTCGAGGGCCGAGAACGGCTCGTCCATCAGCAGCACGTGCGGCTCGACCGCGAGCGCGCGGGCGAGCGACACCCGCTGGCGCTGGCCGCCGGAGAGCTGGAACGGCCAGCGCCCGGCCAGTGCACCGAGGCCCACCCGGTCGAGGGCGGCTTGCGCCCGCCGGCGCCGCTCGGCCCGGGGCAACCGCAGCTTCTCGAGCCCGAAGGCGACGTTGTCGAGGACGCGGCGCCAGGGCAGCAGGCGCGAATCCTGGAACACCAGGGCGACCGCCCGGCGGCCTGCTTCCGGCTCGCTCACCGAGACGGTGCCGGCGCTTGGGTTGACCAGGTCGGCGATGACGCGGAGCAGCGTCGACTTGCCGACGCCGGAGGCGCCGACGATCGCCAGGAACTCGCCGGGTTCGATGTCGAGGTCGAGATCCGACAGCACCGTGGTGCGGGTGCCGTCGCGGGTGAAGGTTAGGGCGAGGCCCTGGATCGCGATCAGGCCCGCCATCTGAGAATCCAGCGTTGGAGGGCGGTGAAGCCGGCATCGAACACGCCGTAGAGCAGCGCCATGGTGAGCATGTAGACGACGACGATGTCGGTCGCGAGCAGGGTCGAGGCCTGCATCATCCGCTGGCCGAGGCCCGCGACGCCGAAGATTTCGGCGGCCACCACCGCCATCCAGGCCTGCCCGATGGCGGTGCGCACGCCGACGAGGATGCCGGGCATCGCCGCCGGCCACACCACCGTGACCAGCCGCTCGGGGGCGGAGCGGAAGCCGAAGGCGGCGGCGAGCTCGATCAGGTCGCGGTCGACGCCGCGGATCGCCCCGTGGGCCGCGAAATAGACGATCCAGAACACCCCGATCGCGACGATGAACAGGGCCGCCTCCGGGCTGACCCCGAACCAGATGATCGCGAACGGCACCCAGGCGAGGCCCGGCACCGGGCGTAAGACCCGCACCACCCAGGCGGTCAGCCCTTCCGCGGTGCGCGACATCCCCGTGAGCGTGCCGGCGGCGATGCCGAGGCCGACGCCGAGGGCGAGGCCCGCGAGGTAGTGTCCGAGGCTTCCGGTCACCGCCGCCAGCCACTGGCCGGAGCGCAACTCGCGCAAGAAGGCCTCCGGCAGCACCGAGGGCGGCGGGAGGAAGGCCGGGTTGACGAGGCCGAGCCGGGGCACGGCCTCCCACAGGGCGAAGAAGGCGGCGAGTCCCACGAGCGGGAGCAGGGCCGCCGCGGGGCGGGATCGCATCGGTTGTTCTTTACTTGCCCGCGACCGCGCGCTCGTAGAAGCGCGGCTCGAACAGCCCGTCGAGGGGGACCTCGCGGTCGAGCGCGCCGATCTTGACCTGATAGCGCTGCATCGCCGCCGTCGGCTCCACGATCGGGCGGGGATCGGCGGTGAAGCGCGTCGCCGGCGAGGCGAGGGCCCGGCGGATCGTGGCGGTGTCGACGAGGCCCTTGCCGAGCGCGCCCTCGACGATCGGCGCGACGCGGTCCGGCTCGCGGCCGATCAGGTCGACGGCCCGGACGATGCCGGTCACGATAGCCTGCACGGCGTCGGGCTCGCGATCGAGGAGCGCGCGGGTGACGGCGACGACGGTGCCGGGCTGGCTCGGGAACATCTCACCGCCGAGCGCCATCAGGCGGATCGCCGGGTTGCGGCCGGTGACGATCGAGACCGCGGGCTCGCGCAGGATGCCGCCCTCGACCGCGCCGGCGAGGATCGCCTGCTGGGTCGCGTCGATCCCCATCGAGACGATCGTCACGTCCTTCGGATCGACCTTCGCCACCTCCCACAGCCAGTGCTGCAGGGTGGTGTTGGGCACCGAGCCGAGGGGCTGGGTCGCGAGCCGCGCCGGGGTACCGGCGGAGTCCCGGTAGCGCTTGAACACCTCGGCCGGGGCGACGCCCTTCTCGGCGAAGCGGGCGAGCTTGGGACCGGCGACGACGACGTTCTCCTCGACCGAGGTGGCGGCCACCACCTTCACGTCGATGCCCTTGGAGCGCGCGACGCCGAGCGGCGCGACGCCGGCGACATAGACGTCGAGGGTCCCCGAGGCGAGCGCCTGGATCATGTTCGGGCCGGACTCGAAGGTGGTGATCGCGAGCGACAGCCCGGCCTGCTTCAGCCAGCCTTCCTTCTCGGCGATGTAGATCGGCGCGGCGGCGAGGATCGGGATCACGCCGACCCGGAGCGGGGCGGTGCGACCTTGCGCCAGGGCCCGGCCGCCATTCAGGGCGCAGGCCGCCAGGACCGGGGCTGCCCCGAGGATGCTGCGTCGCGTGATGGTCATGGCCGGCCGTTGTTGGGGAAGAATCCGTGTCCGCTTAGGGCATCGTCCTGCCGCGGTGCAAGAACGGCGCGGATATAAGAAAAATCCTCTATCTGATAGGTGTATAGCGGAAGAATTTTCTCTCATCGCACAAACGCGGAGAAGATCGTCCGGCTTGCCCCGGAAAGCCGCAGGCCTGCGCCCTGGCACGGGCAGTCCAATTTTTTGGTCAGCACAGGCAAGCGCCGGTCCTCCGGCCTCTTCTAACCTCGGGTCGTCGGCCCAAGCAGTTGTCGGCCCAAGCAGCCAGGAGCCCGGACCCGGATGGCCCTCTCACGTCGCGACCTTCTCCGCACCGCCTCCGCCGTCCCGCTCTCGACCCTGGCGATGCCCGCCCTGCTCCGCTCGGCCAAAGCCGAGACGCCGATCCTGGTCGGCTCGCTGCACGACCAGTCGGGCCCGCTCGCCGCCTCCGGCACGCCGATGGTCGAGAGCCTGAAGCTCGGCATCGAGGAGGTGAATGCCGCCGGCGGCCTGCTGGGCCGGCCGCTGCAGCTGGTGCATTACGACACCCAGTCGAACATCCAGATGTATTCGCAGTATGCCCAGCAGCTCGCCGTGCGCGACAAGGTGGCGGTGATCCATGGCGGCATCACCTCGGCCTCGCGCGAGGCGATCCGCCCGACCTTCAACCGCTTCAAGGTGCTGTACTTCTACAACGTGCTGTACGAGGGCGGGGTCTGCGACCGCAACACCTTCTGCACCGGCACCACCCCGGCCCAGACGGTGGAGAAGCTGGTTCCTTTCGCGATGACCAAGGGGGGAAAGCCGGCGAAGAAGGTCTATGTCATCGCCGCCGACTACAATTACGGCCAGATCACCGCCAAGTGGATGCAGAAATACGTCAAGGACAACGGCGGCGAGACCGTCGCGGTCGATTTCTTCCCGCTCGACGTGACGAATTTCGGCCCGACGATCTCGAAGATCCAGGCGGCGAAGCCCGACCTGCTGCTCTCGGCGCTGGTCGGCGGCAACCACACGGCGTTCTACCGGCAATGGACCTCGGCCGGGATGAAGGACCAGATCCCGATCGCCTCGACCACCTTCGGCCTCGTCAACGAGCCCACCACCCTCAACGCCGCCGAGAGCGACGGCATCCTCGGCGCCTACGGCTATTTCGAGGAACTGACGACCCCGGCGAGCACGAGTTACGTCGCCAAGCTGAAGAAGCAATCGCCCGGCATCCCCTATATCAGCGAATTGGCGGCGGCGACCTACGAGGGTTTTTATCTCTGGGTCGAGGGGGTGAAGACGGCGAAGTCGATCGACCGGATGGCGGTGACGGAGGCCTTGGAGACGGGACTTTCCTTCGACGGGCCGACCGGCAAGGTGACGATCGACCATGCCACCCATCACGTCACCCGCAACGCTTACCTGGCGGCGGTCAAGGACCGGAAATGGGACGTGCGCGAGACCTACCCGGACGCCAAGCCCCAGGACACCGCCGCGGTGTGCAACCTGGTCAAGAACCCCCGCGACAACAAGCAGTATGAGATTTCGATCTGAGGGTCGATTCGAGCCTCTTTCCCTCCTTCCCGCGACCTCATCCTGAGGTGTCAGTCGATCTTCGATCGACTGACCTCGAAGGAGGATTCCAGGGATCGCAGCGGCATCTGGAGCCCTCCTTCGAAGGTTCTTTCAGTCGCACCTCAGGATGAGGTCGTGGGTGGGAAATTAGCATTGCCGTCGACCGAGTTCCGGCTCGGTCCCCTCCCCCGCCCGGATGACGCCATGGATCTGTCGCTCATCATCGCGCTCGACGTCGTGAACGGGGCCGCCTCCCTGTTCCTGCTCTGCCTCGGCCTGGCGATCATCTTCGGGATGATGAAGATCATCAACCTGGCCCACGGCGAGTTCGTGATGCTCGGCGCCTATGCCACGGTGATCTCGGCCAATGCCGGGCTCAACATCTGGATCGCGATGCTGGTGGTGGCGCCGCTCTTCGTCGGGCTGGTCGGGCTCGTCATCGAGCGCTGCCTGATCCGGTTCCTGTACGGGCGCCTCGTCGATTCGATGCTGGCGACCTGGGGCCTGAGCCTGTGCCTGATCGGCCTCGTGACGACGATCTTCGGCAACACCATCAACGGGGTGCCGACGCCGCTCGGCGGGTTCCAGGTCGGGGCCTACCGGTCGAGCTGGTACACGATCTTCCTGCTCGGCATGGCGGTCCTGGTGATGGCGCTCGTCTACGGCGTGCTGCGGTTCACCCGCTTCGGCCTCGTCGCCCGGGCGGTGATGCTCAATCCCGGCATGGCCGCGACGCTGGGGGTCAACCCGGCGAAGATCTACATGGCGACCTTCGGCATCGGGGCGGCGGTCACGGGGCTCGCCGGCGGACTCCTGGCACCGGTCTCCGGCATCACCCCGGTGATGGGCACCGCCTTCGTCGCCAAGTGCTTCATCACCGTGGTGGGTGGGGGCGCGGCGATCATCTCGGGCACGCTCTCGGCCGCCGGCCTGTTCGGCCTCGTCAACCAGCTCGGCGCCTACTTCACCACCCCGGTCTATGGCGAAGTGATCCTGTTCCTCTCCGCGATCCTGCTGATCCGGCTCTTGCCGCAGGGCATCTCCGGCCGCTTCTTCAAGGGAACGCTCTAAATGCCCGCTCGCCTCACGCTCGGGCTCCAGGCCCTGGCCGTCCTCGTCGCCCTCGGTCTGGTGGCCGTGCTGCCCACCTATCTCGAACTCTTCACCCTGATGCAGCTGACGCTGTTTGCCGCCATGGGGGTGCTGGCGCTCAGCCTCGCCTTCATCTGGGGCTTCGGCGGCATCCTGTCCTTCGGCCAGACCGCGTTCTTCGGTCTCGGCGGCTACACCTACGCCATCGCGGCGATCAATTTCGGCGATTCGACCAACGCGATCCTGCTGGCGATCCTGTTCCCGGCCCTGTTCGCGGCGGCTCTCGGCTATTTCGTGTTCTACGGCCGGATCAGCGAGGTCTATCTCGGGGTCATCACGCTCACCGTCACGCTGATCCTGTTCAACGTCGTCAACTCGACGGCGGGCGACGCCTACACGATCGGCCAGGCACGGCTCGGCGGTTTCAACGGCATCCCGTCGGTGCCGACCTTCAACGCCCCCTACACGCCGGATGCGGTGCTCAGCCCCGAAGCCTCGTGGTTGGTCACCGGCTTCACGCTGATCGGCGTGTATCTCCTGATGCGCCTGCTGCTCGCCAGCCCCTTCGGCCGCATCGCCGTCGCGGTGCGGGAGAACGAGACCCGGGCGGCCTTGCTCGGCTACGACCCGCGCCTGATCAAGCTCGGCGTGTTCATGGTCGGCGGCGCCGTCGCCGGGCTGGCCGGCGCGCTCTACGTCAACTGGGGCGCCTTCGTCGGGCCGACGATCTTCTCGCTGTCGCTCTCGGCCGAGATCATCATCTGGATCACCGTCGGGGGCCTCGGTACCCTGATCGGCCCGGTCGTCGGCTGCGTGCTGATCCAGTACCTCAACGCGAAGATCGGCTCGCAGCAGGCCTTCAACTCGAACCTGGTGCTCGGCGTCATCCTGGTCGGCTTCGTGCTGCTGCTGCCGAAGGGCATCGTGCCGACCTTGCGCGACGCGCTTGCCGGATTCGGCCGCAAGGCCAGTCGGCGCCCCCTCGTCTCCACCGCCGCCCGTACCCAGACCGCGGGAGCCGAATGAGATGGATCCCCTCGTCCCCCTCCTGAAGACCGAGAACCTGACGATGCGCTTCGGCGGCGTCGTCGCCAACGACGACGTGAGCTTCACTTTAGGCGAGATGGAGCTGCGCTGCCTGATCGGCCCGAACGGCGCCGGCAAGAGCACGTTCTTCAAGATGCTGACCGGGCAGCTCACGCCGACCTCAGGCACCATCGCGTTCCGCGGCAAGCCGCTGACCGGCCTGCAGAGCCATCAGATCGCCCGGCTCGGCATCGGCATCAAGACGCAGGTGCCGAACGTCTTCAACGGGGTATCGGTGCGCGAGAACATCTGGCTCGCGGCCCGCCGCAAGACGACGCCGAAATTCACCCGGCCGCTGGTCGACGAGATCCTGGAAAAGATCCGGCTGACGCATCTGGCAGACGCCACCGTCGGCCAGCTCTCGCACGGCCAGCGGCAATGGGTCGAGATCGGCACGGTGCTGGCAGGCGATCCCGAACTGATCCTCCTCGACGAGCCCGCCGCCGGCATGACCGACGAGGAGACCCACCGCACCGCCGAGATCATCCGCGAGATCAACAAGACCCGGGCGATTGTCGTGGTCGAGCACGACATGGCGTTCATCAAGATGATCGCCCGCACGGTCACGGTGTTCCACCAGGGCCGGATCATGATGGAGGACGGGATCGACGCCGTGCTCGCCGACCGGCGGGTCCGCGACGTCTATCTCGGCAAGAAGGTGGCGGCATGAGCGCTCTGCTGGATGTGGAAGGCCTGCGGGCGAGCTACGGCCGGGTCCCGATCCTGATGGGGGTCGATTTCACCCTGGCGAGTGGCGAATATCTCGGCATCCTCGGCCATAACGGCATGGGCAAGACCACGCTGATGCGGACCCTGATGGGGCACCTCGCCGCCGATACCGGCGCGGTGCGGTTCTCCGGCACCGAGATCACGCGGCTCCCGGTCCACCAGCGCGCCCGGCTCGGGATGGGCCTGGTGCCGCAGGGCCGCGAGATCTTCTCGACCCTCAGCGTGCGCGAGAACCTGCGCATGGGGCTCGCCAGCGCGCCCCGGGAAGATCCCCGTATCATCGACGACGTGCTCGCCGACTTTCCCCGCCTCGTCCGCCTGCTCGACCGGCGCGGCGGCGCCCTCTCGGGTGGCGAGCAGCAATTGCTCGCGCTCGCCCGCTGCCTCTGCACTAGGCCGAAGCTCGTGCTCCTCGACGAGCCGACGGAAGGCATCCAGCCCTCGATCATCGAGGAGATCATCGAGACGCTGCTGGCCTTGAAGAAGCGCTGGGACCTGTCGATGATCATCGTCGAGCAGAACCTCGACTTCATCACCTCGCTATCCGACCGGGTGCTCGGCATCCAGAAGGGCCGCATCACCGGCGAGGTCGCGCGCGAGGACCTGCTGGCGGGGCGGATCGGGATGGCGGCGGCTTAGAGTGCCATCAGAGCCCGTTGCAACACTGTGCATGACAGGACGTTTCACAAGCATGGCAGCTCTTTCCACTCACAACCTCATCCTGAGGTGTTAGTCGATCGAAGATCGACTGACCTCGAAGGAGGGCTCCAGAGATCGCACAGGCTTCTGAAGCCCTCCTTCGAGGCTGCCGCAAGCGGCAGCACCTCAGGATGAGGTTGAGGGGAGGAAAGCCGATTCAGCGATTTCATGTTCCTGCCGTATGTTATTATTGCGCTAAACAGCGTTCTGTTTTGAATTTTATTTGATAAAGCAGTTCCCGTTTCACCGCAAAATTCTCTAGCCGGTTCGATTCCCACTCTCGCATGCAAACCCAAGGAGACGCCCCATGGCCATCACCCGCCCGAGTGCCGCCCAGGTCCGCGAGCTCGCCGCCAGCCTCTACATGTCGATGTCGCACGAGGAGGCCGCCGCCTACCGCGCCCTGATGGACGCCTCGTTCGACGCCTACGACGTCGTCGACGCCCTGCCGGACCACATCCCGCCGGTGAAGTATCCCCGCACCCCGGGCACCCGCCCGAGCCCGGACGAGAACCCGCTCGGCGCCTGGTACTGGAAGAGCGAGGTGAAGGGCGCCGATACCGGCAAGCTCCAGGCTAAGACCGTGGCGCTCAAGGACAACGTGGCTCTGGCCGGCGTGCCGATGATGAACGGCGCCTCGACCCTGGAGGGCTTCGTGCCCGCGTCCGATGCCACCATCGTGACCCGGATGCTCGATGCCGGCGCCACCATCCTGGGCAAGGCGGTGTGCGAGCACTTCTGTCTGTCGGGCGGCAGCCACACCTCGGATCCGGGGCCGGTCCACAACCCGCACCGGATGGGCTACTCGGCCGGCGGCTCGTCCTCCGGCAGCGGCGCCCTGGTGGCCGCCGGCGAGGTCGATCTGGCGATCGGCGGCGATCAGGGCGGGTCGATCCGCATCCCCGCCTCGTATTGCGGGATCTACGGCATGAAGCCGACCCACGGCCTCGTGCCCTATACCGGCGTGATGCCGATCGAGACCACGATCGACCATACCGGCCCGATGACCGCGAGCGTCGCCGACAACGCCCTGCTGCTCGAGGTCCTCGCCGGGCCCGACGGGCTCGATCCGCGGCAATACGCGCCGCAGGTCGCCCCCTACACCGAGGCGCTGAAGAAGGGCGCGAAGGGCCTGAAGATCGGCCTCCTGACGGAGGGCTTCTCCGCCCCCGGGATGCAGGAGGCGGTGGCCGACAAGGTCCGGGCCGCGGCGGCCCGGTTCGAGCGCCTGGGCGCCACGGTCGAGGAGGTGTCGCTGCCGGCCTACCGCCTGGCGGCCTCGGTCTGGACGCCGATCGGGCTCGAGGGCCTCACCCAGCAGATGATGCTCGGCAACGGCATGGGCTTCAACTGGAAGGGCGCCTACGATGTCGGCCTGTTCGACGCCCACTCGGCCTGGCGCGACCGCGCCGACGACCTCTCGGAAACCTTGAAGATCTCGATGCTGATCGGCCAGTGGGGCCTGACCCATTACCGCGGCCGCTACTACGCCAAGGCGCAGAACCTCGCCCGCAAGGTGCGGGAGGACTTTGCCAGGACCTTCGCCACATACGACCTGCTGCTCTGCCCGACCCTGCCCTGCACCGCCACCAAGCTGCCGGAGAAGGGGGCGCCGCTGGAGGAGATCATCGTGCGGGCCTTCGAGATGGTCGCCTCGACCTCGCCGATGGACGTGACCGGCAACCCCTCGATGTCGATCCCCTGCGGCCTCGTCGACGGCCTGCCGGTCGGCCTGATGCTGACAGCAAAGGACTGGAACGAGAGCGCGATCTACCAGGCCGCCGCCGCCTTCGAGGCGGCCGGCGACTGGAAGACGTTCTGAGGATCCGCCGGTGAAGACGATCAGCGCCATCCTCCGCGCCAGGCCGGGTGCGGAGGAGACCTTGCGGTCCGCCCTCCTCGACGTGGCGGCGCATGTCGCCGTGAACGAGCCCGACACGGTCGGGTTCTTCGTCTCGCAGGATGCCGGCGACCCGACCCGCTTCACCACCTACGAGCGGTTCACCACCGCTGCGGCGATGGACCGGCACAACGGCTCGGACGCGGTGGCGCGGTTCTTTGCCATCGCGCAACCGATCCTCGACGGCGAGGTGATCCTCGTGACCGCCGACGAGATCTCGGCCAGGTGATCGGCGAGGTGATCGGCCAGCTGATCGGCCAGGTGATCGGCAAAGCGATCGGAGACGCGAGCGTCTACGACACCCTGATCGTCGGCGCCGACAGCGCCGGCTGCGTCCTGGCGGGTCGGCTGAGCGCCGATCCGGCCCGTCGGGTGCTGCTGCTCGAAGCGGGCGGCGAACCGCCGCTCGGCGCCGTGATCCCGTCCGACTGGCCGGGCCTGTTCGACACCGCGGTCGATTGGAGCTTCCACACCGAGCCCCAATCCGGCTGCCGCCACCGCCGGATCTTCTGGCCCCGCGGCCGGATGCTCGGCGGCTCGGGCTCGCTCAACGCGATGATCTACATGCGCGGCCTGCCCTCGGATTACGACGGCTGGGAGGCGATGGGCTGTCCCGGCTGGAGCTGGCACGACGTGCTGCCGGATTTCCTGGCCACCGAGGACAATCGCCGCTTCGGCAACCATCCGCTGCACGGCACCGGCGGTCCGCTGCCGGTCGAGGATTGCCCCTATCGCGACGAGGGCGAGACCCTCTGGCACGACGCGGCCGTGGCGGCCGGCCACCCGGCGAATCCGGATTTCAACGGCGGAAGCCAGGAGGGCGTCGGCTTCTTCCAGCTGACCACCAGGGGCGGCGAGCGCTTCGGGACCAAGCGGGCCTATCTCGATCCGGCGCGGGCGCGGCGAAACCTCACCATCGAGACCGGCGTGCTCGTCACCCGCATCGTGATCGAGGGCGGGCGCGCGGTCGGCGTCGAGTACCTGCGCAACGGCCGGCCCGAGCGGGCGCTCGCCGGTCAGGTCGTGCTGGCGGCTGGCGCCATCGCCTCGCCGCATCTCCTGATGCTCTCAGGCATCGGCCCGGCGGATGCGCTCGGGGAAGTGGGCGTCGCGCCGGTCCACGACTTGCCGGGGGTCGGCCGGGAGCTGCAGGACCATCCGGCCATCACCCTCGCCTTCGCGGCGAAGCGCCCGATCGGCGTCGGGGCCCTGGACGCGGCCGAGAGCTTCGGCGAGTGGCAGGCGTACCGCACCGGCCCGCGGACCTCGAACTGGGCCGCGGCCGGCGGCCACGTCGCCAGCCGGCCCGGCATCGAGCCCGACCTCCAACTCTACGGCATCGCCGCACCGCACCGCGATTACGGCCGCTTCCTCTATCCGGATTCCGGCTTCACCCTGTTCGCGGTACTGCAACGGCCGGAGAGCCGCGGCACGATCCGCCTGCGCTCGGCCGACCCGGTCATGGCGCCGGCGATCGACCCGCGCTACTTGAGCGACGAGGGCGGCCGCGACCTCGCCACCCTGGTCGAGGGCGTCAGGATCAACCGGGCGATCGCGGCAACCGGCCCGCTCGCCGACGTGATCGCCCACGAGCTGAGCCCCTCTGCCGAATGCGTGAGCGACGAGGCGATGGCCCGCCACGTCCGCGGGCACCTCGCCTCGCTCTACCACCCGTCGAGCACCTGCCGGATGGGCACCGATCCCGGGGCGGTCGTCGATCCGCACAGCTTCGCGGTCCACGGCCTCGACGGCCTGTTCGTCGCCGACGCCTCGGTATTTCCGCGAATGATCTCCGCCAACCTCAACGCCACGGTGATCCTGGTGGCCGAGCGGGCGGCGCGGGCGCTGGCGGGCTGAGACGGTCTCGGAGCCGCGATGATACACCGAATCGGTCCGGCATCCGCAAGCGAGAAACGGGACTCTCGAGCGCTCTCAAGCGAGGTCCACCGGCCGCCGCGCATGCCAGTCCGTGACCTGCTGGATCGCGTGGCCGGCGCGGCACAACAGGGCCTCCGACAGATGCGGACCGACGAGCTGGACGCTCAGGGGGAGTCCTGCCGCGTCGATCCCGGCCGGGAGGGTGATCGTGGGGCTGCCGGAGAAGTTGAACGGCGCGGTGAAGCGCAGGAGGCGCAGCAGCACCTCCGGGTCCTGGCCGAACTCCGCCATCCGGGCAAGGCTCGGCACCGGAACCGGCATGGTCGGCACGAGGAGACAATCGACCTCCTCGAACAGGGCCGCCAGGGCGCCCGAAAAGGCGAGGCGCTCGTGGTAGATCGCGCCGAGCGTCTGGCCGGTGACGGCGCGTCCCTCCTCGATCAGCCCGGCGAGGTCGGGGCCGTATTCCGCCGCCCGCGCCGGATAGGTCTCCCGATGGGCGAGTGCGGTCTCGACCGCGCAGAACGGGATCCAGCCGCGCACCAGATCGTCGGTCGGCGGCATCGCGACCTCGCGGATCCGCGCGCCGCTCTCGCGCAACGCCGCCTCGATGCCCGCAAAGGCGGCGATCACCCCCGGGTCGATGCCCTCGGTCGTGAAGCGCCGGTCGATACCGACGGTGAGGCCGCGGATCGAGCCGCCGGTCGCGTCCCGGTAATCGTCCACCGGCGCCTGCAGCGCCGTCGGGTCGTGCGGGTCGGCGCCCGCGATGACGCCCAGGATCGCCGCCGCGTCGGCGGCGCTGCGGGCCATCGGGCCGACATGGTCGAGGGAGGCGGCGAGCGGAAAGACCCCGTGGCGGCTGACCCGGCCCCAGCTCGGCTTGATGCCGGTGAGCCCGCAGGTCGCGGAGGGAAAACGGATCGAGCCGCCGGTGTCGGAGCCGAGCGCGCCGTAGCACAGCCGCGCCGCGACGGCCGCGCCGGATCCGGTCGAGGACGAGCCGACCCAGTGGCCCCGGCTCCACGGGTTGAGCGGACCCGGATTGTCCGGATGGTGGCTGGTATAGGCGCCCTCGGTCATCGCGAGCTTGCCGAGAATCACCGCCCCGCCCCGCTCCAGCCGCTCGACCACGGTGGCGTCGGATGCCGGCACCCGGCTGCGATGGATCGCCGTGCCGGCCCCGGTGGCGGCGAATCGGGTGTCGCACAGGTCCTTGATGCCGAGCGGCACGCCGTGCAGCGGGCCGCGGCTGATGCCGCGCACCGTCTCCCGGTCCGCCCGCGCGGCCGCGGCGAGCGCATGGTCCGCGGTCACCGTGGTGTAGCTGCGATACTCGCCGTCCAGGGCGCCGATGCGCGCGAGCATCGCCGCCGTCACCTCGACCGCGCTCACCTGTCGGCGGCGGATCGCCCCGGCGAGGGAGACCAGGGATTCGTCGTGCAGGGTCGCGGACATCGGTAGCCTCCCGCCTTTTACGGTCGCATCCTTCCCATAACCCGAGTGCCCGTCTTGCCCCGGCGGGTCATGCCGCTTGGCCTGTGACCGTCAGCGTTCGCCAAGTCCGGCATCGGCATTCCATGTCTGGCATCGGCATTGCTTGAACCGTTGCGGACGCACGGCGCGTGGCCGGGGGTGCCACGCCGCCCGGAACCGCGCCGCGAGAAGCCGGAGGGACCCGTCATGGCATCGCTCACCCCCTCGTTGGCCACGCCTGCCTCCCCGCCCGCCGCGATCACCACCTTCGACACCAACGTCCTCGCCGAACCGTACCGCTTCTCCTACTGGCGCGACGCGATCTCCGCCCATTTGAGCCCGTCGGAGACGACCCGGAGGGTGCCCGACCGGCCCTTCGCGGCGCGGCTGCGCAAGGTCGCGTTGGGCAAGGTGAACCTCTGCGACATCCGGTTCTCGCCGATGGCGAGCCGCCGCGACGCCGCCTGCCTGCGGCGGATGCCGGACGACGACGTGTTCGTGGCGCTGATGAAGACCGGCACCGGCCGGCTGGTCCAGGACGACCGCTGCGCCCTGCCCGCCGTCGGCGACCTGGTGATCTACGATTCGGCGCGTCCCTTCCTGTGGGAGTTCGAGCAGGACACCCAGATGATCATCGCCCGGATCGCCCGGCGGCAGATGGCGGCCCGGCTGCCCGACCTGCCCCATCTGGCGGCCCGGGTCGTCCGGCCCGGCCAGCCGCTCGCCTCGACCATCGCCCACACCATGACCGACATCGTCGAACTCGAATCGCCCCTGAGCGAGACCTGCTCGCAGCGCCTCGGCAACTCGTTCCTCGACCTGCTCACCGCCTCGCTGGAGGCGAGCCTGACGGCGCCGGGGCGCCGGATCGCCGACGAGGACCTGGTGCGCCAGGCCAAGACCTTCCTCATCGCCCATATCGAGGATCCGGACCTCGACCTCGCCACGGTGGCGAGCCGCCTCGGCGTGTCCCTGCGCACGCTCTGCCGCGCCTTCGCGGCGGACGGCACCACGGCGATCCGCTGGCTGTGGCAGCAGCGGCTGGAACTGGCCCACCGGCTGCTCGCCGAGGGCCAGGCCCGCAATGTCGGGCAGGTGGTGATGCAATGCGGCTTCAGCGACTTCTCGCATTTCAGCCGCGCCTTCAAGAAGGCCTACGGGGTGATGCCGAAATCGGTGTTGCGGCCGGCGGGATGATCCAGCAGGGACGACGACTCGTCGGTCCGAGCGGTCCTCGGAGCCTGCTTGAGCACGGTTTTATACCGAAGACTTGAGAAAGGTTCGAATTTCCGACCCCCCACCTCATCCTGAGGTGTCAGTCGATCGACGATCGACTGACCTCGAAGGAGGGCTCCAGGGATCGCGGAGGCTTCTGGAGCCCTCCTTCGAGGCTCCTTTCAGTCGCACCTCAGGATGAGGTACTGGGTAGGATATCTCCCAAATAATCTCATGAATTTTTCATAAATTTCTGCTCAGACAGGCTCTCAGTATCAGGTGAAAGGGTAGAAAATCTCATATTCGCCCTCAGTTTCCAGCAGATCTACGCGTTCAAACCGGCTCTCAGACCACTTCGCCCCTCAGATCACCTGGACCTTTGTGCCGACGGGCACGAAGCGGTAGAGCTCGATCACATCGTCGTTCAGCATCCGGAAGCAGCCGGCCGAGGCGGCCCGGCCGATCGAGCGCGGGTCGGTGGTGCCGTGGATGCGGTAGAGCGTGGAGCCGAGATAGAGCGCCCGGGCCCCGAGGGGATTGCGCGGGCCGCCGGCGACGTGGCGCGGCAGGCCGGGCCGGCTGCGCCGCATCTCCGGCGTCGGCGTCCATTGCGGCCATTCCTGCTTGGCAGTAATCGTCTGCATCCCCTTCCAGGTCGTGCCGGGGCGCCCGACCGCCACCCGGTACCGGACGGCCGTGCCGTCGCCGCGCACGAGGTAGAGCAGGCGCGCCGCCGTATCGACCACGATGGTACCGGCACTTTGCGCGCCGGGATAGGCGACCACCTTGCCGCGCCGCAATGCCGGCACGGGCGGAGGAGCGAGGCGCGGTGCCTCGGCCCCCGGCAGCGGCTCGGCGGGAAGCGCGGCCACGCGCATGGAATTTTCTGGCGCGGCCACGCGCATGGGAGTTTCCGGCGCGGGGGCGGAGGCCGCGGGAGACGGCGCGGCGGGCGCGATCGGCGCCGGGGCGACCGGCCCGGACGGGGGCGGCTCGGGGGCGAGCGAGGCCAGGCGCATCGGCGCCTCCGGCAGCGGCAGGGCCGGGACCGTCGGGGTGCCGGCGGGCGGCGCCTCCGCGGCGACCGGCTGGCGCGGTGCCCCGATGGCGGCGGCCGGGCGCGAGCGGCAGCGATAGACGCGCCGCCCATCCGCCCGCATGGTCACTGCACCGATCGCGTCGACCACGATCTGCCGGGCCTCCGCATGGGTGCCCGTGCGCAGGTCCTCGTCCGAGCGGAAGCAGCGCATGTGGAGACGGTAGCCGATCGCCGTGTCGGAGACCCTGTCGATCCGGCAGCGCAGATCGTGCGCGTCGAGCCGCGCCTCGGCGGCGGGTTTGAGCCGGATCTCGAAAGCCCGCGGGCTCGCCGGATCGGCGCAGTCGCGCAGGCTCGGCGCCCACCAGCCCGCCGGCGACTCGTCGGCGCTCATCGCCTGGGCGACGCCGGCGCTGCAGAGGAGAAGGGCGGGCAGGAGCCGGCCGAGACGTCGCATCGTTGGGGGCTTTCCGGGCAGGTCCGTGACGGGCGGCAGGGTCGGCGGAGGGCTCACCGGGGGGGCGGGCCGCTCGCCGCGGCGACGGCGCGGAAGCCGGCAGCCTGCGGGGCGGTGCCGATCACCACGAATCCGCTCCAGCCGGCGCGAGGCGCGGGTCCGCCCGGCGCGGCGTCGGCGATCAGCGCGACGCGGACCTCCCCGCCGGATCGGCTCTGGTCCCGGGATGGCGGCGCCTCCGGCGCCTCCTCGAACAGGCCCGATCGCAGGACGAGCGGCGCCTCCTCGACGAACGAGGCCGGCGGGCGCGCGGCGACGCGCAGGGCCGCCATACGGGTACCGAGCCGGTCAAGAGCGAGGCGGATCGGCTTGGCCCGCGGCGCGTCCAGGGCCGCCAGCGCGGCCTGCGTATCGCCCTGCGCCGGCACCACGTGGACGACGCGATAGCCGCGCGCCTTCAACTGGCGCAGCAGGTCCGGCAGGATCGCGACGGTCCGGGGCTGGATGTCGTGAAGCAGGATGATCCCCCGCCCCGCCGCATCGAGGCGCTTGAGCACCCGCGCCATCACCGCCGCCGGGGCGATCCGCTTCCAGTCGTCGCCGTCGACGTCGATGCTGAACGGCACCAGCCTCTGGGCCGCGGCGTAACGGTCGAGGGCGGCGCCGTGACCGAGGCCGGGGAAGCGGAAGAACGGCGACAGGGACGGCGCCGCGTCGTCGGCCAGGACGGTACGGGCGGCCGCGAGACCGCCGTTGATCTGGTCGCGCCGCACCGTCTCGCTGCGGATCCGGTTCAGGTATCGGTGCGACCAGGTATGGGTCGCGATGGTGTGGCCCTCGGCGGCGGTGCGGCGCAGGGTCTCGGGAAACTGTGCCACCATCGTGCCGATGACGAAGAACGTCGCCTTCACGCATTCCGCCTTGAGGGCGGCCAGCACCGCGTTGGTGCGCCGGGGCAGCGGGCCGTCGTCGAAGGTCAGCACCACCTCGCCGCGCTCGAGCGGCAGAGTGCGCCCGTAGCTCGCCCGGCCGACCGGCCCTTGCGCGAACGGCACTTCGAGGATGCGCGCGGTGCCGAGCGCCTCGGGCCCGCATTCCCCGGCCGCGGCGAGGGCCGGCGGCAGGCACAGGATTCCGGCCAGCAGCAGGAGCTTGAAGCAACGCACGTCCAAACCCCGCCACACCGGTCGATCGCCTGAGGAAATTTCTCATGCAAACCTGAGTCGCCGGTAAACGGGCCGTCGTCCTGACGCAGTCGCTACGGAGCCGGATGGCGGGATGCTCCTGCGGCTCGCAAGCAGGCTTTGCCGGCATGGCATGGTTAATCAGAATTAATACAGGCCTAGAGCGTGTCTCTCGCGACAAATGAACTTGAAAGCACAGGCCATGACCGGCCGGATCGACGCGGCAGCGCAGGTCATCGGGGCCTTTGAACGGGCCTTCGGGTTCGTCGCCGATAGGACCGAGCGTTCGCCCGGCCCAAGGATGGGGACTGGCCCCACGCCCGGTACACGACAGGAACTGCTTGCACCGTCGCCAACCCCTCCCGCCCACGATCTCATCGTGAGGTGCGAGCGCAAGTGAACCTCGAAAGAGGGCTCCAGATAGACCTGAGACGTCTGGAGCTCTCCTTCGAGGTCAGTCGATATACGACCGACTAAAACCTCAGAATGATGTTGAGGGTTGGAAAGGACCGGTGCCGAGAGGGAGCAAAGCCGTCGTGTCCTATGCCGTAGTCCGGCCGAGCGCACCGGCGCCGCTCGCCCGGGCAACCTTGCCCGTCGAACGGAGACACGACGATCTGATTTTCGATGATTGAGAGAAGTGGCGCGCCCGAAAGGATTCGAACCTCTGACCCCCAGATTCGTAGTCTGGTGCTCTATCCAGCTGAGCTACGGGCGCCCGATCGAAGATCGTGTCTCCGACTATGTGACGGTCGGTGCCGGGATGGTCCGGACATGACCGTGATCGACAAGAATAAAATGGCGCGCCCGAAAGGATTCGAACCTCTGACCCCCAGATTCGTAGTCTGGTGCTCTATCCAGCTGAGCTACGGGCGCCTGACCGGGGGGAGCGGTGCGCCCCGCCGGTGAGGTGCGGTCTAAGGGGTCCGCTCTGGCTTGGCAACCCCTATTTCGCCGGCGGAAGAGGGGGCGGCTCGCGCGGCCCCCTCCCCACTCAGAAGCCCGCCTGGGTGACGAACTTGGTGTTGAGGTAGGCCTCGATCGCCTCCGAGCCGCCCTCGCTGCCGTAGCCCGAATCCTTCACGCCGCCGAAGGGCGTCTCCGGCAGGGCGATGCCGTGGTGGTTGATCGACATCATGCCGCTCTCGACCCGCGTGGCGAGCTTGGTCGCCGTCTCGGCCGAGCGGGTATAGGCGTAGGCGGCCAGCCCGTAGGGCAGACGGTTGGCCTCCGCGAAGGCCTCCTCGTCGTCGGAGAAGCGCTGGATCGCGGCGATCGGCCCGAACGGCTCCTCGTTCATGATCCGGGCGTCGAGGGGCACGTCGGTGAAGACCGTCGGCTCGAAGAAGTTGCCCTGGTTGCCGATGCGCTTGCCGCCGGTGCGCAGCTGCGCGCCCTTCTGCTCGGCATCGGCGACGAAGCCCTCCATCGCCTCGATCCGGCGGCCATGGGCGAGCGGGCCCATCGTCACGCCCTGCTCCAGGCCGTTGCCGACCTTGAGGTCGCGGGAGAAGCCGACGAAGCCGTCGACGAAGGCGTCGAACACCGAATCGTGGACGAGGAAGCGGGTCGGCGCGACGCAGACCTGGCCGGCATTGCGGAACTTGTTGGCACCGAGCACCTTCACGGCCTTCTGCACGTCGGCATCGCGGAAGACGATCGCCGGGGCGTGGCCCCCGAGCTCCATCGTGGCGCGCTTCATGTGCTTGCCGGCGAGCGCGGCGAGCTCCTTGCCGATCGCGGTCGAGCCCGTGAAGGTGATCTTGCGGATCACCGGATGCGGGATCAGGTAGGAGGAGATCTCGGCCGGGTCGCCGTAGACGAGGCCGAGCACGTCGCCCGGCACGCCGGCGTCCAACAGGGCCTGGATCAGGGCGGTGCAGCTCGCCGGCGTATCCTCGGGCCCCTTGAGGATCACCGAGCAGCCGGTGCAGAGCGCCGCCGAGACCTTGCGCACCGCCTGGTTGATCGGGAAGTTCCAGGGCGTGAAGGCCGCGACGGGCCCGACCGGCTCGCGGATCACGAGCTGCATCACGCCCTCGGCGCGGGGCGGGATCACCCGGCCATAGGCGCGCCGACCTTCCTCCGCGAACCAATCCATGGTGTCGGCGCCGCCGAGCACCTCCATCTTGGCTTCCGCCACCGGCTTGCCCTGCTCCAGGGTCATGATCCGGGCGATCTCGTCGGCGCGCTCGCGCAAAAGGTTGGCGGCCTTGCGCAGCACCTTGCTGCGCTCGAAGGCCGAGACCTTGCGCCAGGCCTGGAAGCCGCGGTCGGCCGCCTCGAGGGCCTGGTCGAGGTCCTGGCGGGTCGCCACGGCGAGCTGGCTCAGGGTCTCGCCAGTGGCCGGGTTGAGGATCGGCATCGTCTGGCCGGAGGCGCCGTCGCGCCACTCGCCGGCGATGTGAAGCTTCACGTCTGGGAACATCGGGGGGCTCATCCTCGTGCCGGAGCGGACAGGCCTTGTACTTAAGGCACTCCCTCGCGGCGAGACAGGCTCCGCCGCGCACATCGGCCCGTGGCCGGCGCGCCTTGTCTGTCAGAGCACGACCTGACAGAGTTCCCGACCTCGCAGGCCTTGCCCTCAATGCGCTACGACGGCGCGGGCGATGTCCTCGAAGCGCTTCTGCGTTCCCCTGATCTGATCGTCGAGGGACTGGCGCGTGCAGGCTCCGACCGTCATGCCGTGGAAGGAAAGGCCGGCCGCCTGCTGCTTGCGGCAATCGAGGTAGTTCGGCAGCACGAAGACGGCGAAGAGGCCGAGGATCGGGAGCCCGAGCTTCAGGAGCAGCCGGACCGGCCAGGGCAGATAGGCGAAGGCGCGCTCCCGCCCGGGCTCGGCCGGCGGCCTCGCGATGACGATGCGGATGTCGCCGCGCCGGTCACCCGGCATCGCGCTGCCGTCGAGACGTTCGATCCCGCTGCCCCGGTGCTTCGCCCGCATCCCATGCCCCCAAGCCGCATGCCCCCAAGCCGCATGCCCCCAAGCCGCGTGCCACGATCACGCATGCCACGATCATGGACCGTGCGGCGGATCTCGCCGCAGCGGGATTAAATTTCCGTGCGCTGCGGCCGTCGCAGGCCCCGTGATGCGTCGCGCCTGCAATGCCCGTACCGGGCCGGCCGTGTGCGGCCGCGCACCGCGCCGAGGCGGCGGGCGGCGGCACGAAGGATGTGCCCGGACGGGCGTTCCTCCAAGACTTCCGTCCAAGATTTCCGTCCAAGACGTCCTTGCAAGACTTCGGGCCGCCCGCGAGGGCGGCGTTCTTCTGTCGGGGGCGCGTGCGGTCAGAGGGTGACGTGCAGGCCGAAGGTCTCGGGCCGGAACGGCAGCCGGAACGTCACGGCGAAGCCGTTCTGGAGGTGGCGCACCACGGTGGCGCGGCGCTTGCCGACCGTGACCAGTTCACCCACCGACGGCAGGTCGGTCGTCGCGACCGCCACGCCGCTCATCGACAAGTCGATGATCGTTCCGGGCACGATCCGGCCGTCGGCGTGGCGCACCGCGACGCTGCGGATATTCGGCACGATGCGCGGATCGCTGCGCTGGTCGGTCTTGCCGTTCGCCTGGTCGGCGAGCCAGGCGAGGCGGGCGGCGAAGCGGGTCCGGCGCTCGGGCCCGACCTCCACCGCGAGGGTGAACCCACCCGGCGCGATCGCCTGGATCACCCCCGTCACCGGGCCGACATCCTCGAGGTAGAGCGTGACGGGATCGCCCAGCAGGCCGCTCTGCGGCGCCAGCACCTCGATCGTCGCGAGGGAGAGGCTGCGGGTCTCGCAGACATGCTCGGCCCCGCCCGGCAGCAGGTAGCGGCCGCAGACCCGGATCTGGATCGGCCGGGCGCTCAGGTCCGGCTCGGATTGGGAATGCAACTTCAAGGTGCCCGCCAAGTCCAGTCAACACGCGAAGGCAGTGTCGTGCGAGGCGTGGCCCGCCGCAAGGCCTGCCGCCGCACCCGCGCCATCATCCGTCCCAAGGCTTAATGCGCGGTGCACGAGATCGGTGAGACCGACGGTTCCGATGCCGACGGGCGCCGCCCCCGGCAGGTCGAGGCGCACCGATGCGACGATCCTTCGCAGGAGGGGACGCCGGGATGGCCCGAATGATCACGAACATGGCGACAAACAGGCGCAAGAAATTCAATCTCTTCCTTCGGATCGGCGCGGTCGGCGATTTTATTCCATGATTTAACCCGCAACGAAACCGCGTTCTGACGACGGAAATCATGGCGAAACCTTATCATCCGTCGAATACGAGCGGTCCGATTCGGGGCTGATCCGTACCGGCATGCCGTCCTGCGTGAAAGACGAACCGGACGGGGGACAGGGACCGGTGGGCAGGACGCGGAAGACCGGCTCGTCGCCACCGAGGCATCGACGACCGAGCCGATCCGAGGGCTCCGTGGCGCGGGCGTGCCGCGAGCGGCCCCGGTCCGCGCGCTTCGGCAGGTTCTCGCCAATTGCCCCGAGAGGATTCCGGCCCGACGACACGGAGCACGCAATCACGACGCAATCCCGCGCCGCTATCGACGCGTCGCGTCCGGCAGGACCGGGCCGACGACACGAGCGGGATTGGAATCATGACATCGATATCGACCAGGCCGCATGTCGGCGGCCTCTTGCTGCGCGGCCTGCTCACCGCAATCTTCGTGGCGGCGGCAGGCATGAAATTCGCGGCCGTGCCGTTCGAGGTCGCGGGCTTCGCCCGCTTCGGCTACCCGCTCTGGTTCATGTATGCGGTCGGGGCGGCGCAGCTTCTCGGCGCCGTCTTGCTGTGGGGCCGCGCCACGGTGGGGTACGGCGCGCTGCTGCTCGCGGCCGTGATGGTCGGCGCCGCGTTCAGCCACCTGCGGGCCGGCGACCCGATCGTGATGGCCGTGCCCGCCCTGGTGCTCCTCGGTCTGCTCCTCGGCCTTGCCTATGCGCGCCGCGGCGAGGTGATCCCGGCGGGCCTTCAGGCCACGCGGGCGTGATCTACTCCGCGGCGAACAGTCCGGCGGGCTCCTCGGCGCCCCCCTTCGGATTGCCCGGGGCGGTCTCGCAGCCCAGAGCCGGCAGGGCGACGACGCGGTTGCCGCGGAAATCGGTGCGGCACACGGCGGCGCCGCGGCTCTCGACATAGGCGAGCAGCCGCCGCGCCCGGCCCGGCGAGCGCGAGCCGATGGCGCGGGCGAGCGCATCGTCGGAGGGGCATGGCGCGCCGGCCCGGGCAGCGCGAGCGAGCAGCAGGAACAGGCCCTGGACCTCCTCCGGCAGGCCGGCGCAGGCGGCCATCACGGCATCGGCCTCCTCGCCGTCGGCCGCCTCCCCGTCGACGCCGGCCCGCGCGATGGCCAGCCTGCGGCGGAAGCGGCCGAGATCGAGCGGCTCGCCCGGCAGCCGGCGCATCCGGCAGCGCACCAAAAAATCCTGGTAGAGCACGGCGATCGGGTGATGCGCCCCGTCCGGATCGGCGGCGATCTCACGCAGGATGTCGGCGAGCGCCGCCTCCCGCTCAGCCTCGCTCATGCTCGGCGCGACCTCGACCGGCTCCGGCGGCCGGTACTGGGCGAGTTGCTGGAGCAGGTCGGCCGGGGTCGCCCGCGGGGTCGGGGCCGGGCGGGGTGCGGGGGTCCAGACCGGTTCGTTCTCGGACGGCGTGAGGATCAGTTCGCGCAGATCGTCGCCGGAGGCCGGGCTCGGCAGGGGCACGAGCTTGGGGCTCGACGAGCGGGCCGAGGTCGCGACCGGTCCGATGGCGATCGGAAGCGGGCGCTTCGACAAAGCGGGCCCCAGCGCGATGAAGTGGCCGCGCTCGAGATCGCGGAAGCTCTCGGCCTGGCGGCGTTCGAGGCCGAGCAGGTCGGCGGCCCGCGCCATGTCGATGTCGAGGAAGGTGCGGCCCATCAGGAAGTTCGACGCTTCCGCCGCGACGTTCTTGGCGAGCTTGGCGAGGCGCTGCGTCGCGATGATGCCGGCGAGCCCCCGCTTGCGGCCGCGGCACATCAGGTTGGTCATCGCGCCGAGCGAGGCCTTGCGGGCCTCGTCCGAGACCTCGCCGGCTGCGGCAGGCGCGAAGAGCTGCGCTTCGTCGACCACCACCAGCACCGGGTACCAGTGGTCGCGCTCGGCCTCGAACAGGCCGCCGAGGAAGGCCGCGGCGGCGCGCATCTGCGCCTCGACGTCGAGGCTCTCCAGCGTCAGCACCACCGAGACCCGGTGCGCCCGCACCCGCGCGGCGATGCGCTGGACGTCGGCCTCGCCGTGATCGCCCTCGACCACCACGTGGCCGTGGGCATCGGCCAGGGTGACGAAGTCGCCCTCGGGGTCGATCACCACCTGCTGCACGTGGGGCGCGCTCTGCTCCAGGAGCCGGCGCAGGAGGTGCGACTTGCCCGAGCCGGAATTGCCCTGGACCAGGAGGCGGGTCGCCAGCAGCTCCTCCAGGTCGAGGGCGGCCGGCCGGCCGCTCGCCACCCCCATCTCGACGCTGATCGTCATCGCGGCTCCCCAGCATCATTCGCCGAAGTGACACCCGGTTCGGCGACACAATGATGCACAACAAACTGCCGAGCGGGATGGCGCCTGCCATCCCGCTCGGCGAAGGCACGACTCGTAACACGGGAGCCGGGCTCCCGATCCGCGTTCCGGACCGGGGTCCACAGGCAGTTGGCGTGCGAGTTCGCGTCAGCCGAAGACCAGCGCCCGCGACCCCTCCCCCATCCGCTCCAGCATCCGCCGGCGCCATGCTTCCACCGGGTCGTCCGGTTCGAGGAGGTCGAGCGCGCTGACGCCGCGGGCCCACAGGAAGGCGCCCATCACCGCGTGGTCGGCGTAGAGCGGGGCGTCGCCGCCGAGGAAGGGCTGGCTGCGCAAAACCGCGCGGACCGGCGCGAGGGTCTTTCGCAATGTGGCAAGCTGCGCCTGCGGATCGGGGCAGACAGCCTCAAGCGGCTTGCCGAACCGGGCCTCGCGGCTGCGGCGGAAATAGGCCCGGTCGGCCTCGCCGAGGTGATGGTGGATGTCGAGGAGCAGGAGCGGCACCAGCGCTGGGTGCAGCACCCCGTCGGTCCAGGCGACGTGGAACCGGGTCAGCGCCAGCCCGGCCTCCCCGCCGAACAGCGACGGCCGGTCCGGATGGGCGGCCTCCAGATGGGCGGCGATCACCGACGATTCGACGATCGGGCGCCCGTCCTCGACCAGCACCGGCACCTTGTCCGAGCCCGAGAAGGCGAGCGCGTCGGTCTCGGTGAACCGCCACGGCCTGCCCTCGAAGGCGAGGCCTTTGTGCTCCAGGGCGAGGCGGATGCGCCAGCAGAACGGGCTGAAGCGCCGGTCCGGATCGGCTGCGGCGAGTTCGTAGAGCACGCGGGTCAAGGATTGTGTCCTCCGGCGGCGCCCGGGCGGGCCGAGCGGCTTCGCGCCTGCGATCATGGCGGGTGCCGGCGGCGGGGGCAACGCATCGTCGTCCTGCCCTTGGCCGCCCTTGCGGCAGCGCCCGGCCACCCCATCTCGTCGGCTCGTGCCGGAGGGAGCCCCGATGTTCGACGCCAAGCGCCTGCTCGACCAGTTCCTCGGCGGCTCGAGCCGAGGCGGCCCGTTCGGCGGCCATCCCGGCCAAGCCCCTCAGGGACAAGCGCCCTACGGACAATCGTCCTCTCCCCTCGAACAGGTCGCCCGGTCCCTCGGCGGCGGAGGCGGCAAGGCGGCGATCCTCGGCGGCCTCGCCTCGCTGGTCCTGGGAGGCCGACGCCGCGGCGGCGGGTTCGGCATGCCCGGCGGGATTCCCGGGATGGGCGGAGGAATGGGGGCGGGGCGCGCCGGTGGCCTCGCCCTCGTCGCCACGCTCGCCTATCAGGCCTACCAGAGCTGGCAGGCGAATCAGGGCCAGCGCGGTGCTGCCTCGCCCGCCCGGGCCGGCGGCTTCATCCCCAATGCCGACGAGGCGGCCCGGATGCTCGGCGGCACGCGCTTCATGCCGGCCTCGCCCGCCGAGGAGGAGGACCGCTCCCGGGCGCTGCTCATCGCGATGATCACCGCCGCCAAGGCCGACGGGCACATCGATCAGGACGAGCAGCGCCGCATTTTCGGCGAGATGGACCGCCACGCTCTGGACGCCGACGACAAGGCCTTCCTGATGGACGCCCTGCGCGCGCCCGTCGACGTCGAGGCGGTGGCGCGCCTTGCCCGCAACCCGGAACAGGCGAGCGAGATCTATGCCGCCTCCCTGATGGCGATCAGCGTCGACACGCCCCAGGAGCGGGCCTATCTCGACCACCTCGCCCGCAGCCTCGGGCTGGAACCGGGGTTCGCGCGCCACATCGAAGCCACGCTGTCTTCGGCTTCCGCGCAAAGGTGAACACTTCGTTACCGGCGTTAACCATTCGCTAACCATCAAGCGCGCCTGATGGGCTGGTAACGAGTCGTAAAGACGTGACCAGCCAGACCCAAACCCGCCCGCCGATCCGCTTCCGTGGCCGCTCGTTCCTGGCGGTCGTGTTGGCCCCCGAGGCGCCGATCGAGGATTGGCTCGCCGACCTCGACGCCCTTGCCAGGCGCTCTCCGGCCTTCTTCGCCGGCCGCGCCGTGATCCTCGACGTGACGGCCCTGGCGCCGAGCCGGGACGCGCTCAAGGATCTGGTGACCGCCCTCACCGAGCGCGAGATTCCCATCATGGGGATCGAGGGCGCCGGGCCGGGCTCGCTCGGGCCCGGGATGCCGCCGCCGCTCAACGGCGGCCGCCCCTCCGGCGAGGTGGCGATGCCCGGCGAGGCGCCGGCCGCTCCCCCGGTCGAGCGGGTGACGGGCGCGAAGTCGCTGATGCTCGAGAGCCCCGTGCGCTCCGGCCAGGCGATCCTGTTCCCCGAGGGCGACGTGACCGTGATGGGCTCGGTGGCCTCCGGCGCGGAGGTCATCGCCGGCGGCTCGATCCACATCTACGGGGCCTTGCGGGGCCGGGCCATCGCGGGGGCCGCCGGCTCGCCGGGCGCGCGTATCTTCTGCCGCAAGTTCGAGCCCGAACTGCTCGCCATCGACGGCCTCTACCGCATCGCCGACGACATCGACCCCACCTTGCGCGGCCGCGCCGTCCAGGTCTGGCTCGACGGCGACACGATGCGCACCGCCGCGCTCGACTGACGCTCGTCGTTCTTCGTCACCGCCCCGGGGGCCCCGCGGCAACGATCCGCGGACGGGGCGAGCTCCAAGAAAACACACGCAGCGGCCGCGCCGGCCGCGACTTCTCAGATCGAATGGTTCAAGGGGGATCCATGGCCAAAGTCATCGTGGTGACATCCGGCAAGGGAGGGGTGGGCAAGACCACCACGACGGCGGCTCTGGGTGCCGCCCTGGCCAAGACCGGCCAGAGCGTCTGCGTCGTCGACTTCGACGTGGGCCTGCGCAACCTCGACCTCATCATGGGCGCCGAGCGCCGGGTGGTCTACGACCTCATCAACGTCGTCCAGGGCGACGCAAAGCTGCCGCAGGCGCTGATCCGCGACAAGCGCATCGACACGCTGTCGCTGCTGCCCGCCTCGCAGACCCGGGACAAGGACGCGCTCACCGACGAGGGCGTCGCCCGCGTCATCGGCGAGCTTCGCGAAAAATTCGACTGGGTGATCTGCGACAGCCCGGCCGGCATCGAGCGCGGGGCGACGCTCGCCATGCGCCACGCCGACATCGCCGTGGTGGTGACGAACCCCGAGGTCTCCTCGGTGCGCGATTCGGATCGTATCATCGGGCTGCTGGATTCCAAGACCGAGCGCGCGGAAAAGGGCGAGCGGCTGGAGAAGCACCTGATCCTCACCCGCTACGACCCCAACCGGGCCGAGCGCGGCGAGATGCTGAAGATCGACGACGTGCTGGAGATCCTGTCGATCCCGCTGCTCGCCGTGATCCCGGAGAGCGAGGAGGTCCTGAAGGCCTCGAACCTCGGCAGCCCGGTGACCCTGAACGCGCCCCAGAGCGCCCCGGCCCGGGCCTATGCCGACGCCGTGCGCCGCCTCAAGGGCGAGACCGTGGCGATGACCGTGCCGAGCGACAAGCGCTCGCTCTTCGGCAAGCTGTTCACCCGGAGGGCGGCATGAACCTGCTGAGCTTCCTGTCGCGGCGCGGAACGGCGCCGGTGGCGCGCGAGCGCCTTCAGATCCTGCTGGCCCACGAGCGCACCGCCTTCGGCCGCTCGGACCTGGTGGCGGTGTTGCGCGAGGAGATCCTCGCGGTGATCGCCAAGCACGTCGCGATCGACCAGGAAAAGGTGAAGGTCACGATGGAGCGGGGCGACGCCGTCTCGACCCTCGGCGTCGACATCGAGCTTCCCGACAACAAGGTCGCCCGGCTCGCCAGCGCGTGACACCCCGCCCGACGGTCGCCGCGAGCGCCGGAGCGCGATATAGCGCGGTCCGGCACGGGGATCCCGTGCCGGACCGGAAGAGGTCGAGGTCATGCCGGACGCGCCCACCATCTACGCCAACACCCTGATGGCCTTGAGCCTGCGCCGGCCGGGCATCCTGCAGGTCACCCTCGGCACCGCCGGCTTCAGCGGCGACGAGATCGAGGTCGCCCTGCGGCTCGCCGTGCCGGAAGACACCGCGGTCGAGCTGGTCGAGGCCCTGGTCGAGGGATTGCAGGCCGCCGCCGAGGAGAACGAGGACGACGACGAGACCCCGGAGCCCTACGAGGCCTCGGTCGGCGACGTCGCGACCGCGGGGCTTCTCGCCACGACCCTCGCCACCGCCATGGGCGACGCCCTCGACCTCCTGGCCTCGCGTCCCGACTTCCTCGAGCGCCTGGGCGAGATCGAGGCGCGCGCCGTGCTGACCACGCGCAACTCCGTCTCCGAGGGCGTCTCGGTCGACGACGAGGCCAAGGCGGTGCGCGACACCGTCGCGGTGCTCCAGAGCCTGTTCGCCCAGTGGCGCAAGGACCACGTCCCGCCGGCCCCTCCGGCCGGGGATGCGCCACCCCCCGACTCTCCCACCGGCGACACGCCAAAAGACGACAAGCCAAAAGACGACTTGCCAAAAGACGACTTGCCCCCGCAGGCTTGAGCGCACGCGACAGCAGCCGGCCCGGGACCGCCCCGGACCGGCCGGCCCGCATCGGGTCCGAACGGTAGCCTCAGGCCGCCCGCACGGTCACGAGGAAGCGGTGCACCTCCTGCGAGAGATGCTCCGACTGGCGCGACAGGTCCGAGGCCGAGTTGAGCACCCGGGTCGCCGCCATCCCGGTCGATTCGGAAGCCTGGGCCACGGTCGAGATGGTGCCGGTCACCGCGCTCGTGCCGATGGAGGCCTGCGAGACGTTGCGGACGATCTCCTGGGTCGCCGCGCCCTGCTGGGTGACCGCCGCCGCGATCGAGGTCACCACGCTGTCGATCTCGCGGATCCGGGCGGTGATGGCGCCGATCGCCCCCACGGTCTGGTCGGTCACGCCCTGGACCTCGCCGATCTGCCGGGCGATCTCCTCGGTCGCGCGGGCGGTCTGGTTCGCCAGTTCCTTCACTTCCGCGGCGACCACCGCGAAGCCGCGGCCCGCCTCGCCGGCCCGGGCCGCCTCGATGGTGGCGTTGAGCGCCAGCAGGTTGGTCTGGCTGGCGATGTTCGAGATCAGCCCGACCATGTCGCCGATGCGGGTCGAGGTGGTCTTCAGCGCCTGGACGAGCTGGCCCGTCCTGTCGGCCTCTCCGACCGCGGCCTGGGCGAGGCCGGCCGAGCCCTCGACCTGGCGGCCGATCTCGGAGATCGACGCGCCGAGTTCCTCCGCCGCCGCCGCGACGGTGCCGACATTGGTCGCCGCCTCCTCGGCCGCCGCGGCGACGCTGGTCGATTGCGACGCCGTCTCGGCCGCCATCGAGGACATCGAGCGGGCGGTGGCCTGAAGCTCGCCGGCGGAAGCGGACACCGTGCGGACGACGTCGCCCACCGCCGCCTCGAAGCTGTCGGCCAGCTCCAGCGTGGCGCGCTGCCGGGCCTCGGCGGCGGCCGCATCGGCGATCTGGCGACGCTCGGCCTCCTCCGCCGCCTTGCGGGCGACCATCGCCTTGATGGTCTCGACGGCACGGCCGAGAGCCCCGATCTCGTCGCCGCGCCGGCTTTCGGCGATGGTGGCATCGACGTCGCCGGCCGCCATCCGCTCCAGCACCGCGACGAGCCGCAGGATCGGCCGCTGGATGTTGAGCATCAGCACCACGATCGCGCCGAGCAGGCTCAGCAGCATCGCCGCCCCGGCCAGCAGGCCGATCCGCGTCGCCGAGGCGATCCGCTCGGACGCCGCCGTCATCGCGTCGTGGGTGAAGCGATTGGCGTTCGCGACCGATTCGCCGATGGTCTTCTCGGCCCGCCCGAGCAGGGCGGCGATCCGGTCGCGGGACGCAGCCGCTGCCGTGGCGTCGACCGGCCGGCCATAGAGATCGGGCCGGCCCTGCTGCGCGAAATCCTTCACCGCGGCGGCAAGCTCCCGCACGCTGCGCTCGCTCTCGCGCAACACGTCCGGCTTGAGGGCGATGGCGATCGGCCGCTCCAGCCCCTTGGCGGCGGCGTTCGCCTCGTCGAACGCCGCCGCCACGGCCGCGTCGGCCGCCGCCGCGTTGCGCGCGAGATCGACGGTCCTGTAGCTCAGCTGAAGACGGCTGACCGCGAGCTGCGCCTGCGAGATCCCCCGCAGGATGGTCTCTTCCCGCGCCACCGCGTCGTTCGCCGCGCTGATCTCGGTATTGCTCGACCATTGATTGTAGACTGCGCCGCCGACGAACACGGCCGTCACGGCGGATGATAAAGCCAGCTTGCGCCCGATGCTGAGCTTGAACATCGCTTGACCCATATTGTCATGGATGGGAGGAATATATGATCGGAACAAGGTTGGAGTTATTTTCTTAAAAAATTATTTTCAGGCGCGAACGGAACATCGGCGATATTTTTCGAACCTCTAGGGAACCAAATACGGATCCTGTGCGGCAGCAGCGGAAATGGCTCGAGCCTGCCTCGGTCGGCGGCATGCCCCCGTCCACGCCGCACCGGCCGCGCGGCGTCGGTCACATTCCGCGATTTTCAAATTCGATCGAGACCGGCCGTCCCGCCTAACGCGTTCGGGACATGTTACCGGGACGCAATCTTCCGGTATTCCCACCATGCTATCGGCACAGCCACGCTGATGCACAGTTCTCGGTCCGGGATCGGTGCAGACGTCGATCTACCCCGCGTCGTCTCTATCGCTCGGCTCGCTTTCGAGGCTCGGACATGCCGGGAATTTCGGGCAATACCGACCATGGCAAGACAATGGAGGCCGCACTTGATAAGCGTATACATGATCGATGCTTTGTCACGGAACGTCTCGTCTTGCCGGATACGACCGTTCGACAACGCGGAGCGTACGGGGCGCAGAGCCGTCATGGCTTACAGCGTGGACAAATCGCCATGAGCGAGCGGACGAGCAGGTCTGCCGCGACGGAGTGGCCGATCCCGGAACGTCGTCCGGCGGCGATCTTCGCCGCCGACATCGCCGGCTACTCCAAGGCGATGCATGACGACGAGCGCGGTGCCATGCGGGCCCTCCAGGCGACCCGCAAGATCGTCGACCGCCTGATCTCGGCGCATCGCGGGCGGATCGCCAACACGGCCGGGGACAGCGTGCTCGCCGAATTCGCCCGCGCGACGGATGCCGTCGCCTGCGCCGTGGCCATCCAGCGGGCGCTGGCCGAGGCCGACGGGGATGCGGGGCGGTTCCGCCTGCGCATCGGCATCCATCTCGGCGACGTGATGGTGCACGAGGGCGACCTGTTCGGCGACGGCGTCAACATCGCGGCCCGCCTGCAGGCGGCGGCGGAGCCCGGGGGCTTGCGCCTGTCGGAAGCCGCCTATCGGGACGTGAGCGACCGGCTCGACATCCGCTTTGCCGATCTCGGCACGCAGCGGCTGAGGAACATCGCACGGCCGGTGCGCATCTATGCGGTGCCGTCGCCGGAGGCGGCCGTGTCGCGGGTCCGGCTGCCGCGGCCCGTGCTCGTCGCCCTCGCCGCCCTGCTCCTCGCGGGCCTCGGCCTCGCCGGAACCCTGGACTGGCCTCACGTCGCGCCCAGGCGTCAGGAGAGCCTTTCCCCGAGCGTTTCGCGAATCCCCTCGGGCGACCCGGCGCGGCCGCCTCTGTCCCTCGTCGTCCTGCCGCTCGCCAACCAGAGCGGCGATCCGGAGCAGGATTACCTCGCCGAACAGATCGCCGAGGATCTCTCCGCCGATCTCGCCCGGGCGCCCGGCACCTTCGTCATCGCCCACGGCACGGCCCGGTCCTTCGAGGGGCGGCCGGTCGAGCCTCGCGCCGTCGGCCGGGAGCTCGGCGTGCGCTACGTCGTGCAGGGCAGCCTGCGCCACAGCGCCGAGCAGGTGCGCTTCGCCGTGCAGCTCACCGACGTCGAGACCGGCGCCGCCCTCTGGGCCGACCGCTTCGACGGCACGCGCGCCGACCTCGCCGCCGCGCAGGACGCCCTCGTCGCCCAGGTCGGCCGGACGCTCGGCATCCGCCTCCTGGAGGCCGAGACGCAAGGGCGCGCCGGCCACCCGGCCGATGCGGTCGACCTCGTGATGCGCGGCCAGGCCCTGCTCAACCGGCCCTTCGCCCGGGAGAACCATGCCGGGGCCCGGCCCCTGTTCGAGCGCGCGCTGGCCCTCGATCCCGGCAACACCCACGCCCGGCTGGGCCTGGCCGAAGTGCTCGTCGACGGGGTGCTGAACGGCTGGACGGGCGAGCGCGAGACCGACCTCCACCGGGCCGAGCAGGCCGTCGCCGCCGTGCTGCAGGGCGACCCCACCCATCCGTTCGGGCATTACCTGCGCGGCGAGACCCTGCGCGCCCGGGCCCGCTACGAGGAGGCGCTGGCCGCCTTCGACCGGGTGCTCGCCCTCAACCCGAGCTTCGCGCGGGCGCATGCCTATCGCGGGCTGATCCACATCTTCCTCGGCCGGGCGGAGGAGACCGAAGCGGACATCGCGGCCGCTTTCCGCCTCAGTCCGAAGGATCCGCTGGTCGGCGCGTGGCTGGCGCGGGACGGGTTGGCGAAGCTCCATCTCGGCCGGGACGAGGCGGCCATCCCGGCCTTGCTGCGCGCGGCGGCGGTGAACCCGCTCTTCGACTTTCCGCATCTCTATCTCGCCTGCGCTTACGCGCGGCTCGGCCGGGAGGCGGAGGCGCGCGCCTCCCTCGCCCGGTTCCTCGAGCTGCGGCCCGGCTACACGGTCGCCCGCTACCGCACGCTCACCTCCGGCGATCCGACCTTCCTCGCCCAGCGCGAGCGGATCTACGACGGCTTGCGGCGCGCCGGCCTGCCGGAGCGGTAGTCTCGCGGTTCCGAGGCGTCAGCGCCAGCCGCGCAGGTCGTTGGTGCCGCGTGGATCCTGGGCGTCGCGGCCCGGGACCGGCGGCATCCGGGTCGTGAAGGCCGGGGCGCGGCTCGCCCCCGGATCGACCGTGTTGATGTCCGCGAGCAGCAAGGTCGCCACGGAGGCGCCGAGCCCGGTGATCACGAAGCCGTAGATCACGGCGCGGGGCGCACCGAAATGCCGAACGATCAGCGCGACCGACACGGCGACGGCGAGGAACCCGACGGCATTGTGCCACATGCGAACAGTCTCTCCCGGAGCGGGACACCCGATTTCCCGCGCGCAGGAGGGGTGCGAGCGGCGTGCCGACAAGGCCGGTGGTTAACGCTGCGTTATCCCTGACGGCAACCCTCGACGCCGCGCGCCACCACCGCTCCCCGTGCATTGCTCGCCACCAGAGCATTTTCCGACGAAGCGGATGCCGGTTCGTCGCAGAAAATGTGGCAAGACCAAAGACCTAGAGAGCTTCGCGGTTGCAACGCGATCGTGAAGTGCTCCAGGCGGTCATGGCCACGGCGCGTTCCCTCGCCGCCTGTTCGGCCTTATGACGGGCGCAACCCCGCTGGAGCAGCGTCCGGTCGCATTGCGACCGGACGCTGCTCCAAGACTTCGTCGGAAAACGCTCCGGGAGCCCCGATGCGCCAGCCCTCCTCACCCCTCGCCCTCGGCATCATCGGCGCCGGCATCATGGGCGAGCGCATGCTGAACGCCGTCCTCGGGCAGGACGAGGCCCCGGTCCGCGTGGCGGCCCTGTGGGACCCGGACCCGGCGGCGCGGGCCCGCATCGCCGCGCGCTTCCCCTCGCTGCCGCTGGTGGTGGAGGCCGGCGCCGTCGTCGCGGCGAGCGAGTGCGTCTACATCGCCTCCCCGCCCGCCTCGCATCTCGGCCACGCCCGGACCGCCTTTGCCGCCGGACGGAGCGTGTTCTGCGAGAAACCGCTCGCCGTCGACCTCGCGGAGGCGCGCGACTTCGTGGCGACGGCCGGCGCGCGCGGGGCGGTGAATTTCCCCTTCGCCTCGTCCCTCGGGGTCGCCACCCTGGCGCAATGGATCACCGAGGGCGCGGTCGGCACGCCGCGACGCCTCACCATCGAGGTCGCCTTCGCGCGCTGGCCGCGGGGCTGGCAGACGGACGCCGCGGGCTGGCTCGACGCGCCGCAGGAGGGCGGCTTCACCCGCGAGGTGGTATCGCATTTCCTGTTCCTCAGCCGCCGCCTGCTCGGGCCCCTGCAGGGGGTTCAGGCGCAGGCGGTGTTTCCGGAGCCCGGCCGGTCCGAACGCGCGGTCGATGCCACGTTCCGGGCCGGGGCGGTGCCGGTGGTCCTGCGCGGGCGGGTCGGCGAGACGGCGCTCGACGACCACAACACCTGGACGCTGGAGGGCGAGGCCGGCAGCGTGCGCCTGCGCGACTGGGCGATCGCCGAGCGGCAGGGGCCTGACGGCACCTTCGCGCCCGCCCCCGACGCGATCCCCAACGAGCGCGCCCGACCCATCGCCCTGCAGCGCCAGCTCGACGGCGTGGTGCGGATGACTCGTGGCGAACCCCATTCGCTCGCCACGTTGGGCGAAGCGCTGGACGTGCAGGAGGTCGTCGAGGCGATCCTGGCCGGGGGACGGTCGTGAGGATTGGCGCCCGGATCTGACGGCCCGGACATCGCGTCACACCCGGGCGGCCGGCCGGGCCGGCGACGCGTGCCGGCCCCCCGCATGGCCTGACGGCATCCGGGCCGCTCCCGAATGCGGGCAGGTCGCTGCGATCACGGCGAAATTCCCCTCGACCGGCGAGTTCGGACAGGATCGTGAGGAACGGTTCGTCGCGGATCGAATCGAGAGGATGGGGCACGTCGAAACGAGCCGCCGCATTCAGGTCGGTAGTCCTCCGCAACTGAATTTCCAGCACGTAACGCGTTATTTCCATATCGGTCGGTCGGCCGCCGGCCCGGATCTGTTCAGTATGACGGCGGCGTCGGGCCGGATGATCTCGCCGTGGGATCACTCCAGCTCGACACGATGAGCAGTATATTTTCTTGAGCAGGTCGGCGGAGCGCGGAGGTCGGGATGAGAGCGGCGACGACCAGGGTGGCACGGATCGGCCATGACGGTGCGTCCCTGCGCGCACCCGCCTCGGCAGCGAAGGGCTGTTCAGAGAATGAACAGGCGCGGGTTCTCCCGTCTCCCCGCGGGCGACGCGCCGTCCGGGAAAAAGATTGGCGCGGGTTTCCCCCTGCCCCCTCTGCGGGCTGGATCCCCCGATGACCGCCGGCACACGTCCCCTCCGCATCCTCCTCGCCCATAACCGCTACCAAGTCCGCGGCGGCGAGGATGCCGCCGTCTCCCGCGATCTGGCCGCCCTCGAACGGGCGGGCTGCGCGGTCGAGGCGGTGTTCCTCGACAACGAGGCGATCGATTCCGGCCTCGCCCGCCTCCGGGCGGCAGCGGCGGCGACGCATGCGCCCGACGGCATCGCCCGGGTGATGGCGGCGGCGCGCCGCTTCGGGCCGGACGTGGTCCACGTCCACAACTTCTTCCCGCTGCTCTCGCCGGGCATCCATGCCGCGGCGCGGGCGGCCGGCTGCGCCACGGTGCAGACGCTGCACAATTACCGCCTGATCTGCGCCAACGCCTTCCTGATGCGCGATGGCGCGCCGTGCGAGCTCTGCGTCACCGGCTCGCCCTACCGGGCGGTGCGGTTCGCCTGCTACCGCGGCTCGCGGGTCGGGTCGCTCGCGGTCGCCCGGATGATCGACCGTCACCGCCGGGCCGGGACCTGGGAGCGGGACGTCGATCGCTTCATCGCGCTCACGCCCTTCGCCCGCGAGCGCTTCGTCGCGGCGGGGTTCCCGGCGGAAAAGATCCGCATCCGGCCGAACGGGCTGCCCGATCCGGGTCCGCCCGCGGATGGGCCGCGCCGGAATCTCCTCTATGTCGGCCGGCTCAGCCCCGAGAAGGGCGTGACCGTCCTGGCCGAGGCCGCCGCCCTGGCGGGCATGCGGGTCACGGTGATCGGCGAGGGGCCGCTCGCGGGCGCGCTTGCCGGCCATCCGGCCCTCGACCTGAGGGGCGCCCTCCCCCCGGACGCGGTCCAGGCCGCGATGGCGCGGGCCTGCGTCCTCGTCGTGCCGTCGCTCTGGTACGAGGGCCTGCCGATGGTGGTGGCGGAGGCCTTCGCGGCCGGCACCCCGGTCGTCGCCTCGCGCATCGGGGCGCTGGCCGGCCTCGTCGACGACGGCGCGACGGGGCTCCTCGCCGAGCCGGGCGACGCCGCCGACCTCGCGCGCGCGCTGGGCCGCATCGCCGGCGACCCCGCATCGGCCGCCGCGATGGGGCGGGAGGCCCGCGCCGTCTACGAGCGCGAGTGGCACGAGGACGTCACCACCCGCACCCTCCTCGACATCTACCGCGACGCCGTCGCCGCCCGCGCGGCGGACGCGCCGCTCGCCAGAACGGGAACCTGACCTCAGTGGCACACGACCCCCTCGTCCCCTCCTTCACGATCGGCGGCGTGCCGGTCTCGGCCACCGACATGGACGGGCTGATCGCGGCCGTCGGGCGCCGGCTCGCCGCCGGGCCGGGGCAGCCCGGCACCTTCGTGGTCTTCCGCGATGCCCACGGCGTGGTGCGCTCGCAGAAGGACGAGGCTCTGCGCGCCGCCCATCACGACGCGCTCCTCGTCTGCGCCGACGGCCGCCCGGTGAGCTGGATCGGCCGCTGGCGCGGCCTTTCCACCACCCAGCAGGTACCGGGGATCGAATCGGTCGAGGCCGTGTGCCGGGCCGGCGCGGACAAGGGCTGGCGCCACTACTTCCTCGGCGGGGGCGAGGGCGTCGCGGACCTGCTCGCCACGACGATGCGGGCCCGGGTGCCGGGCCTCCAGGTCGCCGGGGTCGAGACGCCGCCCTTCCGCCCCCTCTCCGAGGCCGAGACCGAGGCGATGCGCGCGCGCATCCGCGCCTCGGGGGCGCAGATCGTCTGGGTCGGCCTCGGCACCCCGAAGCAGGAGATGTTCATGGCGGCGCATGCCCCGCACCTGCCGGGCACGATCGCCATGGGGGTGGGGGCCGCCTTCGACGTCGCGACCGGGCGCATTCCGCGGGCCCCGAAGATGCTCCAGGTCGCCGGGCTCGAATGGGCCTACCGCCTCGCCCGCGAGCCGCGGCGCCTGTGGCGGCGCTACCTCGATACGATCCCGCGCTTCCTCATGATCGCGGCGCGGGACGCGATCAGCGCCCGAAAGGCGCCCCGGCCGTCGCAGACCGGCGCATCCGGTCGAACGGGATCGTCGGCAGCCTGACCCCGCTTCCCGCGGCGAGCCCGGCGAAATCCGCCGGGTCCACCGAGCTTCGCGCCAGCACCGCCAGATCGGCGGGGCTCGTCACCGGGCCGCGGTTGCGGGCCAAGGTCTGCTCGGCCGCCTCGCCGCCATCGGTGAAGCGGGGCGGATCGCCCAGCAGGATCAGGTTGTCGGTGATGACGTTGCCGGTCGCGATCGCCGGGCGGTCGTAGAGCAGGCCGGAGAGCCGCGGGTAGCGCGCCCGCCAGACGGGGGATTCCACCGGCATCGCCGCATAGGCGGCGCGCAGTTCCGATTGCGGATCGGTGACCGCGTCGCGGGCCCAGGTCTGCCCGCGGGAATCGACGTGGATCGCCGGGCTCGACGCGACGAAGACGTTGCCCTCGACGCGGTTGTCGCGCCCGCCGCCGAGGAAGACCGGCTGGTCGACCCGCAGGAAGAGGTTGCCGGTGACGGTGAACCCGCTCGCCATGTCGTCGAGGTAGACGCCCTTCACCTCGGTGTCGGGCCCGCCCCGGATGTCGTGCAGGAAGTTGTCGGCGATCACGCCGCCCCGGGCGGTCCAGTCCCGACCGGAATAGATCGCACCGGTATCGGTGGCACCGGCGAGCAGGTTCGCGATTTCGTTCCCGGTCACCCGGTGATCGTTGCCGCGGATATGGACCGCGTAGGCCGGCGAATCGTGGATGTAATTGCCCGTCACCTCGGCGCCGACGCCGTCGAGGGCGACCGCCGGGTGTTGCGTCGCTTCCCGGCGGGCATAGCCGGTGAGGCGGCTATCGCGCAGGAACAGGCCGCCGGGGGTCAGCGTGCGCCGGTCGCCCCCCGAGAGCACCACGCCCTCGGCACCGGTCCCGGCAATGTCGCAGCGTTGGAGCCCGCTGTCGTGCGCCCCGGTGAAGACCGCCCCGCGCCCGCCGGTCAGCGAGAGCACGCTGTCGGCGATCACCACGTCGCGCCCGCCGCGGACGCTGACGAGATCGCCCCGGGCCATCGCGAGGCGCACCGATTCGACCCTCAGGTGGGACGCCCCCTCGACCGACAGCAGCGTCTCGGCGACCGACACCTCGACCGTTTCCTCGCGCCCCCGCGGCCAGGCGAGCAGGATTCCGGCCTTCGCGTCCCGCCACCACGTCCCGGGTCGGTCGAGGCCGGCCAGCAGGTGGACGAGGCGGACGGGCGCGCCCGGGCGGATGCCCTCGTAGGGCATGCGGTCGAGGGTGAGCCGAACGCCTGTTCCCTTCGGAACGGTGCGGAGCACCGGCAGCGCCTCGAACAGCCAGCCCCAGCGCCAATACCCCTCCGCCCACAGGTCGGGCTCGTCGCGAAGCGCGCCCGGCGGAAGATTCGCCACGGTGAAGGCCGGCCCGTCGCCGCCCTCCGCCTCGGCGAAACCCTCCGCCGGCCAGCGCGCCGGATGCATCGCGCCCTCGCCGTCGAAGACCTCGAAGGCGGGAGGCGTCGGCGGGCCGTCGAGGACGATCGGCGCCTGGATCCGGGCCGGGGCCCGGACCGCCGCGGGCAGCCGGTAGGCCCGGACATGGCCCCGCGCCGCCGCCGGCAGGCGGGCCGCCAGCGCCGGATCGAGGGGGACCGGGGCGAGCTGCCGGCTGCCGACGAGGCGGGCCGACCCGTCGGCGGGGCCGCGGATCACCAGCGGCGCCCCGGCGCTGCCGCCATCCCGGCTTCCGAGCCGCACGGGGGCAGCGAGGCGGTGGGTGCCGGAGGACAGCGCGACCACGATCGCCGCCCGGGGATCGCGGGTGCGGCGTCGGCGGGCCTCGCTCAGGGCCTCGGCGAGGGTCGCGGTGCCGCCGGGCGTAAGGGTCGCGTCCTCGGCCGCGACCGGGATCTCGATCGGGGCGGCCATGGAGGGAGCGGAGGTGAGGAGCGCTGCGAGGACGAGCAGGGTCCGCATGGTGGTGGGTCTCGGAGCCTGTCGGGTTCGGGGGGCGGGATGCGGTCCTGTCGCGCTCATTCCTCGGATATGAGGCGTCCTCCCGTGCCGCCTGTAGGGAGGGGTTATGGAGCTCGAAGATCCCGCATGGGGGTGGTGCAGGAGGCACCGCACAGCCATGCGCGGCACCACCCCCACCCCTGACCCCTCCCCACAGGGGGAGGGGAAAGTGCCTTTTCTTCAGACGATTTGGCTGGTTTTCCCTACTCCCGCAAATCCGCATCCGTCACCACCACCCGCGCCCGCCGGCCCGGGCCGATCGCCTTGAGCGCCCGGTCCACCGCGGAGAATCGGCTGCGCCGGGCGCTGACGGCGAGCAGCAGCATCGGGATGCGCTCCTCGGCGATCAGGCGCTCGGTCACCACGTCGCCGCCGACGAGGCCGAGATCGACCACGACGAGGTCGGCGTCGCTGCGCAGGAGCGCGTCGGCGAGATTGCCGGCGAGGTCCCGCGGCAGGTCGGCGGGGCGGGGCAGCACCCGCAATCCCGAGGGAAGGGTCACCAGGGCGTCGCCGAGGGGCGTACGGCTGCGCAACAGGCCGGCGAGGTCCCGGGGCGCGGCGGCACCGAGGTCGCGGGTGAGCCCCCCCTTCGGGTCGGCATCGACCAGGACCACCCGCTCGCGGTCCGCCGCCGCCGAGAGGGCGAGCGAGCGGGCCAGCACCGACTTGCCGATCCGGTCGTCGCCCGCGGTGACGAGGACGACGAGGGGCTTGGCACCCGGCTCGGCGGCGGCGAGGCGATGGCGCAGTCGCGCGACGGCCACATCGTAGGGCACGTCGCCCCGGGTGCTGCCGAAATCGGCCTTGAGGGTGGCGGCGCTCGCGGCCTTGCGCGGTGCCCGCGGCAGGGCGTCGAGCCCGGTGCGGCCGAGATGGCCTTCCAGACGCCGGCGCGAGCGGACGCGGCCGGCGAGCAGTTCGAGCGCGAGGGCGCCGACGAGGCCGAGGCCCAAGCCGGCGACGAGGGCGGCCGCGACCAGCACCGGCGTCGGCGGGCCGATGCGCTTCTCCGGCGGCGAGGCCTGGGAGATGATCCGCGAGGCCGAGGTGTCGAGGCGCTGCTGCTCCTGCAACTCGCGAGCCCGGACCAGGAAGGCCTGGTAGACAGAGCGGCTCGCATCCGCCTGGCGCTCCAGTTCGCGCAGCTGCACGAAGTCGTCGCCGACCTTCAACGCCTCGGCCTTGCGCCGCTCCAGGGTCGTGCCGAGGACCTTGGCGCTCGCCTGGGCGGCCTCGAAGTCGTTGCGGCTCGCCGCCGCGATGCGGCGGATCTCGGCCTCGATCGCCGCGCGCAGGGCCTTTTCCTGCACCACGGCCGCCATGTAGCTCGGATGGCGCTTGCCCAGCGTCTCCTCCGCATCGGCGCGCAGGCGCTCGACGCCGGCGAGCTGGCTGCGCAGGCTCGTGATGGTCGGGTTGGTGACGATCTCGTTGGCGGAATCGAAGCGGCCGCCGCTGATCACGCCCTCGACCTGGCGCATCCGGGCGCCGGCCTCGAGGGCCTTGGCCCGGGCGGCGCCGAGCTGCTCGCTCAGCTGGGTCAGCTGCTGCTCGCTCACCAGCTGCGAGCGGGTGCCGACGAGGTTGTGCTTGGCCCGGAAGGCCTGCGCCTTGTCCTCGGCCTTGCGCAGGTCGTCGCGCAGCTGGGCCAGCCGGCTCTCGATCGCCTCGCCGGCCCGGCGGGTCGTCTCGGAGCGGGTGGCGGCGTCGCGGGCGAGGTAGGTCTCGGCGATACCGGTCGCGAGGCGGGCGGCCTTCTCGCGGTCGTCGGAGGTCACGCCGAGCTCCAGCACGAAGCTGCGCTCCAGCCGCCGCGCCCCGACCCGGTCGCGCAGGATCCGGAGCGCCGTCAGCCGGGGATCGACCGCCGGATCGGTGCGGCCGGTGAAGCGGGCGATCAGCGCCTTCGCGGCACCGATCAGGGTCTCTCGACCCTGGAATTCGGGATCCTTCGCGAGGTCGAACCGGTCGACCACGCGGCCGAGCACATCGTCGGAGGTGAGCACCCGGAGCTGGCTGTCGACGAGGAGGAGGCTGGCGTCGCTCGCCTGGTCCGGCGGGGTCAGCCCATCCTTGACCACCTGCAGCCCGCGCGGATCGATCAGGATCTGCGTCGAGGCGGCGTAGAGCGGCGGGTTCAGGTGCATCCAGGCCGCGGCGAGGCCGAGGCACAGGAGGACGGGCAGAAGCACCGTGAACCAGCGCAACCTCATGGTGCGCAGGATCTCGCGCGGATCGAGGAACCAGGGCTCCCGCACGCCCTCCCCGTATTCCCGCCCCTCCCGCGGGGCGGCCCCGACGAGCAGCCCGTTGCGGACGTTCTCGACCATGGTCATGATGGGCCCAAGGCTCCCGAAAGGCTCTCGCTGCGGGCCGGTCCTGTTCCATTCCGGGACGACCGGAGGGGACGACGGTCCGTTTCCCCGAGTCGCTTCAAGCGGCGGGCCAAGCCTGTCCCGTCCCGCGCGGGGACGGGACCGGGGCGACGTCCCTCCAGCCCGCCTCGGCCTCGCGCCGCGCCGCCCGGGCGCAGGCGAGGGCCGCCACGTAGGCCAGCACGTTGACGTTCCAGTCCTGGAACAATCCGGGTGTCGTCAGCCCGTTGAGGGCGAGCATCAGGATCAGGCAGGCGACGATCCGGCGGGTGCCGCGGTCGGCGCGGGCGGCGAAGCGGATCGGCTCGATCAAGGTCAGGACCGCGAAGGACAGGCCGATGATCCCGGTGCCGGCCCAGGCGCTCAGGAACATGTTGTGCGAACTCGTGATGAACACCGCGTCACGGCCGAGTTCGTCGGCAAGTTCGGTGGTCGGGATCAGGAGCTGGATGAAGCGGTCGGCGGCCGAGAAGCCGGAGCCGAGCAGGCGGTCCTGCGTCGCCGCGATGAAGGTCGGCCAGAACTGGCCGCGGCCGGTGGCGTTGGCGAGTTCCACCTTCGGCTTCTGGAGGATGACCGAGAGGGCGTCGAGGAGCCCCGGAAAGCTCGACAGGCCGACCATCAGGAACAGGAACACCGCGATCGAGGCCAGCGCCAGCACGATGCCGGCGACGCGGATACCCGGACGGCGCGAGGCGATCATCAGCGCCGGCCCGACCGCGATCAGCGCGCCCGTCGAGGCGGCCGAGCCCGCGATGACGAAGCCGGCCGCGGCCAGGACCAGGTAGCGGCCGCGGCGGCGGTTGGGCGGGCCGAACCAGGCGGCAAAGCCCAGGAGCGCGCAGACCAGCGGCATCATGTTGTTCTTGGCCGAGGAGAACACGATGCCGGAGGCCAGGCTCTGGAGGATCTCGGGCGTCACCGAGACGAGCCAGGCGAGCGTCACGATGGCGAGGATGTCGGCCAGCCGATGCCGGATGTCAGGCCGGTCGAAGATCAGGATCGACGAGAGGGTGAACACCGCGAGTTCCGCGGTGCGGTAGAGCGTGTAGGTCGGGACGATCGACCAGGCGGCGCTCACCCCGTTCATGACGATCATCAGGGTGAACGGCAGGTAGGGCATCGCGAAGGGCAGGAGCAGCACGCGCCGGTCGGCCGCGACCTTCACGAACAGGTAGAGGGCCGTGAGGCCGGTAAGCACGATGGTGACGACGTTCGAGGCCGTCAGCCCCTGCTCCAGCACCGCGTTGCCGTCCTCGCGCGGAACCGTGAAGACGAGCGGCATGAAGGCGAAGACCACCGTCAGCGCCAGCGGCCAGAACAGGGGCGCGCCGCCCGACGGCGGATGCGTCTCGAGGCGGCGGCGCAGGACCGGGTAGGCGAGCGTGAACCAGGTCGCGGCCGCGACGGCGATGAGGGCGTTCAGCATCGATCCGGCCTTTTTGCGGGCGCGCCCGGTCCGGCGGGGTTCGGGGATGGTCCGTCCAAAGGGGGGACCTCGCTCCGGGCGAGCGCCGTCAGCAGGGCGACCAGTGACGCGCCGTGGCCGATCGCCACCGCCGCCGCCGCCCCGACGGCCCCGTAATGGTCGAGGAGCGGGCGGATCAGCACCAGGGAGACCGGCAGGCTGACCAGGAAGGCGCGGAAGATGACGTCGGTGCGGCGCCGGGCCCGGAAGACCTGCCCCACCATGTCGCGCAGGAAGATGAAGACGACGCCGAGCGCCAGCCAGCGCAGGCAGGGCGCATAGGGAACGTAGGGCGCGCCGAAGACGAGGCGCAGCCAGAGTTCGGCCGGGATCGCCACCAAGGCGAGGAGGAAGCCGACCGGAACCCCGAGCCGGCCGGCGACGCCGAGCAGATAAGCCCGGAGTGCCGTCTCGCCGCCGGCCTCGTAGGCCCGCCCCGCCCCCGTCGGCACCACGTTCTCGGTCGCGGTAAGCATCAGGAGGACGATGCCGACGAGGTACTGGGCCGCCCTCAAGCCGCCGAGGGCCTCGTCGCCGAGCGCCCCGCCGGCCAGGATCCAGACCAGCTGCTCCTGCCCGAAGGTGACGAGGACCACCGGGAGGAGCCAGCGCGCCATCTGCCAGTGGCGCGAGGCAGCGGCGGCGAGGTTCCGGCGCCCCGGCTCGACCGCCCACCCGACGATGACCGGCAGCGTCGTGAGAAGCGCCGTGACGGCCAGGAGCCCGACGAGCTGGGCCGCATCGAGCGGCGCCCCCATCGCCCACGACCCTGCGACGGCGACCGGGAAGGCGGCTGCCCGGGACAGGTCCATGACGAGCGCCCGGGGGCCGGCCCCGGAAGCGAAGAGCAGCCGCCGTGCCGTGAGCTGCAGGTTCTGCCCCAGGGTGAGCGCGCCGGCGGCGGTGACGAGGTCGAGCGGCACCGCCTCGCCCCGGAGGGCGAAGTAGAGCGCGAGCGCCCCGGCGACGCCCAGCGCCAGGAGGGCCCCGAGGACCAGGGCCCCGGCGAGGATCGCGGCGGCGTAGCGGCGCGGGCTGCGCGCCGCGGCCGCGAGCGTCATCATCGGCGCAGTCACGAGGGCGTTGTGGACGGCCTGCGCCACGCCGCCGAAGATCAGAACCAGGGCGAAGCGGCCGAAATCCTCCATGTCGACGAGGCGGGCCGCCGCGATGCCGGCGAGGAAGCCGAAGCCGCTCACCGCCCCCTGGTCGAGGAGGGAGAGCAGGGACGGGCCGCGCAGGCGCGCGAGAAGCGAGGCGGGCCGCATCATCGCGCCAGCACCAGGCAGGCCGCCGCCGCGACGAGGCGGCTGCGGGCGTAGATCCAGAGCGGGCCGCTCGTGACCGCGTGGCGGGCGAATCCGCGCTTGAAATCGTAGACGCCCCGGTTGGCCGCCGGATCGATGCCGCCGACATCGAAGACCCGGTGGCCCGCCTCGGCGGCGCGGCCGAGGCAGCACCAGACCGCCAGATAGGCCGCGCCGTTCAGGTTGGCCCGTTCCGTCGCGGCGGTGAAGAAGGCGGTGGTGCGGTCGCGGCCGAGATGGAGGAGGCGCACCAGGCAGGGCTCGTCGCCCTCCCGGACCTCAAGGATCGGCTGGCGCGGGTCGCCTGCGACGAGGTCGCGGTAGGCCGCGCAGTCGAAGCGGCTGGGAAACCCCTTGCGGGCCTTCAGGGCCGCGTACATCGCCGCGAAGGCATCGAACGCGGCGAGCCGCTCGGCCGGATCTTCGAGGAAGCGCGCCGTCAGGGCGGGATTGCGCAAAGCCTTGCGCAGGGCCTTGCGCCAGCGCCGGTCCATGCCGGCCAGCACCGCATCGAGGCCGCGGCTGAGGTCCACCTCCAGGGTGTGCCGGCGCGGCGCAGAGACCGGCCGGAAGCCCGCCGTCAACAGCCCGAGCAGGACGCCGGGGCTCGCGGCCCGGTCGAGATCGACGACCAGGAGGTCGAGGGGCGATGGGGCGATGTGGCCGATGAGGCGGCGGATCACGGATTCTCCGCGGCACTCGCCCTCCCGGGTCAGGAGGGGGCCGCCCTGGACGTAGATTTGCCTTGAGGGCCCGCGCCGGCGGATCTGGACCTGGGCCAGGCCGACCAGCCGCTCGCGCTCGTCGACGACGCTCAGCCGCTCGATCCGGGCGCCGCGCCGGTGCTTGTAGACGCCCCATCCGGACGCGGCGAAGATCGTGCCGCCGGGCTGCGCCCAGACGAGGTCGTCCCAGGCCGAGACATCCTCGACCAGTACGATCCGTAGTCCCGTGTCGCGCCTAGCTCTGGTCATGGGGTCTCCGTGCCAGGACGGGACGATCCCCACCGGCGCCGCCCAGGCGACGCAAGGCGCGCACCGTGCGTGGGATTGTGCGTCTTGCACCGGAATCGGTTGATGACGATCGATCGGCCGGGCCCTACGTTGTCTTCTTGCTTGCTCGCGTGTCGGGCCGGTCCCACCCTCGTCCGGACGAGCGCCTTTGGACCGACGGGCGGGATGCCGCAACCCTTCAAGACCATCGCCCGCGACCACCCGGTTCTCCGGGCCCTTCTGCTGCGCGGCCTCGCGCGGTGGCGCCGCCTCGCCCATGCCCCGCCGGGCCTCTACACCCTGTGCTACCACCACGTTCCGGAGCATCACCGCGCCGGGTTCGCGGCGCAGATCGGTTACTTGCAGCGCCACGGCCGCTTCGTCGGGGCGGACGAGGCGCTGACGCTGATCGAGTCGGGTGGGATCACGGGGGAGCGACACTTCCTCGTCACCTTCGACGACGGCTATGCCGATACGGTCGAGGTCGCGCTGCCGGTGCTGCGCGCGGCCGGCGTGCCGGCGATCCTGTTCCTCGTCGGCGACTGGCTCGACGCCCCCCCGGCGAGCCCGCCCGGCCCCTATGCCGGCCGGGCCCTGGTGGCCGAATGGCTCGCCGCCGGCATGGAGATCGGCTCGCACAGCGCGAGCCATGCCCGCATCGCCACCCTGGACGACGCCTCGGCCGAGCGGGAGATCGCCGGGTCGAAGGTAGCCCTCGAAGCGGCGACGGGCCGACCGATTCGGCACTTCGCCTGCCCCTGGGGCGTCGCGGAGCGCGACTACCGGCCGGCCCGCGACCCGGCCCTGGCGCTGGGCACCGGCTATGCCAGCTTCTTCACCACCCGCCGCGGTGTGGCCACCGGCGCCGACGACCTCGCGACGATGCCCCGCCACGTCCTCGAACCGGAATGGCCCCTGCACGAGCTCGACGCCCTGATGGGAGCCCCCCGTGTCCGCTGACCGTCCCGTCGTGGTGGTGACCGGTGCGCTCGCCCCCTACACCCAGGTGCTCTACCGGGCGCTCGCCGCCGCCCTCGACCGACCGTTGACCGTGCTCGCCTGCGCGGCCCGGGAGCCCGCCCGCCAATGGGAGCTGGCGGCCGCCGACGGCTATCGCTTCGCCGTGCTGCCGGGCCTGCGCTGGCACCGGGACGCGGTGCGCAACCTCTACGTCAATCCGGGCGTCGTCCCGCGTCTCGCGGGCTTGCGGCCCGCGGCGGTGATCCTCAACGACTTCTCGCCCACCATGGCGATGGCGGCGCTGGCAGCCAGGGCCCTGGGCGTCCCCTACGCCATCCGCACCGACGGCGTGCCGGAGACCGATCCCGGCGCCCGCTCCCCGGCGCACCGGGCCTTGCGCCGCCTGATCGTGCCGGGCGCCGCCTTCGGCCTCGCCCCGAGCGAGGGCAGCCGGACGCTGCTGTCGACCTACGGGCTCGCGTCCGAGCGGATCCATCGCGCACCGCTCTTCCCGGCCTGGGAGGCGGCGGCGTCCCTGCCCGATCCCGAGACGCGGCCCTACGACGTCCTGTTCTGCGGCATCCTCAACGAGGAGGTGAAGGGCGCGCGCTTCTTCACCGACGTGATGCGGGCCTGCGCCGAGGCCGGGCGCCCGTTGCGGGTGCGGGTGGCCGGCGACGGGCCGCTCCGCGCCGAGATGGCGGCGCGCCTCGCCGAGGCCGGGATCCCGGCCCGGTTCGACGGCTACCTCGCGCAATCGGCCCTCGCCGAAGCCCACGCCTCCGCCCGGCTGCTGCTGTTCCCGAGCCGCGGCGACGTCTGGGGCATCGTGGTCAACGAGGCGTTGCAGAGCGGCACCGCCGTGCTCGCCTCACCCCATTCCGGCGCCGCCCGCGAGATGCTGGAGGCGCGCGGCTGCGGTACCGTACGGCCGATGGACGTCGCGGATTGGGCCCGCACCGCCCTGGCGCTCCTCGACGATCCCGGACGGCGGACCGCCTTGCGGGAGACGGCCGGTCGGGTCCTGCCGGATTTTACGCTGCGTCGTGCGGTCGAGGGATACCGGGCAGGGTTGTCGTCGGTGGGCTGAGGCGCGCCGGCCCGAGCGCCCGGGAGCGGAATGACGGCGCCTCACGCCCCTCCCCGATCCAGCCCCGCGGCGGCGAGCAACGCCCGGTCGAGGCCGTCGCCGCCGGCCGAAAGGGCCTCGCGCAGGGCGGCCTCGTCGGCATAGATCATCACGTCGCAGGCCTCGTAGGCCGGATCCGTCCCGAGATGCAGGCAGGTCCGGATCACGTAGCCTTGGTCCGGCGTGAGGTAGAGCGTCTGCGTGACCGGCACGGGATCGCCGGGCGGGCTCGCCGTCCGGCCGATCGGAACGGCGAACAGGCTTACCGGGTCCAGGGCGGACGCACCGGGCGTCGCACGCAGCGCAGCATCCCGGGCCTGAGCCGGATTCCGGCTCGATGGCGGCGTTCGGCGATGAGGCTCGCGGCGGTCGGGCATCGTCATCCTATTGTCTCGGATTTCGGGCAATCGTCTCGAGTAGGGGCGGTCGAATTACACCTCACGATCGCGGCTTGACGTCGATGAAACAACTTCAGGTTTCATCGATGCATTGGCATTGTCCAGGCGGATTGCCGCTTCACAAGGTGATCACAGCATAATTCGGCGTTCACCACACCCTCATTCGTGGGCATGACTGGCGCGTGAGGCGGATTATCACGGTTAAATCGTATGCAGGCGCGGGGTGCGGCCGCGTCGTCACGCCTCGGGCGCGGGCCCGTCGAGAGGTGCGATCGGCTCGTCCTTGATCTGGTCGAGGGCGAGCGCGGTGCGCACCGTGCGCACGTTGGGCAAGCCGGTCAGATGGCCGACGAGCTGCTGGAAGGCGCCGAGGTTCGGCGCGACGCATTTGAGCAGGAAGTCGGTCTCGCCCGAGAGCGTCCAGCATTCCCGCACCATCGGCCAGTCGCGCATCTGCGCCGCGAAGGCGGCGAGGTCCGCCTGGCCTTGCGCAGCGAGCTGCACCATGGCGAAGCAGACCACCTCGTAGCCGAGCGCCTTCGGCTCCAGGAGGGCGCGGTAGCCGCGGATGATCCCGGCCTCCTCCAGCGCGCGGACCCGGCGCAGGCAGGGCGGTGCCGACAGGCCGACCCGGCGGGCCAGTTCCACGTTGGTGATGGAGCCGTCGGCCTGCAGCTCCCGGAGGATCGCCCAGTCGATGGCGTCGAGGCGGGCGGGCAAGGCGGCGTGCGATCCTGGCAGCGGGCGGGAGCCCCGGTGAGTAGCCGCCCGCCGGGGCCGGCACAAGGTGACGCGACGGCGAAGGATCGTCGGTGAGCCATCGGTTGCCCGCCGCCGGCTCGTCTCTTATGGGGGGCTGTCCCGCGTGACTGGCGAGGTTCAAGGTGGTCCAACCACCGGGGAGCGCGGGACGTCGCTGCCGCTCGCCTGGGCACCCTCCCCGCACCGACCGACGGGTGACCCGTGACGCCGATGTCTTCGCCCTTGCCTTCAAGTTCCGACGCTTCTTCCCTGCCTGCCGTCCTGGACCGCCTCGACCGCCTGACCGACTGGGAAAAACGGCCGCGGGGCGGGATGCGGGTCGGGCTCGATCCGATGCGCGACCTGCTGGCCCGGCTCGACGCGCCGCAGGCCTCCTTGCGGGTGATCCATGTCGGCGGCACCAAGGGCAAGGGCTCGGTCTGCGCCCTGATCGAGGCCGGGCTGACGCGCGCGGGCCTGCGGGTCGGGCGCTACGCCTCGCCGCACGTCGAATCGGTGACCGAGCGGGTCTGCCTCCAGGGCCGGCCGGTGGCGGAGGCCATTCTCGCTCGCGCGCTGACCCGCGCGCTCGATGCCCACGAGGCCGCGCGCCGCGCCGGTACGGCGGGCGCGGACGCGACCTGGTTCGACGTGCTGACCGCCGCCGCGCTCACCATCTTCGGCGAGGCCGGGCTCGACTGGGCGGTGATCGAGGTCGGTCTCGGCGGGCGCCTCGATTCGACCAATGCCGTGGAAAGCGAGGTCGCGGTCGTCACCAACGTCGCCCTCGAACACACCGAGATCCTAGGGAACACCCGCGCGGCCATCGCCGCCGAGAAGGTCGGCATCCTCAAGCGCGGGGCGGCGCTCGTCACCACGCTCGGCCCCGACGACGAGGCCGGGGCGGTCGCGGCTGCCTGTGCCGCCGCCCTCGATTGTCCGGTGCTGCGGCCGGCGATTCCGCCGGAGGCCTCGATCGACGAGGAGAACGCGGCGCTCGCCGGCCTCGTCCTCGACCATCTGGGCACAAGCGGCGCGCGCGGGCGCGACGGCACGCCCTTGCACGCCGGCCTCCTCGACGCGGCGGCCCGCGACGGCGCCCGCCTGCCGGGGCGGCTCGAGCGGCGGCGGATCCGGACCGCCCGCGGCGCGGTGCCGGTGGTGCTCGACGGCGCCCACGTGCCGTTCAACCTCGCGGCGGTCCTGCGCGACCTCGCCCGCGCGCCCAATCTCTGCGGCCCCTGCATCGCGCTCGTGGCGATGGCGGGCGACAAGGACGCGGCGGGCTTCCTCACCGTGCTCGCTCGGCACGCGGAGGCGGTCGTCTGCACCGAGATGCCCGAGCGGCGCGGCCACGCCGCCGCGGCGCTCCGGGCGCTGGCCGTCGCCGAGGGGCTGGAGGCCGAGGCGGCGGCGGCGCCGGACGTGGCCATGGCGCGGGCCGCCGGCCTCGCGGCCGATCGGGGCGGCTGGCTCCTCGTCACCGGCTCGCTCCACCTCGTCGGCGCGCTGCGGGCGGCAACCGAGGCCCCGGAGGCCTGAGCGGACGAAGCGTTGGCCTGCCAACGCTTCGTCCGCTTGGATCCTTGTTTTGCCGCAGATTTTTCCGCAAAACCGGCAGCCGCTTCTGCGAAATCTGCTCAGCGCAGGAACGCCAGCGCCAGCGGCACCAGCACCGCGGTGAGGAAAGCGTTGAGCCCCATGGCAATGCCCGCGAAGGTGCCGGCGACCTCGCTGACCTGGAAGGCCCGGGCGGTGCCGATGCCGTGAGCGGCCAGTCCCACCGCGAAGCCGCGGGCGCGGTAATCCTTGATGCCGAGGCGGTCGAGGAGCGGCGTCACCATGATGGCGCCGAGGATGCCGGTGAGGATCACCAGCACGGCGGTCAGCGTCGGGTCGCCGCCGAGCGCCGAGGTGATGCCCATGGCGACGCTGGCGGTGACGGATTTCGGCGCCAGCGCGATCAGGATTTGATCCGGCACGCCGAGGAGCTTCGCCGTGCCGATGCCGGTGACGAGGGCCGCCGTGGAGCCGACCAGCAGCGCGGCCAGCATCGGCACCAGGACGCGCGTCACGGTCTTGCGGTGCTCGTAGAGCGGGATCGCCAGGGCCACCGTGGCAGGTCCGAGCAGGAAGTGCACGAACTGCGCGCCCTCGAAATACACCGAGTAGGGCGTGCGGGTGACGATCAGCACCAGGCCGACCATCCAGATCGCGTGCAGCACCGGGTTCGCCAGGGGGTGACGCCCGGTGGCGGCGGAGACCCGGTCGGCGACGACGTAGGCCGTGAGCGTCACGGTGAGCCACAGGAGCGGCGTGCGCGACAGGAACACCCACAGGGCGAAGTCCCCGCTCATCGCCCGGTCCGCTTCGCGACGTAGGAGAAAGTCAGCACCGTGGCGACGAGGGCGACGGCGGTCGACACCACGAGCGAGACGGCGAGCGCCAGGCCGTGGGCGGCCAGGACGTCGAGCCGGCCGATCACCCCGGCGCCCGCCGGGACGAACAGCAGCGAGAGATGGGCGAGAAGCCCCTTGCCGGTGCGCTCCAGCGTGCCGTCGGTCAGGGGCGCCGGCAGCCCGCCGGGCCGCCGGTCGCGCAAGACGAGCACGGCGAGGAGCAGGGCCATGCCGACGACCGGGCCCGGGACGGGCAGCGCGAAGGCGCGGGCCAGGATCTCGCCGGCGAGCTGGCACAGCAGCAGCAGGGTCAGGCTGAGGATCATGACGCAGCCTGCGGGCTCCCCATCCCGACGAGCCAGTGGTCGAGGAAGGCGTCGAGCCAGGCCACCACGCGGTCGTCATGCATGAACCGCCCCTCGATCTGCCGCGCCCGGTCCTGCGCCCCGGGCAGGCACAGGCGCTCGGCGGCCCGCACGGTCCAGCGGCAGATCATCGCGTGGGTGACCTCGGGGTGGAACTGGAGGCCGAAGGCCGAAGGCCCGACCCGGATCGCCTGGGTCGGGAAATCGTCGCCGGTGGCGAGCGTGTCGGCGCCGGCCGGGCAGGTGAATCCCTCCCGGTGCCAGTGATAGACGTGGGACGGCCAGGGCTGGCCGATCTCGCCCGCGAAGTCGCGCCCCGCCTCTGTCGGCAGCAGGGGATAATAGCCGATCTCGGCCCGCCCCTCCGGATGGGCGCAGACCGTGGCGCCGAGGCACTTGGCCAGCATCTGCGCGCCGAGGCACAGGCCGAGGAAGGGGCGCCCCTCGCGCAAGGGAACCTCGATCCAGTCGATCTCCTGGCGCACGAAGGCGTCGGGGTCGTTGGCGCTCATCGGGCCGCCGAAGATCACCGCGCCGGCATGGTCCCGCATCGTCTCGGGCAGCGGATCGCCGAAGCGCGGGCGGCGGATGTCGAGGGGATAGCCGCGCTCCAGGAGCAGCCGGCCGAGGCGGCCGGGCGTGGATTGCTCCTGGTGCAGGACCAGCAGCACGGGCCGGTTCCCGGGCTGCGGCATCACGAAGGGACTCACCATCGACGGATCACCGGGCCGGCACCTGCTGCGCCGGCAGCCCCGCCAGGGCGACCGCCCGTGTGGCGGTGATCGCGGCGTCGTCGAAGCCGAGGAGCTGGCCGACGCGCCAGACGAGGTCGTCCTCGAATTCGTGCACCTGCCCGTCGGCGGCGGCGACCGCCCAGGCGAGGCCGAGGAGACCGCGCCGTTCCTCCTCCGGCACGTCGCGGCCGATCATCTCGACGAGCTCGGCCACGTCGCGGGTCTCGTTGTCGAAGCTGATCGCCCGCTCGATCAGCGCCCGCGCCCCCGCCTCGGTGGGGGCGAAGCGATGGAGCAGCAGGCGGGCGAGCCGGTCGCGCTCCACCGCCGCGAGCGTGCCGTCGACCCGCGCCACATGGACGAGCAGGGTCACGGCGGCAAGATGCTGCTCCGCCTCCGGGTCGGGCGGCGAGGCGGGCGCGCCGAACATCTCGGCGGCATAGGCGCGAAGGCGGGCGATCAGGGGCATTCCGGGGGGAGCGTGCGAGGGGATTTCGTCGGAGGCGGCAGCCCCATGGTCCGGAATCGGCAGCCCACCGTCAAGCGCCCCAGGCGCCGGAGGGCGGTGCCGAGCCCTGCATTCGCCTTCTGCACCGCCCTTCCCCCAGATCGTCCGGCGCGCCGCGCTTTTTCGACGCCGACTTGCCGAGAGCCTTGCCGAGAGCCTTGCCAAGCCCCCGCCCCCCGGGTATGAGGGCGCCACTGACCGCCGGCCCCGCCGGCCGGGTCGACGCCGCAATAGCTCAGCTGGTAGAGCACCTCATTCGTAATGAGGGGGTCGGGGGTTCGAATCCCTCTTGCGGCACCACTACCTCTCTTATCATAATAAGTTGTTGTTTTTTAACGTGTTTTCGCAGTGCCTCTGAGTCGCCGTTTCCGATTGTCAGACATTGTTGTCAGACACCGCAAGGCGGTTTGACGCATACGTCCGCCCCTGCCCAGATCCTCTGAGTTCGACGCTGACGCGGGTTTCGCCCGGGTACAGATTCGCGGCTGCATCGCGGTTGAGACTCCGGGAACCGAGTTCGGGCAGGTACGCGCCGGCATCCCGATGGGCGGCCATACCGCTTTCATACGCCAGCCGAAGGACAACGACACTCGGGCGCTGTAGCCTAACATGTGGAACGGGAGCCGCCGAAACCCGAACACCGCGCTTAGGAAGTGTTCTGAAGGCCGAGCCAACGATTGCGGAATGAGATCGGAAGCATAAGATGCGGTATGGCTACCACCACACACCCAAACCCGACGCTTCTTGATTGGAGCCAAGTGCGAACTGGAATTCAGGCATTCCAGCGATCACTCAACCTCAGCAGCGAAGCAAATGCTTTTCAATATTTTGCAATTTCAAAAATACTGAAAATTGATGACGACGAAATAAGATCCGCGATTACTGACGGCAGTGACGATAGAGGTATCGATGCAGTCTATATAGACGACAGAGCAGAGCGCAAGGTCATTCATTTATTTCAATTCAAGCACGTGGGAAACTTTAAAAATGTAAATAATTCCTTTCCGTCCAATGAAATAGATAAAATACAAAGCTTTCTTGATTGCTGTCTTCGCAAAGATGAAACTCTTGAGGGAACCTGCAATCCGCTTCTTTGGAGTAAGGTCAACGATATATGGTATGCCCTTGAAGAGGCTGTTTGTACGATAAAAATCCATCTTTGCATTAACGCAACTGGATTGACGCAGCCTCATGCAAAGCGATTCGAAGAAGCTCTCCGTCCATACCAGCACGCATACTTAGTGCAGCATGATTTGATTTGGTTTTCACGACTTCTCTCAAAGGGGGTTACAGTAGATCGTGAATACGATTTAGGAATTGTCGAAGATCAGTATTACGGTCGAACCGATGGTTCTGCTAAGGGACTTATAGGAACAGTTAGAGGTGAGGAAATAGTCCGGATGATCGCCGACCCAGATTTTCCCCAAGAGGTTGATGATACGCTTTTTGAAGACAATATACGTCTCTATCTGGGCGAGCAAAACGAAATAAATCGAAAAATTCTGACTACAGCGCTCAGTGCTGAAAATTGGCAGTTCTGGTATCTCAATAACGGCATCACGATTGTGTGTGACCGTATGGTATACCAGCCCCGGTCGGCGAGCCCAAAAGTCAGAATGACCAATCCCCAGATTGTCAACGGAGGTCAAACGTCACATGCTCTTTTCGAGGCCGCGCGCTCGGATTTATCTAGAATACAACACGTGAAGCTACTACTCAGAGTAATTGAGACTGCTGACCGATCATTTACTAATAAAGTTGCTGAAGCAACAAATAGCCAAACGCCGATCAGGAGCCGTGACATCCGTTCGAATGACTCCATCCAGATACGAATTGAAAATGCACTCCTGGGACACGGTTATTTCTACGAGCGCAAGAACGATCAGCATATTGATCAGCCAGCAGAGGCCCGCATTGACGCCGTCAAACTTGGCCAGATCATTCTAGCCTACGTTCTCCGCGAACCTGATCGAGCGAAAACGGCTTCAAATCGCATATTTGGAGAATTCTATACCTGGGTATTTGACGAGTCCATTCTGTCGGCTGAAAACATAATTGCTATGTGGCGCATTTACAAAATGGTTGATGGCGACCGTAGACGTACCATAGCTTCTATTAATTCAAGATTGAAGAAAACATACGATGAATCATGGATAATTGAAGGCGTATTTCACATTCTTTATATGCTGAGCTTGACCTGCGAACAGGAAGGCACCCCCATCTTCGACCTCGACGCGGTAGAAAAGCATTATGCTCCCGTGAAGGAGCAAATCGATGAATTCATGATGCTGAATAGAGGTGAGGCAGCCTACAGAGTTTTCCGTAGCGCGATGACTAAGCAGCTACTGGCTCGTTTTTCGAGGGGGCGTCAACTCAGTTTAGCTCTGGAATCAACGGAACAATCAAATTGATTTGCAATGCTGATCCAGCCGTGATGGCCGCCGCAGCGGGCAGGCTAGAGCTTGACTCGGATCATCGAAACTGAGGACCAACCCGATCCTAAGATTCTGGACCGGCGACGGGAGATTCAGGCCGAGATCGCCACGTTGACGACGCGGCACGACGTGCCGAAGGCGGATCGCGAGGAACTGCGCCGGACCCGCCGGACGGATGACGCGGTGCTGGACGAAGCCACGGCCCTGATCCAGCAGATGGAAATGGACGACCTGACCGCCCGGTTCGAGATTCGCCAGCGGCTCCGCACCCGGCTGCGCCGGATCGTCGAGGTGACGCACTTCACCGGGCACCGCGTCGGGTTCGCCCGGGTCCAGATTCGGGGCGGCGTGGTGCTAGTGATTCCGCTCGACAAAGCCAGCCAGGAGCGAGCCGGATACCGGAAAACCTGGGCATGGCAGCGAGCGGTGCCGAACGCCGGCATTTCGCCGCTGGAGCCGAACGAGGTAGGGCCACAGTTGATCGCGGCCGAGTAGCCTCAAGCAGCACCGACAAGTCCCAGTTCTACCAGAGATCCCGCGGGAGCAGATTCCGCGTGATTTTTTTATTGTTCTGTGCATTCATCGCTTTTACCGCCGATTATACCGATCATTCCCGCAACCATCCAGTGTATTGGCTACTTGATGATTACGACTTGAAGGATTTTCTGATTGGTGTATAGTATGCTGATCTTGCCTCTGTCTTGACGCGCACGCTCTCCCGCCCCATGACTCAGGGCTTGAGGAGAACAGCCGTGCCGTAGCCCATACGAAAACCCCCGCTGGTCTGGGGAGGCCAGCAGGGGTTTCAGATTCAGAGTGTCTTAGAGGTGTAAGCAGCCCCGAGACTAATGACCTGAACGACTCGGTGTCAAGCACCGAGCGATCGTTTGCGCCTGCGGCCAGCCAAAAGGTTGGTCACTGATGTTCAAGCCGAACCCGAACCAATTCCGGGTGCCCCGCGACAAGAAGCGGGGCTACTATCTCAACGACCGGGCTGCGAAGGCGGCGGTCAACGCCCTGAAAGAGGGATTCGAGAAGGGCAGCTACATCCTGCCCCGCTCGGTCCGCAGATTCCTCCGCCGGCCGCTGGAGGCGTATCAGGGTCGTCCCCGGCTGGCCCAGGCGATCCAGAAGCTGGCCTGGATCATCGGCAAGTACCACACGGGCGAGCACAACTTGGTCGAGCGCGGCTGCGGCATCGGCAAGGAAGGCGCGGGCTTCTTCCTGTCCCGCAAGGGCCTGTGCGGCCCGAATGGCTTCCCCGGCCTCACCGAAGCTCTGGTGCGCGAGGCGACCCAGGTGCTGATCCAGATCGGCTTCATCGAGCGGATCACCCCGCCGGGCGAACTCACCGAGGTCCGCGCCCCGAAGAACGCCAAGACCCCGTTCGGCTACTTCCGCCGCGGCCACAAGGCGAAGAAGGACGCTCTCGGCCGGATTCGCAGTCCCATGGTGATGTACCGCCTCGGCCCGGACACCCGCCAACTCTTCGCCAAGACCTTGCGACGCAATGAGGTCAGCCAGGAGGCAGCCGTGGGGGAACCACTATGGAGTAATCCCGGAAATATTTTAGATTCTGAGCCCGGTGGAACCCGCGTGGGTGTACATACTGGTTCTGGCTATGATGATGCCGGCCACGACCCTGCCGACCCCAGATTCAACCGGCACAAGCCGAACCCAGATCGCGACCCGCTGACGAAACGCCGGCACAACGATGCGGAGCGCCAAGCCGCTATGGAGCATCTGGAAAGACTGCGTCGGGGCCCGAAGCCGAACATGGCCTTTGAGCACCACAGGGAGGCCCAGTGGCGACTTCCAACGCTCGCCAGCGACCCGAGCCCAAGCTGAGCCTCAGTGCCCTCAAAACCCGCTTGGTGCGGGGTGGGTGAGACGAATCATCGTCAGCGAACGGAAGAGAGAGCCACCGTGGCACGATCCCCAGATTCCAAGCCCCAGATCACCGAAGTGATCGGATCAGTGAACGACGACGCCCCCGCAGCCATGGAAGCTCCCGTGAAACGCTCCGCCGAGCGGGTTACCAACCCCCATTCGAACGAGGACATGCAAACCCTGGTGGCAGCAGTCACCGCAGCCATGAACGCTCGGGCGCGTCCGCCGAAACGCTGATCCGACCGCGCCGGCCATTGCATCCGGGCATCCGGAAGGCGAAAGCCTGATGCGGATCTGCGACAAGCACACCCACGCCCCACCTCCAGATTCGTTCTGGCGCAGTGGCTGGCAGGATCGTCGTTAGCCTCTGTCAGAACCTATCCGTGACAGATGGAGCGGCACCGGCTGCGCGCCAGGTCCACAGACTTCAATCGTCGCGAAATGACGCATGAGGTAGCTCAAGGAGGAGAGATCTTGGAACAGGACAATAAAACCTCTCCCCGTCTCGAAGAGTTTCCTACAAAACAACCACAGGATAATAATCTAGCTTTATGTATGAGTGGAAGAGTTTCGGCTGATTATTGTGCATCATGCCAGAGCGGCATCCTCAACGACGTGAAGCAACGGCCTTTCCGGCGCATACGAGGGCAGTGTACGACCATTTATGACGGAGCGCTAGATGTTTTATCGTCGTTTTTGTCTTGCTGTTCAAGTGGGCCAACAGCAACTTTTGTAAGATTTTTATTTGGAACAAATATCCCATACAGATGAGGTTGTCGTGAAAATATCTGTGCGATCTGATTTCCATTCAAACCAAGGATAATATAAACGTGGTATCGCCCTAATGCAGTCAAATATTTCATATAGTTAACCATCTCCTGAGCAACATCACTGGAAACTTCCAGACCGCGGCCATGGGGAATAATATTTCTCAAATCTCTAATGCGCCTGAGATTTGGATTTGCTCTAAATCCATCTTTATGCCACATTTGGTGCAGACGCTCAAGGCGTTTTAAAAGAGAAAATTTATTCGAAGCGGTTGCTTTAATCCGACTGAAGAAATCGACATCTTCCGAAGAGCCATTTTTTGTTACCAGATCTACCAACTGGGCCATTTTATCTTTAAATTTTTCGTCGGCACCCGAGCCATATGTTCGATTATCAAAAGCTTCGAGGCAACCTAAAAGCTCTCCATAGCCTTGCGTGATAGTGAGATCATAATCTTCTACGCTTTGAATCAAATTTGAAAGATATATAAGCTCATCGCTATCCCCGGCAATGTGGTCGAGCAATGTTTTCAATGATATTGGAAAATTGCTTTCTGAACTAAGACGGTCATGTAAACTAGGAAGTTTTATATGTCGTTTCTTTCTAGAAATAGGTTGATACCAAAACTCGGCGACAATCTGACGGTCTTCTTGATTCCACAGGCGTTTATACGTTGTAGGTAGATAATATATAGGAGGAGAGACTCGGATTCCCGTTAAGAATTCAAATATCACGTCGATCCTCCAATTTATGCGAGTCACAGCCTCCAAATTTATAGGTTTAGTAAATATCATTTCGAATATCGTATACTCTTCCAGTGTAGTTGCCTCGCCACCTGGAACACGTATCGCACTGCTGACCTTTACCTGTGTTCCATCAGCCAAAGTAAAATCTCGTTGCTGTGGTGGCCTGACATCTACTGAAAGGCGTGGGCTGCCCCAGTCTTTCGTTCGTATCCACTCACTTTCAACAAGATTCGGATTTACCCAAGCGTGAATCGCCGGATGTTCGACAATCAGCCCTGTGAAAATAGGTTCATCGATGTTCTCTAAATGAATATTTTTGAGGACTGCGCTTGCAACATAGCGTTGCGAATCTCTCATAACAGGCGTGTTGATCCCTACTCCAAACCCACTGGTACGTTGCGTCCATGGCTGAATGATTGTCGCTGGGCGTTGATAGTCTATATATCCGGTAATCGTTTGCCCTACGACAATATCACTAGAACTGGACTCGGGATTTGAGAACTGTATCGTGTCGAGGTGAATGCCTTTTTCGAGATCGAAACTTAATCGGCCGTTCAAGGTGTCCAATTTGTCGTCATGTCGCGGACGTACGGCAAACCAATCCTCGAAATTCTTAAGTTCCACTGATGCCTCCCGACGACTCATCCCCATACGCAGCTTAAAACATCTCGGATGAAGCGCAATTAGGGCCATGGCGGACACCGAGTGTCGGCCTGCCGTATCATCCTGATCGGATACTACATCCCAGGCACCCTCGGCTGCGAGGAGCGTAATCCGGACCATGCTGGCCTGGGTGACAGAAGATGAAGCGGCTGTTCCTACCCTACCACCGTAGCCGCTCCGAATTCTCCGAAGCTTGAAATTCAGAGCCAGACGTGGGTTTCCCGGTCAGGCGGATGCTGATTCAGGTATCGGAGCCGTCCGCCAGCACACTGATTCAACGCGTGACGAAAGGCATTCCCACGAGCACGTGAGGGGCGTTCCGTGGCTACCCTGTGGATCGGAGCGGCACCGGCTGGCGGACCGGGTTTGATGGAGGCGGGCCGGTTGTGGTGGGAAGGTCCCTCTCCGGGCACTCATGAGCCTGCACAGCGGAAATCGTCGTTTGGACAGAGATCGACCCAGAATCTACAGTCCGAAAAATAATTCACTTATAATACCGATTTTGCTAAATTTCGGCTCCATATTGTAGGAATTTTTCGATTTCTCCATTCTGACATAGCACGATATGTTTAGTCGCATAATGTTATAATACTTTAAAAACGCCCTTTGCGGGTTGAGCCAAAGACATGTTTCGATGATAGGTAGGCGGGCATGTTAGCTGAACGTGGACCAGCGCCATCGAGCCAGGAGAGCATCCAAATAAAAAACATCATCAAACAATGATCGGTACTTTCGTTTGCATCATAAGCTCGTAAATCGATCGACTTGCCGGTTGAATTTAAATGAATTCTGTGCGCGGACCCTGCCTGTCCATAATTACTCAAAGCATAATAAGATCCTGATACAATTAGAAATTTATCAGGGACTATTACAAAATCAGGAAGTTCGTGATCGGACAACCCTGATGCAGCCGCCGTAATATTTTTAAGTATCGTATCCAAGCTCGGGCTTTCATAAGCCCAAACAATAAAAAGACTGTCTTTGATTTGTTGTGACGAACGCTCGACGAAATTGCGAGGCATTGTCTTAAAACGCTGGCATTTTTTCAGCGTATCAGTAATTTCTGCTGGCCCAAGATAAGTTTTAACTTCGACAAGGGCATAAATCGACTCTATCAGCCAAACTGGCACGTTTGCGTCTATTAGAGGATTGCTGCTTAAGCCGTCCGCAACGAATATATCAGCTTGATTGGAGAACTCTCCAGTTGCTGCGAGCGCCATGCCGGAACTTATTGTATATCTCTGAGGCAAAAAATCGCGCAATAATTTTTGGAGCATTTCTTCCCTATTTGCTCCAGCCGAAGGCTTGTGTGTTGCGTACCACTGTCTAATTAAATTCGATTTTTGCTTTAGATCTTGCGCAACGAACGAAAAATAATCGGCTGGCGTTGGCATATCAAATCACTCGTTCTCTCAACGTCGGCATACGTACTTAGAAAACATAACTACTCGATCTTGTAAACCATTTTGTTAATTTCTTTCCTCTCGGATTTCGCTAAGTCCTTATCTTCGCCCACCCTTCACCAACCTCAACCTGCTCAGAGCAGGCGGCAAATCTGGCGGCCGGGGTGCGCCTCGCAGGTCGGGGAAGTACGCATGGCAGCGGGGTTGGTACTGATTCCCTCGAACCTTATCTGGCGGTGGGTAAGAGCAGTCTCGGGCGATTCCTTCAAGAACTCGCTCAAGCGGTGTGTCCGCTCCGAATCTCTGCGCCAGCCGGGCAAGGCGGTAGCTGCCTTGCCGGTGCGGGCACATCCCGCAGGCGATACGGACCACCACGAAGGGGTACTGCGCGAGACAGCGAGGCCGCTCCACCTCAAGGCTCCTTCAGAACCGTGGGCAGGCCACCACGGGCATAGCCGTACGAGACGAGTCTGCGGGCAGCTTCAAGGGCCCGCTCCAACCTAACCAAATCCTCCAGCGCCAGTGCGAGTGCCCGGTGCGCATCGCCGCCGGCAGCCTCCAGATAGGCGGTGAGATCAGCATCGAGGCCGGGCAGAGCCCTCGCCGCTTCGTCACCGCTGACCTGTGCCATGATTCGCCCCGTCGTGAGAACGTATCAGGAACATAGCGCGAGGCTGGATGTGTCAAGCTTCTCAGATTCGCCCGGGAGTCGATCGACCAAGGTCGAGTAGGGCGAGACGAGCCATCAGGGATGGTCGGTCAGGGTGAGCAACTACCCTCTGGGGGTTCTCGACAAGGCTGTGAGGTGTCAGGGCGATACCGGACCGCCAGACGCACCGATGCGGGAGAATCGGTTGCGCTGGCAGGGCCCGATTCTGGCCCGCTCCGGAGCCCGTACAGCGGCTTTTGCCCTTGGACCGCCTTACAGCACATCCGGACTGAGCAGCGAGGCCCTGGGTGGCCTCCTGAAGGGGCCGTGTGGGTCGGTGGCTGATCAGTCCAGCGACAAGCCGTCCGCCTTCCTCGCCCGCTTCCGGGGCGAGGGGCGGAACCAGCCCAGGTCCAGAGCGACATGCCGTCAGAGCCAGCGTAGCTTAAATTCGAAGCGCGTCTCAGTGCTGACGCCGTCGAAATTGGGCACGACTATGTTGGATGGACCGTGGCTCGATGGCATTGTCCAAATCCCGCGGTCCCAACACCACTCCAAGAAATCCTCAACCGTGTCATCCACGATCTTGAAGGTGTCCGCAGTCTGAGAGAGGGAATTAAAGTCCTCAAGGATATCGACGAAGATGCTGCGGCCAGTCCTGTGGTCCGTGCAGACGAGGTTCTTGCCAACCTCATGGCGACATGGGCGTCCACCATACATGTTTACGGGTCCGGTGTAATACGATTTCCGTATGATTCGATCAGCTTAGCTGTGAACTGACGGGTGTGCTGGCGCATTGGTCGGTCATGCTGTTTGTCGAAGGAGGCGGCGATGGCTGGCCCGGTGGCCCACCTGAGCGTGTCGGAGTTGGCGGAGCGCTTCACGGCCTGCCGTGACGCGCGCACCGCCCGCCAGACCCAGGCGATCTGGCTTCTGGCCAAGGGCCACAGTTTCGCAGAAGCCGCCGCGGCGACCGCCTTCAGCGAACGCTGGGTGCGCCGTTTGTGCGAGCGCTACAACGCTGAGGGGGTCGAGGCGCTGGGTGATCGGCGCCGCCACAACGGGGCCGCGGCCAGCCTCCTGACGCCAGATGTCCTCGAGCGATTGCGTCAGCGCCTGGCCGAGCCGCCGCCGGACGGGGGCGTGTGGACGAGCCGCACGGTGGCGGACGTCCTGGCCCAGGACCTGGGGCGCGAGCAGGTGGCGGTGCAGCGCGGCTGGGAGGCGCTCAAGGCGCTGGGCTGGTCGCTGCAACGGCCGCGCCCGCGCAACCCGCGCGCGGCCACGCCCGAGGCTGCGCAGGCTTTTAAAAAAAGTTGGCGCAGGCCGTCGACGAGGAGGAGGCCCGTGAGCCGCGCCTGCCGGTCGTCGTCTACGCGATGGACGAGCACCGCCTCGGCCTGAAGCCGGTCACGCGACGGGTCTGGGCGCCGGCGGGAGAGCGGCCGGTGGCGCTGGGCCAGCATCGCTTCAAGTGGCTGCACGTCACCGCCTTCGTGGCGCCGGCCATGGGCGAGACGGTGTGGTACCTCTCCAACGGCCTGTCCAAGCCGTTCTTCGAGCGACTCTTGGCCGACTTCGCGCGCGAGGTCGGAGCCGGCACGCGCTGCCGGGCGGTGGTGATGCTCGACAATGCCGGCTGGCACACGCAGCCCAATCTAAGCGTGCCCGAGGGTGTGCGGCTCGTCTACCTGCCGCCCTATACGCCCGAACTGCAGCCGGCCGAGACGTTGTGGCCGCTGGTCGATGAGCCGGTGGTCAACCGGTACATCGCCAACCTGGATGAGTTGGAACGCGTGGTCGAGCAGCGGTGCGCGACCTTAAGCGAACAGCCCGGCCTCATCAGCTCACGCACAAGCTTCCACTGGCTGCCCAAAACCGCAAAGCCAAAGCCCAAGCTGGCCTAATCAACCGGAAAGCGTATAATACAACTCAAAATACCCTAAATCAGCAATGCTCAGCCTTGTAGCGGCCCCAGATCGATCCGTCGAATTAATTTTGACCATCAACCGGCACGCATGGTTTGATGCACTTGCCCCGGAAAGGGGACCGACCCGTTGCGGGCTCGGCTTCATTTGGAGCAGAAATTGTCAAATCAGATTCAGGCCACGCCCGTGGCCTCAGACCCGTTCGCGGTGCGCCAGCAGATCGTTACAGACCTGATCGATTGCCTCAACCAGGACCTGATTCAGGGCGCGATCCCCGAACTTTCCTTTATCGCTGATGGCCTCGACGGCCTCCCAGACCAGAAGGTCACCGACTGGCTGAAGAAGCACACCGACCACACCCAGAAGGACATCGATCGCGCCTTACGGAATTCCCGGATCAAGGCTGATCTCGGTGGCATCCCGCAATACGCCGAGGAATTAGTTGAGAACGTCGTCAAGCGCGACAAGACGATCTGTCTGTACAACGGCCATATCGTTAAGGAAGGTAAACCGTTCATCGATGGAACGTTCGTCACACCTGAAGAGATGAAGAACCCCGAAATCGCGGAAAAGGTCTACTTCGCCTGCCCCAAGAAAGTGAACCTCGACGCGTTCATGCGTCAGCTTCGCATGGCCTCGGACAAGCACCGCCTCGCTTTCGCCGACCGCGCCATCAACGATGCAGTCACTGAATGGGTCGAGAAGGCTCGCCGCGAGCGCCGGTACGATCTCTTTACGGAACTCGCGGGCCCCATCCTGCCCATGAACCTACGCCACGATACCGAACTGCTCTGGCGAGAGGTGGCCAACCGACTCTTCGTCGTGTCTGAAGACACTCCAGCAGAATTCATCGTTGCCGTCCTGAAGAAGTTCATGCATCAGGTCAAACGGAAGCTGCGCGGCCTTCCCGTGTATGACCACTTGATGCCAGTCATCCTCGGCCCGCAGGGCAAGGGCAAGAGCACGTTCGTCCGGAAGATGCTCGATCCGGTGCGCGAACTCGTACTCAGCGTGGACTTCAAGATGATCGAGGACGATCGGAACATCGATATCTGGCACAGCTACGTACTTTTCCTCGACGAGATGGGCTTCGCCTCGAAGGCCAACATCGACACGATAAAGAACGCCATCACCGCTGAAACCCTTACCCGCAAACCCCTGTACACGAACAGCAAGGTCGAGATCGATCAGAACGCAACGTTCATCGGGTGCTCGAACAAGAAGCTGGAGCAACTGATCAAGGACCCGACTGGCATTCGTCGCTTCGTAGCCCTCACGTACCGCAACGATCCGGACTGGAGCTTCCTAAACCAGATCGACTGGACGCTGATGTGGAAATCGGTCGGTTACGATGACACCGACCCAATGGCTGGATTCAAGACCATGCTCGCCGAAGCTCAGGAAGATTCACGCGAGATGGGCCGGGTTGAGCACTGGTTGGATGAGTTCAACCCGAACAGCCATCCCAGCTACGAGCCAGACGCCCGTGGCCGTGTGCGCGCCAATTTGCTCCACAGCCTGTTCCGGGACTTCGAGGACCAGCACTACCCCGGACCGCAGAAGACTAGCAGCACCGAGATGGGCCACGAGATGCGCCGGCTGTGGGAGGCCGGCATGAACACCCGGTTCGAATACCTGGGTCGGCAGAGCGGCGGCTACTACTGCTACCGAGACCATCACGCGAAGTGAGGTGATGTCCCAACAGATCCCAACGATGTTCCAAAAATCGTCCAGTCTTAAGTGATTGAATTCGCTCACAAATCTTGAGAGCGTGGGATAATTGGGACACTTGGGACATCTTTATCTAAAAGTTATAGAGAAAAAATAATTAGTGAATAGCTGGAGTTGGTTTTGCTGTTTTCATGTCCCAATTTGTCCCAATTGGCTGATTGTCTCCCCTTCAAGAGTTACCTCATCCGATGATCACCGCACGCGAGCGCGCCCGCGACACACGCAACCTCGAATCACTGCTCAAGCCCATCGGGCGGGAGATCCGCGAGGTGCACATGCACGCGGCCCGCATCCCGCAGATCGGGCCGATCTACACCGACCCTGAGACCAACCAACTGCCAGATTGATAGTCGAGCCAGATTCAGCAGATTCAGACATTGATGAACCGACAGAATCGCCTAATTTAGCAGCGAGACGAGATCAAAAAACATATGGCGCACTAATCATCCAGACGCTATAAAGAGGATGACAATCACTCCAACACTAAAGCCCCGGGCCACAAGCCTGGGGTTTTCTTTTTCGTCTACGCACTCTGCCCTGACCCACCAGCCCAATTAGATCCAGCACCATCGCAGATTCGACGCGAGCGGGTGCGGGACTCCAGTATCCCCGCCGCCAGATTCAGGAACTCGCGATAGGCTGACTCAGAGGCGCGATGACCCTGAAGGCGATAAGGGTGGTACCGGCGGTTCGAAGCGCCGCCCGGATGTTATAATCGCAGATTCCGGTCGGGCCCGGGTGCAGCGGGCGACCGTGGCCGCGATCACGGCCAGAGCCGAGGCGGCGGCGTAGTACTGGAACCGAAGGCTGGACCACGGGACCGCTGAGGGTGGTGAGTGGGATTCGGCGCTAAGGTTGTAGCCAATCCTTCAAGACTGCAAAATTGAGCAGGTGTGGATAGGTGAACAATGGGCGTATGCTTCGCGTGCTAACTGTTACGACCCTCGAAACGGATCTCATTTGGCAGACTGAAGGTGGAGCACCTGCTATGTCGGAGGCGCGCGAGTCAATCGGATCTAAGATCATTGTAGGTATTGTCATTGCTGTCGTCGCTTCTACAATCGGATATTTTATTTCATATCTGGATGCACGAAGAAAAGATCAGATAACATATGTAAATTCACAGGTCGAAAGACTTTATGGACCTCTTTTCTCATTGATTCAAGCCAACAATATTGCCTGGAATCATTTTCAGCAAGGCTACTGGCCTCATCGCCAGCAATACTTTCAAGCGGGAGTCACACTAAGTTCTGACGATATCGAACTGTGGAGAAGATGGATGCGAAACGTTTTTCAGCCCATAAACATTAAGATGGAAGACGCTATTGTAAATAATGCGCAATTGCTTGTGGGGGAGAAAATGCCGCCAATGTTCCTTCAGTTTATTTCGCACAGTGAGGCTTACAAAGCTGTAATTGCAAAGTGGAAAGAGGGATCATTAGCAAATTCAGAAGAATTTTCCGCACGTGCCAATGTGTCGCCTGTGAGTTTTCCCGCGCAGCCGGACTTTACGGATTGTATAGTCGCGCAATATCATAGGCTGAAGTCTATTCAACAAAAACTTCAGGAGCAATTTGTTGGCTGGTTCACCAGCTTAACAGAGGAGCCTGTCAAAGAATGTCGTGCGCGGAAATCCTGAGTTTTTTTGCTTAGCAACGAGGGCGTAGAGGGTGGCTGTGTCTGGCGGCGGATACAGACGGTTGTGGGGATTTCTTCGGCGACGCGGATTCAAGGCATTCGCTCGACCCACTCCGCACGCGAAGGGCCGGGCTCGAACGGATCGGCGAAATACTGGGTTTCACGAGCTACCTTGCCTTCGCAGAATTCCATGATGCTCACGGTGTAAGACGGCCGTCCATCGTAGGTCAGAATATATTCGGTGATCCAGAGATCGCCTGTGCCTGTAATCCGACGTACTGTGAAGTGCTTTCGGTTTGGCTGTGCAGTGCGGGACGCCTGAATTTTTTGTCGCCCGCGAATGCGCTCGCTCGACTGCGGATATTCCAGCACGGCATCCTCCCGGTAGATCTCATGCTCCTCCTCGAAGTTGCTCGCGTCGGACGCGGCCCAATGGTGATCCAGCGCCGCCCGAATTCCTCGATCGTCCATATCGAGCCTCCTTGAGCATCACCGCGGATGTGAAACCATTGTAGCACGCGCGCTGGAACCGACCTGTCTGGTTTAGATGGGAACCGGCTGCTCAATAGGCGGGTGCCGAGCGGCACCCTGAAGGTTATGAACGCGTGCGCGCTGCCTTATTTCAATGGGCGAGAATGCGGACTACGCTTCCTGTCCCGATCCCAAGCTCCATGGCGACTCCGCCTTTCCTCATGCCACCGGCGGCGAGTTCTCGAATCTGATTCGTCCTCGTTAGATCGGCCATCGCATGGCGATGATCGCGCTCGATAAGTCGTAGATCATGTCTGCCGCTAGATTCAGGAACTCGCGTTTGGCTGATTCAGAGGAGAAGGCCGTGGCGGCGACAAGGTGCGCCGCGCACCGGCCACTGAAGCTCCATCAGTCCGCGGTGTAGGCCCGCCCCATGGCCGGCGCGCCTCTTCGGCGAGCCCGGCGATTAGAACCATAACGCCACGCCCGCGGAATCTCGTGGATTCGGATTCGGGCTCGGCTCAGGTGCAGCGAGCGTCCCTGGCCGAGATCACGGTCAGAGCCGAGGCCGCGGCGTAGTGCTGGTCCCCCGGGCCGGGCCCGCAGGACCGGTGAGAGTGGGAAGCTACCATCAGGGCTGTGTCTGGTAGCGCCCACACCGTCCCGTCGCGTTCAAATACTGGGACGTGCGTATCTGATCCCACTCGCAGCTTCGAGGTGGACGGCAATGGCCAGGATCGTGCTCTCCGCAAACGGACGTGTAACCAGTTGCACACCGATGGGCAGCCCCTCGCCGCTCGTGCCGAACCGCAGAGTCATCGCCGGCAAGCCGGTCACGTTGAACGGCACCGTCGCGCTCAGCATGTGCCGTGCAGATACCGTCTTGCCGTCGATGACGAACTCCGCAAGCCCGTGCGGCGGCGCAGGGATTGGCGTCACCGGGCAGAGCAGTGCGTCGTAGGTCTCGAAGAAGGCGGTGAAGGCGTCCTTCAGCCGTTCCACCGCCTGATGGGCCCGCACGTAGGCGTCCGATGCGATGTCGGGCCCTCGGAGCACCGCTTCACCACTCCTGAAGAGAGGTTCGGACCGGCCCGCCATGACGCGCTGGAACTCCGGCTTGACCTCTGCGGCGAACAACACCGCCGACAGCGCGACGCCGTCGCTTTCCTCCAGCACTGGTATGCGCACACGCTCGACGGCGCAATCGAGGTCCCGCAAGGCGTGAGCCGCCGCCTCCACCGTCGCGGCCACTTCCGACGCGATAGGGCCGAAGCCGGGCTCCGTGAGCCACCCGACTCGGATCGGCCGACTGGGACCGGCGGCGTTACCCAGGTCGAGTTCGCGTGGGTAAGCTGCGTACCCGTCAATCCCGTCCGGCCCGGCCATGATGCGGTAGCCGAGCGCTACGTCGCGCACGCTGCGTGCCATCGGCCCGACATGCCAGAAGCGGCGCGGCACCTGCGGCCAATGCCCGGTGATGGGAATGCGCCCGTGAGTTGGTTTGAGGGCGGCAATGCCGGTATGGGCGGATGGTCCCCGCACCGAGATACCAACATCACTGCCGATTCCGATCGGCGACATCCCCGCCGCGATGGCTGCCGATTCGCCCCCGCTTGACCCGCCGGGCGTGCGCGCGAGGTCCCAGGGATTGTTCGTGCGACCAGTCAGCAGGTTGTCGGTCTCGGTCCAGTAGCCGAACTCGGGCAGGTTTGTCTTGGCCAGCAGGATGGCTCCGGCCCGCTTGAACCGTGCGACAGCGGTGGCGTCCGCTCGCGGGGTCCGGCCCGCGAAGACGGGCGAGCCGCGCTGGGTCGGCACGCCGGCGGTGTCGAGGGAGTCCTTGACGGTGAAGGGCACACCATGAAGCGGACCAAGTTCGGCCCCTGCAATCACGGCGGCCTCCGCCTCCTCAGCGGCGGCGAGCGCCCGTTCGGTGGTGAGCGTAACGACGGCGTTGATGCTCGGGTTGACCGCGGCGATGCGGTCGAGGTGCGTCTGGACGACCTCGACTGGCGAGACCTCCTTCGCCCGTATGAGGGCGGCCAGTTCCGTCGCGTCGGCATCTGTCAGGATTCGAGCGACCATGGGCATCTCCGCAAAAAGCTCGAATGACGGGCAGCCGAGCGATAGCCCAACTCGTCTATCTACCAGTTGATAGATTGCCTTGTCGCACGCGGCCGTCAATGGCTATCTGCCGCCGGACTGGCTTGGGGATTCGGGATGGCGGACAGACGAGAGGCAATCTTGGCCGCCGCACGCGCGACCGCACAGGCCCACGGCTACGCTGGGCTGAACTTCCGCGACCTCGGGGCTGCGGTCGGAATCACTAGCGCCAGCATCCACTACCACTTCCCCAGCAAAGCCGCCCTCGGTGCAGCCGTGGCCCGGCGATACTGGGAGGACTCGAAGGTCCGGCTGGACGCGTTGTGGGAGGAGAGTGAAGACCCGCTGTCCTGCCTCGCCGAGTATCCCCGCCTGTTCCGCAGAGCGCTGGAGGATGGAAACCGGATGTGCCTGTGCGGCTTCATGGCCGCCGAGCACGATGACCTCCCCGACGAGGTCCGGTTGGAAGTCCGCGCCTTCGCGGACGTTCAGGTCGCGTGGTTGGCGCGGATGTTGCTCGCCGCAGGGGCCGGCGAGGGGCCCACTGTGATCGAGCAGAAAGCGCGCGCCATCTTCGCGGCGGTAGGCGGCGCGCAGGTGATGGCGCGGTCGCGCGCGGACATCAGCGTCTACGACGACATCATTGCGGGTTACCGGGCGAGCGGCCTGCTGCCCGCTTGCCGGGATGAATGACCTGAAGAGACTTTCGTGAAGTTCGTGATGGGTGGAAAGCGGACGCACCGCATATAGAGTGAAGATCTATCCCCAGTCTGAGCGTACGGTAACATAGAATTCCACGATCACCCCCCCGCGTCAGCGACAACTAGGACCGTCTATGAAGCTGCCCTCACTGCCTTATACACCTGTCCATTGGGACGCCTTACCCGCAACAGAGCACCAGGGAGAAACTGGAACGGCGCTATGGCGGACGCTCAACAACGGCGACGTTAGAATGCGCGTGGTCGAACTCTCACCGGGTTATCTGGCTGACCATTGGTGCGATCGTGGGCACATCGTCTACGTGATTGAGGGAGAGGTGACGAGTGAACTGAAAGATGGTCGCAGCTTCATCATGAAACAGGGCATGGGCTACACGGTGTCGGATTTCGGCGACGCAGCGCATCGATCGTGGACGAAGGATGGTGCCCGGCTCTTTATCGTGGACTAGGGTCCGAGAAGCTTCGGAAGCCGCGGTTCACAGGTTCAAAATCCGCCGGCAGCAGTCGGCTGATTCACCGCCTTCGCAGGGCGGCGGAAAGCCGGATGAGCTTCCGCCTTTCCTCATGCCACCGGCGGCGAGTCCTCGAATCTGATTCGCCTTCTTCAGAACGGCTACCGCATGGCAATGATCGCGCTCGACGAGTCGTGATCATCGTCGCCGCTAGATTCAGGAACTCGCGAATGGCTGATTCAGAGGTCCCATGGCCATGGCGGCTATTAGGATGGCCCTAGTCAGACGACGCGCTCGCTCCGGCGACCGCCCCGCAGGCTCCAGCCCTGTCGGGAAAGGGTCGCTGTATTTGTTCCTGTATGCACGTCTGCGCAATGCATCGTGCACGAGCTTGAGCAGCGTGGAGCACACCTGACTGTCCCTGACCCGCACATCACATCTCAAGGGAGACCGGCGTTATCGCCCAGGCGAAGGCACACCGGCCCGTGATTCGCACCGGCCGAGGCCCCATCGGCCAGTTTCGGACGCGCCATTGTTGCAAATTTCTAGGCGCGGAAGCGAAATACGCCTCTGACCCTGATGTCTCGCTCTGCCCGCCAAGGATACGGAATACAGTTCTAATCCAATATCTCGCTTTTCTCGTCAGGAACGCGGAATGAACCATCAAAATATTTCAAATATTACCAAATCAAATTCCGGCGTAAGGCGAATACATTTTAAACAGAACAATCAGGATATATTGGTGCAATAAACGATAAATTTATTATATTTATTTTTTGATCAACATCACCGCCCCATATTTTTTAATTTATCTATGATGTAACTCTTGGCTTCGACTACGTTCAACGTAGGCTGTTGGGAATTTTCGAATTTTGCACCACTTGTAACAGCAATTATCTGATATATATCACCTTGGTGGGCCGTTATATTTTCCATTGAAGCATTGATTGTAGGCTCGCGGGCGCTTAAACCTTCGATAGCATGGGGACCTGCTGACCACAGACGCTCCGCCCAAGTTTCACGGATTAATTGCCCCTCATCGGTTTCACGTAATTTCAAAACAAGCTCAAGTGCAGCACGTGGATGCAAATGTTTAATGTACCTGCTAAGGTCGCTCAATGTGAGCGGCTTAGTTACGAACCCAGTAAAATCATATCCACTTTCAGGCAATCCGAGCTTACTAAACAAATCGACGGATTTGTTATGGACGTTTTTTGACCTATTGAAACTGTTTGGATCAAGATAATCTTTTAATACATCAATTCTTGATGGCGAAGCACAGAAGGCCGATGCTATCCCTTCCGTGCTCTGAATGAATTTGCTGTGAGCAGAATATCTTAAGGTTCTCGCGGCAATCATTAGTTGCCTCCGCGACTCTTCCCCCCGGTTTTTAAGCGAAAATAAATTGACAAACTTTTCTAATGACTTTTGTGTTCTGAATAATCGCGATTGGAGATAGGATTCGTAAAACGTTTCTTCTGTTTCATTGAACTCAGAAATTCGTATGTTTTTCCTAAAAATAGGCATAATAGATAACGCAATTTCCTCATCTGTAATTGTAACAGGCATCGGCCGGACCTCTACAGTCCCAGATAGCAAACGAGTCAAGTACTCAATATTATCTCGGTAAAACTCGCTTTCTATACTCAATACATCGAAATCCGTTCTGATTTCCTTGTACAAAAGTAAATTATGAAGCACCATCAGGAAACTGTTTAAACGAGATTCGATACGTTTCTTAATGTTTCTACGATCCGAGCCCCATCTGTCGTACGTACTATCAATGTAACTTTCCAGTCCAACCATTTCTTGCAAATACTGACTGGCAGCGTACAGGCTAGATGTGTCGATAACAGCAATACCCTCAGAACGATTTTTGTTTTGCATTAACAGACTCCTTCGATATGCGACGACCTCATTATAATCCTATTTGCTTTTCGATTAACTTCGCTACGACAGTAGCGCCAACTTTCTGGGCGATTTCGCCTATGTTATGAGAAAGTTTACCTATAATACTAGTAACACTATTCTTACTACCAGATTGCGCTTCTCTTATCGCATTTTCTATCGCTATAGTATCCTCACGCGCTTGTTTTTCGATAAATTCCTTGACAATTTGCAATTGCTCAGTAATTTTATCTCTATTTTTATCCACAATATCAATGATTTGCTCAACGCTCCCGGCAGCATCTACGTCATGCAGAATTTGATTCGCCGCGATGTTCGATTTCTGTACAACATCACGACCAGACTTGATACCTGTCGCCTTCTGATGCACTTTCATTTACTGTCTCCATTCAAATATTTTGTTTTTTACCTGATAGATCTTCCTGCTTTATGTGATCACCAAACTCTTAGTCGTTTGATACTCTATCGGCGTTGCCCAGGCGGTATAACACCACTACAGCACCGTTCGGCAGGAAATGCTAAACATTTTTGGCTTGTCCCAATTAGAACCTCTGCTCCATATCCGCAGTTTGGGTATGCCCATCCTACACCATCAGCCAAGCCAGTCTATAAAACCATCTTGACCATTTAAAACAGACCGGCATGATGTGAACCATCCCAAATGAACCACTGGGCCTTCTGATGTTCGTCCGTGCCTACCTTCGGGCTTCCACCTCCGAGCAGGATGCCCTGCGCGCCAGGGCATCGCTTGAGGCGTTCGCCAGCGAGCATCGCCTGCACATCGCGAGTTGGTACGTCGAGAACGAGAGCGGATCAAAGCTGGCCCGCCCCGAACTATTCCGCCTGCTGAAGGACGCCCGCGCCGGGGACGTGCTCCTCGTCGAACAGGTGGACCGCCTTTCCCGGCTCACATCCGATGACTGGGAGAAGCTGAAGGTGGAGATCGCGGCACGTAGCATTCGTATCGTCGCCCTGGATCTACCGACCTCGCACATGATGGCGACTGCCGGCCCGGATGACTTCACCGCTCGGGTGTTCGAGGCGGTCAACGGCATGATGCTCGACGTTCTCGCCGCTGTGGCCCGTAAGGACTACGAGGACCGCCGTCGAAGGCAGGAGCAGGGACAGGCGAAGGCGAAGGCGGAGGGCCGCTACAAGGGCCGCCCTGAAGATTCCAAACGGAACGCCATCATCGCGGCCATGCTCTCTAAAGGGATCTCGTGGACACAGATTCAAGCGGGAACTGGGTGTAGCCGGGCCACGGTGGCGAAGATCGCGGTCCGGTTGCGAGGTGAGGTGCCAGCGTAGGTACTGGGCTCATGGTGATCGGAGGGAGCGCTGGGGGTCGGAAGTGGACCGGACTCGCTGCTCAGTAGGGGGGCACTCCGTCTCAAATCGGCCGACTAGTGCACTGACGCCTTCAAAAGGTACACAGCACGCGTCGAATTCCTTCATGATCGCAGGCAGTTGGCTGAGGAGCGCATGGCACGTTTGTCCGTGTCAGTGCACTAGTTTAAGGTCAGCCTTCAATTAAGGCTTGTTTTCAGAATGTGACACTGCTCTTCTATGTACACATTAACGATTGCGGCTGGGGAAACATGGCGGGCGGTGATGAAGCAACCAAAAAGGACCATCGCCAAGGTTCAGAGACGAAGCTGCGCAAATCTCGACGCCCGATCAACAAAATCAAGCTGCGCAGCGAATTGCTTCAAGAAAACATCCAATCGTATGAGGACATTATAAACATCAATCGCTTCGAGCGTCGTGAGGCTCCATCAAAGAGGGTAGCTAATTTCTCCGAAAAACCACCTACCAAAACGGAAATTTTATCTGCACTTCGGCCGTATGCTGAGGCAATTGGTCAAGCCAATATTCAATGGAACAAACTTCAGCAATGGTTTTCTACTTTTTTCTGGACGATATTTGAAGGCAATAATGAGGAGGCTGTGGCAGTTTGGAATGTAACTACTTCCGACCGCACTCAAAGATACATGTTGAGAGAGGCTGCCAAAATAAAATTTATCGTGCGAGCGCATCATCCCGATATGCTTACTGACGATCAAGCAGAACGCTCTTACGCCATTTTCGATCACATTATTTTTCTATTGGATCAGGCTGAAAAATTAGAAGACATTCGCAACAATGCCATCCACAGTCCAATAAAAATAAATTATTCAATTGATCATTTTAATGTTTACCTTGATCGAGAAAACTTCAGAGCACAAGCGTTTGTCGAAAAACTTCGGAATAACAATATGAGAATAGTGGATGAGTTATACCATCTTGAGAAATCTGTATCAATTCTCAACAAATTTGCTTCCGATTTTTGGCATTGCTGGGTGCGCAATCAAGCATTGCCGGAAAGACCTCGAATGCCACATCGCGCTCCTCGTCGCCGACGCAGCCCATCGCGACGGAAATCTGAGACCAAATAATGGCAGCCTCAGCCTGGATCGTCCCGTGCGCTTAGTCATTTGCATATAATAGCCTCGTTTTCACAATAATATTCTATATTCATAGACGATATTACAAAATTCAAGAGTTGGTCATGATCTGTTGTCTAACTACAATCAATCCAAGTGTCTACAGTTGTACATAAAAAATCTGGGGTGAAGACTGTTGAGATTTTATTCGCAAGGGCCTGGAAGCCGTCCGGAGTGGCCGCTCACACTTCTTGTGCTCTAAGCGCAAATACTGGACGTAGACACAGACCATTACTGACCCAGCGTCGCACCATTGCTGCCGCTTCACGGTCCGTCACCGCCACCATCACCAACCACCGCTCCTCATCGATTCGGACTTCCCTCTCGACGTATCCATCACTGGTTTTCAGATTCAGGACGGCTACGAGATTCACGAGGTCGGTCGCTGCGACGACGAGGGAAATTCGGAACGCCGTCATCGAACCGCGCGCCTTCCGAGAAGGTCAGCGACGTGTACATCCCGGAGGATGGTCGCATCGATCTCGCGCACCTGAGAAGCGACCTCGTCTGGCAACAGGTCGGCAGCTTCAGCGAGCCGGTGACGTACGCGCTCAACCACACGATGATTCACCCGTGCCACGCTACCGTCCCGCCGGCCGTAGTCGCGAAGTAGATCCTCGCTCATCCCGCACCACCGGATCGAGAATGCGGCTCGGGAGTCGGTCAAACCGAGGGCTTGCGCGCGCTCGAATGTGTTGAGTAGTTGGTATCCGTACATGACCTTCCTACAATTTGCACGCCGGGAAATCGACCGGGATAAATGTATTTATTGATTGTTGCACACACTCAGATTTACGGGTGTTAAGACGTTCTACGCGCCTGTGAACCTCAACGCCGCCGCGCTTCGGACGGGACAGATGCGGTGGCGCGGCACCGCCAATGTCGCAGATTCACTCGACAAGGCGGCTCGTCGAAGCTCCCTCCTGGCAACCGAAATCAGGTGCTCTGATTCAGTTTGTCTCGCAGGTCGCCTAGCTTGACGTTGTGGCGCATGTCCTCATCGCGCATCTGTCTCGCTACGGTAGCCTTGCGCTCGGAGGCGCGGCGGGCCTGTTCCGGTGAGAGGGGCGGTTTCGTACCCGAAGGTGGTTCAGGGCGACGGACCGCGGGTGCTGATGTGATTTCTCGGAGTCTCATCGACTATTTACCCTGGCACCGCAGACTGCTGGTGCTCGGGGCGGTATATCCACTGATCACATTTAGCCAGTGGCGGCGACTAGAGTGAAGCGTCTGCTCCGTCCCTAGAGTAGTCTCATCAGCGATCGCCTGGGCGGACTCCGCTGTACTTTTCGTGGCTGGTGACGATGTATTGTCAGAACATGTCGATTCAATAAAACAGGGAAGGCAACCGTGGCCGGCGCGATCTCGGGGACTCAGGCCAGAATCTCGCCCAGAAGCTTGATTTCAAACTTGCTGTGGGCCCTGGCCTGTAAAAGAATAAGGGTCACTCGCTATTTAACCAAGCCCCAAATGGGCGGCTTTAATGGCTGGAACCACTCCCGGCGCTTAGAGAGTAGTCCGCGGATTGGTACTGCTCGGGTAGTTCGGAGTTGAAGACGAAGCGCTCGATCCGCTCGTACGTCTCGCCTGTCCCCAGATCTGTTGGGCGCAGGCAGTCGGAGATGAGCATCCGCAGCAACGTCGCGGTGCGGTCGTCCCGGACGTACACCCGCTTGTGACCCTTGCTCCGGTAGTAGGCGAACGAGACGTTCTCTGGACCGAGTTGATCGGTCAGGTAACGGGTCAGAGGACCAAGACCCCTCGCCTTCCAGGCGTCGTCGCGCACCCGGAACATGAAGCAGTCCTTAATGAACCCAGGCGGGTCGTAGTCCTTCACTGACATCTGTCGGTCGCCCTTCGTTAATGCGAGCATCCTACAGGACGGACGAGTTCTTCAGAACGGGCAAAAACAGCGAATTTGGTCGCTATACCGAACATCTTGCCGAATGGTTAATGCGCAGCGTCAGAACCCGATTTCGTTGATCCACCGTTGGAGCACAAGAATTGGGAACTGGCCGTACTTGACGTGGGCTTCGCCGGTCTCGTGCCCGACGATCTCACGTTGGACATCGCGGTCGCAGCCCGCGTTCCGCAGCCGGGTGTGGGCGCGGTGGCGCGTCGAGTAGACGACCTTGCGCGGGTCGGTAATTCCGGCCCGCCGGACCGCCCGCAGCAGATTCTTGGAGATATTCTTCAGGCTCGGGTCCTCGAACAACGGCCCGGTGATCCGCATGGGCAGGTAAGGAATCAGGCAATCCGGCAGCGGTACCTTACGCTTGCTGCTCTCGGTCTTGCTCCCGACCTTGACGTGTCGCACGCCCTGTTCCTCAAACTCCTCCCGGATCGAGTACACCTCGGAATGGCGCATTCCAGTTGCGGCCAGCATGAGCCACATCAACCGCTCATCCCGACCGAGCTTCGGCAGCACGTGATCCCGCATCAGCCGCATGTCGTCCTCGGAGAAGTCGAGCATCTCCTTGGCGTCGTCCTCGTGCGCGATGACTCGGAAGAAAGGATTCCCCTTCAGGTCGCCGGTCTCGTTCGCGTGGTTGATCGGCGCGGCGAGGTAGTTGATCAGCTTCACGATGGTCGCGGTCTTCAGACCCTTGGCACGCAAATGCTCGGCAAAAGCACGGCCTTCCTTGCGGGTGCAGTCCTTGATCAGCTTTCCGCCAACAAATTCCTTGAACTCCGCCCAGGTGCGACGGGCCTCGGCGTCGTAGTACTTGTTCCGGGCCTTCAGACCGAGGTAGTCGTCGAGGATCTGGATATCTGGGTCGGGCCCCTTCAGTTTCTTGACCTTCAGCCCGTGCTCCTTCGCCTCCGCGGCGGTCGCCTGCCACTCGACGACCTCGCGCGACCGATTCGGCCGGATCTCGACCACGTTCCCGGACGCATCCACGTGGATGGCCTGAGCAGGCGTGGCGATGATCTTCGAGCCGTCCTTCTGCGGGTGCTCACGATTCGGCTCGTAGTCGTACTTCTGGGTCATTTTGCCCACTCGGCGCGAGCGGGCTGAAATCAGCATCAGCTTGTGGGTGCGGATCAGTGGCGCGGCGATGGCCAGCGCCTCGTCGCGGTCGGCTGTTTTGAGCGAGATCTCTTCCCGCCGGCGACTCCATCCCTGCTCCGCTGGGATGCTCGACGGCTTGACCAACCGGAGATACCAGTTCGGGCTCCCCGCCCGCCGGTAGAGGTACTTCCCATGCCGCCCCGCCATCGTGTTTCTCCGACAGTGATGTGGGGCAGCATTGTCAGACACATTGTCAGACAGCAATTCCTCAATGATTTCAAAGAACATAATGCTGTGGATGGCGCTTGGTGTCGCCTCCCTCTTGCGGCACCATTATTTTTCAATGGTTTAGATGGAAATCAGCCGTTGCTTGCTTCCCAGAAAACCGAGTTGGGAAGCGCATGGGAAGCGTCGGGCGGCGCATCAGGACAGACTCCTCAATCGTTGTAGGCTCGTGATGGCGGTCCAGACCGGCCGTAGTCCGACGCTGCCGCTTCGCTAATTGCCCACTCCCCTCTCTTGTCGGCCATGCTTCTCGGCATGCATAATCGCCGCGCCGCCGAAATTTTCGGGTTTAGAGAAAAGTGGCGCTTTGCGCGGTAGCGCCGGAGGTCTCGCATGCTGCCTGCGACCGAAAAAGAGCGGATGGATGTTGCGGCGTATTACCTATCGCAATCTCCCAGCGCGACCGTCAATTTCCTGCAAAAAGTCTATTCCGAAGCCATAATTGGCCACCAGCACGACGTATGGGACGTGCACGCAACAGATGGGCGCTGGTGGGTAATTACTAACCCGACGAATTTATATTCGCAGGACCAATTTCCGAACATGGACTTGGCCGTCACGTTCCACATGGGATTGTGTTTGCGAATCCCACGCGGCGAACGCCATAACGCGCCGGTCAGACGCCTAAAGCCCTTCGCTGCTGTCTTCGAGATGATGCGGGAGGTTTCTGACGCCCTCACACAAACCCGAAACGTCGGTGACTATCAGGCGATTGGAGTGCGAAGCCGAGAAGCCTTGCTCGCGTTCGTTGCGGCTGCGCAAGACGCAGCGGAATGGCCGGCAGATGAAAAGCCCAAGCGTGCTGATTTTCGGGCATGGATCGAAATAATTTGCAACACGGCTCTTGCGGGGTTGGAACAAAAAGAGCGTCGGCGCCTCTTGAAGTCCCTACTCAGCGAAGCATGGGTGTTTACCAATTGGCTCACTCACGCCCGTTCTGCGACATGGCATGATGCCGAAGCCGCTCAATGTACGACAGAGCACGTTTTAGGTTTGGCGATGTCGCTTGTGATCCGGCATTGCCGCGCGGTGCCCGAGACGTGCCCGGAATGTGGATCATCAAGCCTTTTTCCCGAAGAAGAAATGGAGGAGGAAAGCCCCGAAATTGTTTGGGAGCGGCCGGTTTGCGATAACTGTGGGTGGTCGGGAGAGGCTGTCCAAGTGGGTGAGCGTTCTGATGACGAATTGGAAGAAATTTTCACCCGCATCGGCGGTGAAGATAACGACGAATGCACGATCCCAACTGTTCCGCTTATGGGGCTCAAAAAGCCATCAGGTGAGTAAGAAGTTCTCCCGGTATCTAGCGCCGCGAGGGCTGCCTTGGTGCGGGCGGGAATCATTTTCCGCTCGGCCTGAGCGACTACGGCCATGGTGCCCACCACCAATTCATTTGCCTCGGACATATCGGCGGCGACGAAACGCACGCCTGCCGCCTGGAGGTTGAGCAAAAAGGCCGCGTCGCGAGACAGCCGGTCCAGCTTCGCAATGACCAGCGTGGCGCCGTGGAGGCGGCAGAGGCGTAAAGCCTCTGCCAGCTTCGGCCGGTCCGACCGCTTACCGCTCTCCATCTCGACTACCTCTTGAATGAGGCTCCACCGACCGCCGTTGAGATAATCCGTCACCGCCTTGCGCTGCGCCTCAAGCCCGAGCCGGACGCGCGCTGCTTCGCCGTGGAGACGCGCAGGTAGGAGATGAACTTGCCTTCGGCCATGGACGGTCACGCCTGTTACGAACTGACCAACGTTCGTTGAAAGCTTCGTGACAATCTTGACCTCTGGTCACAGGCGGGCAGCGGCCAGCCCGCGGCCGGTGAACGGTAAGCGGCCCGAGGTGAGTCCTGATGATCGAAGCGCAGTAGGCAAGCATTAAGGCTTGTCTCTGGCCGCAGCGGGCGAGCGTGGCGGCGCCTACAGCCTGTCGGGCCCCGCTCCGCCGCGCGGCTCCGGTGGCCCTGCGGATCATTGAGGAGCGGGCGGAGCTCGTCCGGCGCATGGCACGGGACGGGCGCGAGGCCGGCCGCCCAGCCGCCGGCGCGCTGTACGAGGAGCGCGCCGACGGGTACAGCCGCTCCACCGACATGATCCGCAAGGCCGTGCTCCTCCGGCCGCCGCCCGCCGAGCCCTCGGGCGACGGGGAGGCGTGAGCGACCGCCAGCGGGGATCGTCGGCAACGCGAATCTTCAGCCGGTGCCGCCGACAGGCGGACCGTCAGAGACGAGACCCGAGAGACGAGACCGATGAGGCGATCCCTCGCGCCCGGCGCAGCGCTGACGGCCTGGACCGAACTCGACACCGGCCCGATTCCGGGCGGGGGCGGCTCCCTGCGGCTGGTGCGGCGCGACGACGAATTCCTGATCGTCGTCGCCGGCATGGAGCTGATGGGCAGCCATCGCAGCGGCTCCGAGCGGGAGCTCGCGGCCCTGGCCTGCGCGGCCCTGCGCGACAATGCCGGCCCGCGGATGCTGATCGGCGGGCTCGGCATGGGCTTCACCCTGCGGGCGGCCCTGGCCGAACTGGGCCCCGACGCGACGATCGTCGTCGCCGAGCTGGTGCCGGCGGTCTTAGGCTGGGCCCGAGGCCCCCTCGCCCACGTGTTCGGCGGCTGCCTCGACGATCCGCGGGTCGCGATCCGGGAGGCCGACGTGAACCGGGTGATCCAGTCCGGGCCGCAGGCCTGGGACGCGATCCTGCTCGACGTCGATAACGGCCCGCGCGGCCTGGTCAGCCGGGCGAACGACCGGCTCTACGATTCCTGGGGCTTGAAGCGGGCGTTCTGGGCCCTGCGGCCGGGCGGCGTGCTCGCGGTCTGGTCGGGCTGCCCCGACCGCCAGTTCAAGGCCCGCCTGCAGCGCACCGGCTTTGCGGTCGCCGAGCACCGCATTCGCTCCGAGCGCCCCGGGCGGACCCCGCACGTGGTCTGGATCGCGACGCGCCCGGTCGAGGGCGACTGAGGAAGGCCGCGCCCGGGGACGAGGCGGCCTGCGCACCGGCCGACCGGTGCAAGGCTTGTCCCCGCGGCACCGGCCCGGATCCGAGCCGCTCGCCGGGCGCGTGTCGTCGGCCGATCATGGACCGACACTGTTCATCGGCCGACACCTGTCGGTGACCGCCACTTATCATTTGCAAGCACTTATCATGTGCAAGCACTTGCCGATCGGGTCGGCCGTGCTACGCAGCGTGCGGCCAAGCTTCGCAACGGCGCGGCGTCCCGAGCTTTCCCCATGCCCATTCCCGTCCCCGCCCTCCGTCGCGGCGCCGTCCTCGGTCTCCTGGCCGTGCTGCTCGCCCTGGCGCTCCCGGCCCGGGCTGACGACGCGCGCCGGGCCGCGCTGAATGCCGGCATCGCCACGGCCCGGGCCGAGGCGGACCGGTTGCAGGGCGACTTCAAGGGCCTGCTCGGCGTGCGCGAGCGGACCGAGGCCCTGATCACCGAGGCCAAGGCGCTGCGGCGGGAGGCGGACGCAGCCCGGACCCGGCTCCAGGCGCAGATCGCCGAGATCGCGCGCGCCGCCGTGCCGGAGGCCGCCGGTGCCGAGAAACGGCAAGCCGAGGCCGAGCTGGCGCAGGTCGAGACCCGCCTGCGGCAGGACGGGCAGGCCTTGCGCGCCGCCGAGGACGTGCTGAACCGCGTCACCGAGGCGCGCCGGTCGCTGTTCGCCCAGCGCCTCCTCGCCCCGGGCCCGAGCCCCCTCGGCCCGGCCTTCTGGAGCGAGCTCCTCGACCGGGCGGTGCCGCAGATCGGGGAGCGGATGGCGGCGCTCCGCGCGAAGGGGGCGGCGAACGACTGGGACGAGGATCTCCTCGGCCTCGCGGCCTTCCTGGTCGCGAGCTTCCTCGTCTACTGGGCCTGCCGCGCGATCGGCCGGCGCCTGACGCGGCGCTGGCGCCGTTTCGCCGAGCGGGCCGGGATCGGGCCGCGACGGGCGGCGGCGGTCCATACCCTGATCGCGCTCGGCATCATGGTGGCGCCGGTCCCGGTGGCGGTCGCGCTGGTGATCCTGCTCGACGACGAGCTGGATCTCGGCTCCGGCAGCCTCGATTCCGTGCTGGTGCGCTTGGTGGCGGCGATCGCCGGCGTGGTCCTCGGCACCGGCATCCTGCGGGCGCTGGTGGCGCCGCGCGACCCTTCCGTGCG
>NZ_JAAQRC020000001.1:3782500-3935000 GCF_019216885.1 Methylobacterium sp. SyP6R | reverse complement strand
CCGGTTTCAGGAACTGTTTCACTCCCCTCGTCGGGGTGCTTTTCACCTTTCCCTCACGGTACTGGTTCGCTATCGGTCGCTGAGGAGTACTTAGGCTTGGAGGGTGGTCCCCCCATCTTCAGACAGGATTTCACGTGTCCCGCCTTACTCGTGTCCTGGCATTGGCTTGTCCCGTACGGGGCTGTCACCCATCACGCCGGCCATTCCAGGCCGTTCCGGTAAGCGTCATGCCAGGCGCTGGCCTGGTCCGCGTTCGCTCGCCACTACTGACGGAGTCTCGTTGATGTCCTTTCCTCCGGGTACTGAGATGTTTCAGTTCCCCGGGTTCGCTTCAAACCCCTATGGATTCAGGATTTGATACCTTCTCGAACCATCGTAGCGCAGACCCAGGATCGCTCCTGAGCCTACGATACGGTGGCTGAAGGTGGGTTTCCCCATTCGGAGATCCTCGGATCAAAGCTCGTTCGCAGCTCCCCAAGGCTTATCGCAGCGTACCACGTCCTTCATCGCCTCTCAGCGCCAAGGCATCCACCAGATGCTCTTAAGGCACTTGATCGCTCTCATGATCGGTGTCCGGCGGTAAGCGAAAGCCTTTGCAGGCTTGGCACACCACCATCCACGGTCACGATAAAGACCGGCAGCAGGTTCTTTCGAACCCGCTGCCTTATGCTTGCCGAACGCACCCAGGTCCGCCGCTTTCGCAACGGCCTGGGCACATTCCCTCTTCACGATGTCAGATATCCGCAGCCACCCGCTGATGCGTCGATGGTGCGAAGCTCTTTGATCCGGACGACCCTCGACCTCACTGCCCGATGGCAGGGGAGGGTGGTGGAGCTGGACGGGATCGAACCGACGACCTCATGCTTGCAAAGCACGCGCTCTCCCAACTGAGCTACAGCCCCGAGTGGGATGTGCTCCAGCGGCGAGATCACCGTCTGACCATGGTGGGCCTGGGACGACTCGAACGTCCGACCTCACCCTTATCAGGGGTGCGCTCTAACCACCTGAGCTACAGGCCCGTCGCTGGCTCCGCCAGCGTGTCCGGATGATGAGAAAGAGAAACGAAGACGGCGCGTCCCGCCAAATGAACCCTGACTGGGTTCTTGATCCAACGACGCCGTACGAGGAGAGGACCGGTCACCCGATCGTCCTGACAAACAGCATCCTTAGAAAGGAGGTGATCCAGCCGCAGGTTCCCCTACGGCTACCTTGTTACGACTTCACCCCAGTCGCTGACCCTACCGTGGTCGCCTGCCCCCTTGCGGTTGGCGCAGCGCCGTCGGGTAAGACCAACTCCCATGGTGTGACGGGCGGTGTGTACAAGGCCCGGGAACGTATTCACCGTGGCGTGCTGATCCACGATTACTAGCGATTCCGCCTTCATGCACCCGAGTTGCAGAGTGCAATCCGAACTGAGACGGCTTTTGGGGATTCGCTCCAGGTCGCCCCTTCGCTGCCCATTGTCACCGCCATTGTAGCACGTGTGTAGCCCATCCCGTAAGGGCCATGAGGACTTGACGTCATCCACACCTTCCTCGCGGCTTATCACCGGCAGTCTCCCCAGAGTGCCCAACCGAATGATGGCAACTAGGGACGTGGGTTGCGCTCGTTGCGGGACTTAACCCAACATCTCACGACACGAGCTGACGACAGCCATGCAGCACCTGTGTGCACGCCTCCGAAGAGGACTGTGGATCTCTCCACATCGCATGCCATGTCAAGGGATGGTAAGGTTCTGCGCGTTGCGTCGAATTAAACCACATGCTCCACCGCTTGTGCGGGCCCCCGTCAATTCCTTTGAGTTTTAATCTTGCGACCGTACTCCCCAGGCGGAATGCTTAATGCGTTAGCGGCGCCACTGACCTGCATGCAGACCAACGGCTAGCATTCATCGTTTACAGCGTGGACTACCAGGGTATCTAATCCTGTTTGCTCCCCACGCTTTCGCGCCTCAGCGTCAGAACCGGACCAGACAGCCGCCTTCGCCACTGGTGTTCTTGCGAATATCTACGAATTTCACCTCTACACTCGCAGTTCCGCTGTCCTCTTCCGGTCTCAAGCCAACCAGTATCGAAGGCCATTCCGTGGTTGAGCCACGGGCTTTCACCCTCGACTAAATCAGCCGCCTACGCGCCCTTTACGCCCAGTGATTCCGAGCAACGCTAGCCCCCTTCGTATTACCGCGGCTGCTGGCACGAAGTTAGCCGGGGCTTATTCCTCCGGTACCGTCATTATCGTCCCGGAGAAAAGAGCTTTACAACCCTAAGGCCGTCATCACTCACGCGGCATGGCTGGATCAGGGTTGCCCCCATTGTCCAATATTCCCCACTGCTGCCTCCCGTAGGAGTCTGGGCCGTGTCTCAGTCCCAGTGTGGCTGATCATCCTCTCAGACCAGCTACTGATCGTCGCCTTGGTGAGCCGTAACCTCACCAACAAGCTAATCAGACGCGGGCCGATCCTTCGGCAGTCAAGCCTTTCCCCAAAAGGGCGTATCCGGTATTAGCTCAAGTTTCCCTGAGTTATTCCGAACCGAAGGGCACGTTCCCACGCGTTACTCACCCGTCTGCCGCTGACCCCGAAGGGCCCGCTCGACTTGCATGTGTTAAGCCTGCCGCCAGCGTTCGCTCTGAGCCAGGATCAAACTCTCAAGTTGAAGAGCTGATCAAAGCTGATCACAATAGTAACGGAGGCTCACGACCGACCGGCGTTTCCACCAATCGTGTGAGCACCGAAACGTCAGATCAGCATCATCCTACTCACGACCGGCTCCGAAGGAACCGGCCCGCAGGGACGACGCCGTCCACGCTTCTCTTTCTCGTATGTACTTGTCAAAGAGCGGGTCGGGCCGGGAGCCAGACCTCGTACCCCGGAGAACAGAAAGCCGAGCCGGGTTTCCCTGGCCCTTGCTTCACCGTCTCTGGGGAAGTCCTTCGCGGCGGCCAGTTCGTCGGCGCCCCGTCGGTGAGCGGCTGTCTAAGGGTAGCCGGCTCGCCTGTCAATCGCGTCCCGGAACCATCGTGAGCCGCTCCAGGTCGTATGGGAATCCGCTCGGCGGCGGTCGCCGTGACGAAGGCGGCACGGGCAACGCTGCGGCCCACGCTTGTCGCGGCGAGCAAGGGTGGGACCTGAGCTCCTCTCCCGGCGATCCGGCAGAGCCGCGGGTGGGTTCAGGCGCGGGTCAGCTTGGACACCACGGCGAGCAGCTGCTCGGGCTTGAACGGCTTGGTGATCCAGCCCGTCGCGCCGGCGGCTTTGGCCTGCTGCTTGATGCCGTCATCCGATTCCGTGCTCAGGAACAGGATCGGCACACCGGTCAGGGCAGGCATCGTCCGGAGGTTCTTGATCATGTCCAGGCCGTTCATCACCGGCATGTTGAGGTCGGTGATGACGAGGTTGAGCGCGTTGGACTTGGCCTTGGCGATGCCCTCGGCGCCGTCCCCGGCCTCGATGACGGTGTGCCCGGCCGGTCCGAGGACCACCTTGATCATCTGCCGGATGCTGGCGGAATCGTCGACGGCGAGAACGTTGGCCATGGGGAAGGAACTCCGAAAAGGGTGTCGGGGAAGATCGGCGATGCGACGTCGCTCAGGCGGCGCGGGCGAAGGGGGGCTGCGTGGCCAGGCCGGCCCGCCCGAAGGCGCCCTGTACGATGTCGGGCATGTCGACGAGGGTGAGGCGCTTGGCTTGCCGCTCCGCGGTGCCGGCCGCCGAGACGACGAGCTGCACGAAGGCGATATCGGCCCGCTCGATATCGGCGCAATCGAGGACCAGATCATTGGTCGATGCGAGGGCAGCGGCGATCTCGCCGTGAAGGGAGCGAATTGCCCTCAAGGTGCAATCGCCCGACATTCTGATGCACACGGTGTCTGACATGACGGCGCCGTTGTCCCGAGGAGGCGTCCGAGCCGCGCCTCGCCGCAAGATTAAGCGGGCTCCGCGTAAAACTTTCTTGAATCGATTCGTCCGGTCCAAGCTACAACGCTAACGCTTCCGCAATCATGGCGCCCGTACCGTCGCGACGACCCGAGGCTCGACGTCGCGAGCGCGGAGCCCATGCCCGGTCCCATGGAGCCAGGACGATGATTTCCGAGGTGGCACAGGTGACGTGGGAGCGCTCCCGTTCACGGTGGCTGCGGCCCCGCAACGCCGCGTCGGCCCTCGTCCCGGCCGCGGCGGCCGCCCCACGCGCCGAACCGGCCGCATCGTCTGATCCCGAGACCTCTGCCTCTCCCGACACGTCCGCCGCCATCGACCTGCTGCAATCCTGGCTCGGCCTCACCACCCTGCAGCGGCGGGCGCTGGAAGCGCTGGTCGGCGAGCTCGACCGCTCCTCCACGCACGTGGAGGAGAGCGTCCAGGGCCTGACCCGCCGCTTCGAGAACATCGCGGCGTCGACCCGCGAGCAGGCCGAGATCGTGCAGGGACTCGGGGCCTCGATCCAGTCGGTCGAGATCGACGGGCACTCGGTCCTCCTCGCGGACGTCGCCTCCGGGCTCGGGGAGACCCTTGCCGCGCTGATGGACAAGGTGGGCGGGCTCTCCCGCCAGGGCGGCGCGACGGCCCGTGCCCTCGACACGGTGCTCTCCGAGATCGACGCGGTCGAGGGCAGCGTCGCGCGGATCGAGGCGATCAACCGCCAGACCAACCTCCTCGCCCTCAACGCCAAGATCGAGGCGGCGCGGGCGGGCGAGGCCGGCCGCGCCTTCGCGGTGGTGGCCGACGAGGTCCGCCTGCTGGCGCAATCGATCAATACGCTCTCGGGCACGATCAAGGACCAGATCGGCTCCATCGCCACGGGTTTACGCGACAGCCACGGCCTGTTGCAGGACATCGCGACGGTCGACGTCTCGGACGAGAGCCGCAGCGCCGAGGCGCGGGTCCACACCGTGATGCAGACCCTCGTCGCCCAGAACTCGCGCTTCGCCGGCATCCTGCAGCAGACCGCCGAGACGACGCAGTCCATCACCACCGACGTGTCGGGCGCCATCGTGGCGTTGCAGTTCCAGGACCTGACGAAGCAGCGCCTCCAGAACAGCCAGACGGTGCTCCAAGGGCTTGCCCTCGAACTCGGCCGCATGGCCGAGGCGACGGCGGCGCAAGGAATCGACCCCTCAGGCGTCGCGCCCGATCAGGCCTGGGCCGAGGCAATGATCGCCTCCTGCACCCTCGGCCAGGTCCGGGACCGCCTGCGGCGCCAGATCCTGGACCAGGAGACGGGTCGGGAAACGGGTCACGCACCGGTTGTCGAGGCCGCAGCGCCCTCGGCCGGGGCGACGGCCGTGGACGAATTCGACGGCATCGACCTGTTCTGACCGACGCTCTGCCGCTTGTCGGATGACGGGGCGTCGCTTGCGCCGTCATCGGTCCATCACGCCGGTGCCGTCCCCATCGCGGCAGGCCCCGATACCTTCGAGACCGCACTGCGGTCTTTTTTCATTTACCAAGATTCATTCGATTTATTCCATTCGCGGGAACCCGCTTCCGTGACGTAGAAGCAATTTCGTCATTGCTAACTGAAAATTAGCCTCCACTGGGCAACTCTTGGTTACTGCGAAAGGCCGCATTTCCCAGGATTCAGCTCCGATGTCGCGAACCCCGTCGCCCGCAACCATCGCGGCCGTCGAACGGAGCGTGATCGACGGGCCGGGCGAGGCGGCGTGGCGCATTCGTCTTCGCGATTACCGCGCGATCCAAGGGTCGATGCAGACATGACTACCCTCAACCCGGTCGACGTGTTCCGCATGGAGGCCGACGAGCTTCTGGCCTGCCTCGAGACGACCTTGCTCGATCTCGGCGAGAAGCCGCAGGACAGGACGCTGATCGACACGGCGTTCCGCGCGCTCCACACCATCAAGGGCTCGGGGGCGATGTTCGGCTTCGAGCGTGTGGCGGCGTTCACCCACGATTTCGAGACCGCGTTCGACCTCGTGCGCCAGGGCCGCGTACCGGCGAGCGTCGATCTCGTGAACGTCGCCCTGTCGGCCAAGGACTATATCCGCCTCCTGATCGAGGACCCCGAGGGGGCCGAGCCGGTCTTCGGCCAGGCCATCCTCGACGAGCTCGGCGGACTCGTCGGGCGCGCGACCGGCCGGACCGAGGCCGCGCCGGCTCCTCTCCCCGAGGCTGCGCCGGTCGCCGACGGGGCCGGCTGGCGCGTCGCGATCGCCTTCGCGCCGGACGTCCTGCGCAACGGCACCAACCCGCTCGCCCTCCTCGACGACCTGCGCGACCTCGGCGCCTCCGCGATCGTGCCGCGGCTCGACACCGTGCCGGACCTCGCCGCGCTCGATCCGGAAGCGCTGTCGATCGGCTGGGAGGTCACGCTGCCGGCCGGCGTGACCCGCGAGGCGATCGAGGACGTCTTTCTGTTCGTCCAGGACGAGATGACCCTCACGGTGACGCCGCTCGGCGGAGAGGCCGAGGTGCCGGCACCGATCCCTGCGGACCCCGTCGCGGCGGATCCGATGCCGACGCCCCCCACGATCCCGGCGGCACTCCCGGCCGGGCGGCCCGCCTCCCCTCCCCCGCCGGCTCCCGAGCCGCGAGCCGGCGCGCGGGCGCGCGAAGAGCGCGCCACCAGCACGGTGCGGGTCGAGGCGGGCCGCCTCGACGAGCTGATGGACCGGGTCGGCGAGCTCGTCATCGCCCAGGCGCGGCTGAGCCAGCTTGCCGGCCTGCACGCCGATTCCGGGATCAAGACCGTCGCCGAGGAGATCGAGCGCCTCTCGGCGCGCCTGCGCGACACCACGATGAGCATCCGCATGGTGCCGATCGGGGCGTTGTTCGGCCGCTTCCGGCGCCTCGTCCACGACCTGTCGCGGGATCTCGGCAAGCCGGTCGATTTCGTGACCGAGGGCGAGGACACCGAGCTCGACAAGACGGTGATCGAGCGCCTGGCCGATCCGCTGGTCCACCTGATCCGCAACGCCATCGACCACGGCATCGAGGACCCGGCCCGGCGCGCCGGCAGCCCCAAGGGCGCCACCGGCCGCATCACCCTGTCGGCCGAGCATGCCGGGGCCCAGGTGCGGATCAGCGTGCGCGACGACGGCGCCGGGCTCGACGCCGCCCGCATCCGCGCCAAGGCCGAGGAGAAGGGGCTCGTCGCCCCCGGCGTGGCGTTGAGCGACCAGCAGGTCTACCAGTTCCTGTTCGCCCCCGGCTTCTCGACCGCCGCCACGATCTCGGCCCTGTCGGGCCGCGGCGTCGGCATGGACGTGGTCAAGAAGACCATCGAGTCGTTGCGCGGCACGATCGACATCACGACCGAGCCGGGCGCCGGCACCACGGTCTCCTTGCGGCTGCCGCTGACCCTCGCGATCATCGAGGGCCTGCTGATCCGGGTCGGCGAGGGCCGCTACGTCGTGCCGCTCGCCGCGGTCGAGGAATGCGTCGAGCTGCCGATGGGCGACCGGGCGAGCCGGGGCCGCGACTTCCTCGACATCCGCGGCACGCTGGTGCCGTTCCTGCGGCTGCGGTCGATGTTCGGGGCTGAGGGCGAGCCCGACCCGTACCAGAAGGTGATCATCGTCTCGGTCGGCGAGACCCGGGTCGGGCTGCTCGTCGACCAGATCATCGGCAACCACCAGACGGTGATCAAGTCGCTCTCGAAGCTCCACGCCGACGTGGCGACCTTCTCGGGCGCCACGATCCTCGGCGACGGCACCGCCGCCCTCATCATCGACGTCGCGCGGCTCGTGTCGGGCGGGCACGCGGAGATGCCGCGCGAATACCAGGACGTAGCGTGATGACCGGCACAATGGACGAAATCCGGCCGACGGCCGGCTTGCAGGCGGTGAATTTGCAGGCGGCCAACTTGCAGGTGGTGAAGGTGCGCATCGGCTCCGAGACCTTCGCGCTCGATGCCGGCATGGTGCGGGAGATCATCGACCCGATCCCGACGACCCGGGTGGCCGGGGCGCGCTCGCATCTCGACCGGGTCGTGAACGTGCGCGGCAACGTCGTGCCGCTCGCCGACATCCGCGAGCGCTTCGGCATGAAGCCGGAAGCGGCGACGGCGGATACCCGCTTCGTGGTGATCGAGGTCGAGATCGCGGGTGATCCCGTCATCCTGGCCCTCGTCGCCGACAAGGTCTTCGAGGTGACCGAGGTCGAGACCGGCACCGCGCAACCGATCCCGAAGGTCGGCACCTCGTGGCGGCCGGAATACATCAAGTCGATCGTCAAGTGCGGGAGCGATTTCGTCATCCTGCCCGACGTCGAGCGCATCCTGAACTAAGTCAGAGTTAGTCCGGAGTCATTTCATGCGTTTCACGATCAAGGCGAAACTCGCCGGCGGCTTCGCCGTGGTCCTGGTCCTGGCCGGCGTCGCCGGCGGGGTCGGGTACCAGAAGCTGACGGCGGCCGACGATGCGATGAAGTTCGTCGTCAGCCGCTCCGAAGTCCAGACGCACGTGCTCGACGCGAAGGCCAACGCCATCCGCGGGATCTCGAACACGCGCGCGGCCGTCATCAGTGCGGACGACGCCCAGATGGCCGATTTCAGCAAGCGCGCGGCGGACAACCGGGCCGATGCCCTCGCCGCCCTGGCGAAGGCGAAGACCTACATCAACTCCGAGGAGGGCAAGCGGCTCTTCGAGGACCTGTCCGACAAGTACGACAAGCAGCGGGCGCTGGGCACCAAGGTGGTGGAGCTCACCCGGCTCAACTCGAATGCCCGGACATGGTCGGAGATCAACACGACCGGGCGTCCCGCCACGGCCGCCTTGCGCGCCGAACTGGACGCGTTCGTCAACGGCCGGTCGGGCGAGGCGGGCGGCGACGAACTCGTGCGCGCCGCGGCGGCCTTCCAGATCCGCATGGAGCGGGCCTGGGGCCAGATGCAGTCGGCGACCGGCGCCACGAGCCTCGAGGCGTTGGAGCAGCGCGTGACCGCCACCAAGCAGGTGCGCGACGAGGTCTCGCGCGCCATGGACGACCTGCTGCGCGTGGGTGCCGCGCGTGGCTTGCCCGTCGAGGCGATCCGGCAGAAGTACAACGCCTGGACCGCCTCGTTCCAGAAGGCGCTCGCGACCGTCGAGACCGGGGCGAGCGTCCGGGCCGCGGACCTCGCCTCAGGCGAGTACGCCGTGTCGAGCACGACCGCGATCCGCGCCTTCGACGCCCTGGTCGAATTCCAGGGCAAGCGCATGACCGATGCGGTGGCGCGGGCCAAGGCGGAATCGAGCGAGGGCCAGACGATGCTGCTCGCCGTGCTGGCGGGTGCGCTGCTCCTCGGCCTCGCCATCGCGACCTGGCTCGCCGTCACGATTTCCCGTGGCCTGAGCCGCGCGGTGTCGCTCGCCGACGCGGTATCGATGGGCGATCTCAGCCAGACGGTCACGGTGACCTCCCGCGACGAGATCGGCGACCTGGTCATTGCCATGAACCGCATGACCGCCAACCTGAACGCGACCGCCGGCCTCGCCGACGCGATCGCCGGCGGCGACCTGACCGTCGAGGCAAAGCCCCTGTCCGACAAGGACCGGATGGGTCTCGCCCTCCAGACCATGCTGGCGCGCCTGCGCGCCGTCGTGGCGGACGCCTCCGCGGCGGCGAGCAACGTCTCGGCGGGGAGCCAGGAACTGTCGGCCTCGGCCGAGCAGCTCTCCCAGGGCTCGACCGAGCAGGCCGCCTCCACCGAGGAAGCCTCCGCCTCGATGGAGGAGATGGCCGCCAACGTGAAGCAGAACGCCGAGAATGCCGGCCAGACCGAGGCCATCGCCCGCCAATCGGCGCGCGATGCCGAGGCCAGCGGCGTCGCGGTGGGTCGCGCCGTCGAGGCGATGCAGACCATCGCCCAGAAGATCACCATCGTGCAGGAAATCGCCCGCCAGACCGACCTGCTGGCGCTGAACGCCGCCGTCGAGGCGGCGAGAGCCGGCGAGCACGGGCGCGGCTTTGCCGTGGTGGCGAGCGAGGTGCGGAAGCTCGCCGAGCGTAGCCAGGCGGCGGCGGCCGAGATCGGCACGCTGTCGATCGACACGGTCAAGGCGGCGCAAGCGGCCGGCGACATGCTGGGCCGGCTGGTTCCGGACATCAAGAAGACGGCGGCTTTGGTCGAGGAAATCTCGGCGGCGTGCCGGGAGCAGGATGTCGGGTCGGGCCAGATCAACCAGGCGATCCAGCAGCTCGACAAGGTGACGCAGCAGAACGCATCCGCCTCCGAGCAGGTCTCGGCGACCTCCGAGGAGCTGGCGGCGCAGGCCGAGACCTTGCAGGCCACGATCGCCTATTTCCGGATCGGCGAGGATGCGGCCCCGGCGGCCCATGCGCGGCCGGTCGACGGGGCGGTGTCGCAGTTGCGGGCCACCGCGGCGCGGATGGCGGCCTCCTCGGCGGCGGTCAAGTCGCCCCGTATGGCGGCCAAGCGCGGGCCCGCAGCTCGCCCGGCGGCCCGGCCCACGGCCGGCGGGGGCGGCTTCGCCTTCGACATGAGCCAAGGCAACCTGGGCGAGGGCGACGAGCGCGACGCCGACTTCACCCGCGTCGCCTGACGCGGACATCCCCGATCCCGCGCGAGATCGACGCTCGCGTGGATTTCCTCAACTCCGATAGACTCGCGAAAAGAGCGCACACCGATGCGGTTCACGATCAAAGCGAAGCTCGGGATCGCCTTCGGGGCGATCCTCCTCCTCCTCGGGGGCGCCGGCACCCTGGCGGTATCGAGCCTGAGCCAGTCCAACGACCGGATGCAGGCCTTCGCGGCCCGGCCGTTCTCCCAGGTCCAGCGGGTGCTGCGCATCGAGGCGATGTCCTTCGATGCCGCCCGCATGTTCGCCCGCTCGATGCTCGAGCCGACGACCCCCGCCCGCGAGAAGCTGTTCGCCGATTTCAAGGCGAACGACGCCAAGCTCCAGGGCATTCTGAGGGACTACACCGACCTCGTGCCGGTGGAGGAGCGCGCCCGGGTCCAGCCCTTGCGCGATAACTGGGCCAAGCTGACCGACGCCGTGACCAAGGGCATGGAATTCGCGGTCCAGAACGGCAACAACACCGCCAACACCATCGCGACCGGCGAGCAGCTCGCGGCGTATACCGCGGTGATGGGGCGCCTCGACGACATCAAGGCGCGGCCCGACCTCTCGGCCGAGGACCGCACCCTGATCGGCGCCGTCGAAGCCAAGATGTTCCGCCTGCGCGGCGAGATCTACCGCGAGATCGTGATCACCGACGACGCCCTGCTCGCCAAGATCGCCGGAGAGTTCGGCGACACCCAGAAGGCCCTGTGGCGCGACCTCGCCAAGCTCGGCGAGGCCGGACGGACTGCGGGCTACGCCGAGGCCGTCGGCGCCCTCTCCGCCGCCGTGAAGGCCTGGGAACCCTCGGCCGAGAAGGTCTTCGCCTTCGGGCTCGGCAATACCGACGCCAAGGCCCTGCGCTTCTACGTCGGTCCGTTCACGGATGCCCGCCGGGCGGTCCTCGAAGAGGTGGGCAAGCTGCGCGGCTACGAGGAGAGCGTGGCCAACGGCTTCGTGCGCGATACGCAATCGGCCTACGAGACGACCCGCACGATCCTGGTCGGTGTCGTGATCGGCGCAGTGCTCCTCGGCCTCGCCATGGCGTTGTGGCTGGCGCTCTCGATCTCCCGCGGCCTGTCCAAGGCGGTCTCCGCCGCCCAGAACGTCGCGGCCGGCGACCTGACCAAGGACGTGGTCCCGACGGGACGCGACGAGGTGACGGACCTGCTGCGGGCGATCCAGGCGATGAACCTGAAGCTGCGCGAGGTCGTCGGACAGGTGGTGTCGGCGGCGAGCAACGTCTCGGCGGGGAGCCAGGAACTGTCGGCCTCGGCCGAGCAGCTCTCCCAGGGCTCGACCGAGCAGGCCGCCTCCACCGAGGAAGCCTCCGCCTCGATGGAGGAGATGGCCGCCAACGTGAAGCAGAACGCCGAGAATGCCGGCCAGACCGAGGCCATCGCCCGCCAATCGGCGCGCGATGCCGAGGCCAGCGGCGTCGCGGTGGGTCGCGCCGTCGAGGCGATGCAGACCATCGCCCAGAAGATCACCATCGTGCAGGAAATCGCCCGCCAGACCGACCTGCTGGCGCTGAACGCCGCCGTCGAGGCGGCGAGAGCCGGCGAGCACGGACGGGGCTTTGCCGTGGTGGCGAGCGAGGTGAGGAAGCTCGCCGAGCGCAGCCAGGCGGCGGCGGCCGAGATCGGCACGCTGTCGATCGACACGGTCAAGGCGGCGCAACAGGCCGGCGACATGCTGGGGCGGCTGGTGCCGGACATCAAGAAGACGGCGGCGTTGGTCGAGGAGATCTCGGCGGCCTGCCGCGAGCAGGATGTCGGCTCGGGCCAGATCAACCAGGCGATCCAGCAGCTCGACAAGGTGACGCAGCAGAACGCGTCCGCCTCCGAGCAGGTCTCGGCGACCTCCGAGGAGCTGGCGGCGCAGGCCGAGACCTTGCAGGCCACGATCGCCTATTTCCGGATCGGCGAGGACGCGGCCCCGGCGGCCCATGCGCGGCCGGTCGACGGGGCGGTGTCGCAGTTGCGGGCCACCGCGGCGCGGATGGCGGCCCCCTCGGCGGTGGTCAAGTCGCCCCGTATGGCGGCCAAGCGCGGGCCCGCATCTCGCCCGGCGGCCCGGCCCACGGCCGGCGCGAACGGCTTCGCCTTCGACATGACCGGGGCCGAGGACATTCGCGACCAGGACTTCAAGCGCGCCTAACGGTAACGATCATCGGCCGGCGAGTTGCCATCGGCTCGCCGGCTTCCGAAGCTCTCTCGCCAATCTGAACCCATTCTGTGAAAGAGTGCCATGTCTCTCTTCGTGGGAATCAAGAAATCCTCGAGAACGCGGGTCGCCGTGGAGGAAATCAATCGGCTGAGTCAGGCGATCGCAGACGGCAACCTGTCTGCCCGGGCCAATCCGGACGTGGCGACCGGACGTGCCAGGGACGTCCTGGCCGCCGTCAACCGGCTGCTCGAAAACGCGACGCGTCCGGCGATCTCGCTCGGCGAGAGCATCGGCCGCATGTCGTCGGAGCACGAGACGGGCGACATCGACGTCACCCTGCCGGTCGACCGGTTCAACGGTGACGTCGCCGTGATGGCGCAGAAGATCAACGGGATGGTGGCCGGCCACATCGCCGTGAAGAAGAAGGCCATGGCCTGCGTCAGGGCGCTGGGCGAAGGCGACTTCGACGCCCCTCTCGACCAATTCCCCGGCAAGAAGGCCTTCATCAACGACACGATCGAGACGCTGCGGGGCAACCTCAAGCGGCTGATCGCGGAAATGAACCGCATGTCGGCCGAGCACGACAAGGGCGACATCGACGTGTTCGTGTCGGCCGATCGGTTCAGCGGCGACTTCGCCGTGATGGCCCAGGGCATCAACGAGATGGTGGCCGGCCACATCGCCGTGAAGAAGAAGGCGATGGCCTGCGTCAAGGCATTCGGCGAAGGCGACTTCGACGCTCCCCTCGAACAGTTCCCCGGCAAGAAGGCCTTCATCAACGATACGATCGAGGCGCTCAGGACCAATCTCCGCTCGATCATCGCCGAGATCCAGAACCTGACCGCCGCATCCACCGCCGGAAGGCTCGGCGAACGCGGCAACGCCACCCGGCATGTCGGGGATTTCGCCAAGGTCGTGCTCGGCATCAACGGGATGCTCGATGCGATCATCCTGCCGATCATGGAGGGCAACCGCGTGCTGAGCCTCGTCAGCGCGGGCGACCTGACACAGCGCGTCGACATCGCCTGCGAAGGCGATCACCAGCGCATGAAGGACGCGGTCAATACGCTGGTCGACAGCCTGACGGCCTTCGCCGTCAGCGTCGCGGATGCCGCGAGCCGGGTCGCCGCCGGCAGCCAGGAACTGTCGGCCTCGGCCGAGCAGCTCTCCCAGGGCTCGACCGAGCAGGCCGCCTCCACCGAAGAGGCCTCCGCCTCGATGGAGGAGATGGCCGCCAACGTGAAGCAGAACGCCGAGAATGCCGGCCAGACCGAGGCCATCGCCCGCCAATCGGCGCGCGATGCCGAGGCCAGCGGCGTCGCGGTGGGTCGCGCCGTCGAGGCGATGCAGACCATCGCCCAGAAGATCACCATCGTGCAGGAAATCGCCCGCCAGACCGACCTGCTGGCGCTGAACGCCGCCGTCGAGGCGGCGAGAGCCGGCGAGCACGGACGGGGCTTTGCCGTGGTGGCGAGCGAGGTGAGGAAGCTCGCCGAGCGCAGCCAGGCGGCGGCGGCCGAGATCGGCACGCTGTCGATCGACACGGTCAAGGCGGCGCAACAGGCCGGCGACATGCTGGGGCGGCTGGTGCCGGACATCAAGAAGACGGCGGCGTTGGTGGAGGAGATTTCGGCGGCCTGCCGCGAGCAGGATGTCGGGTCGGGCCAGATCAACCAGGCGATCCAGCAGCTCGACAAGGTGACGCAGCAGAACGCGTCCGCCTCCGAGCAGGTCTCGGCGACCTCCGAGGAGCTGGCGGCGCAGGCCGAGACGCTGCAGGAGACGATCGCCTATTTCCGGATCGGCGAGGACGCGGCCCCGGCGGTCCATGGGCGGCCGGTCGACGGGGCGGTGTCGCAGTTGCGGGCCGCGGCACACCGGATGGCGGCCCCCTCGGCCGTCGTGCGATCGCCGAAGGCGCCGGCCAAGATGTCGGGGAAGATGCCCGCCAAGGCTCCGTCCAAGCCGGGTGCGCCCGCCCGCCCGGCCCGGAAGGCCATGGGCGGGGGCGGCTTTGCCTTCGACATGAGTGAGGGCGACGAGCACGACGCCGACTTCACCCGTCTCCCCTGACCGGGACGGGGGCTTGCGGGCGGGGCGCCGGCAAGCCCCGCCCACGAGGCTCCCGCGATCGTAAGTCCCGTGCCTCTCACCAAGCTCCCGAACGTCCGCCCTCCCCCGTCACGGGGGCCTGAGGCACGGCCGTCGGGAGCTTCGTGAGGTGCAACCGAGAGCCCCGGCACCGCCGGGCGCCCATCGATCACCCGTCGGACGTTTTTCGCGGTTCAGATCACGCCCCCGGGGCGGGATGCAGGCAAGCCGGAGTGCCAGGATGTCGAGTGTGTGGCAGTATCTGACCCTCGGTCTCGGGCGTGAGACCTTCGGGATCGACATCGAGAACGTCCAGGAGATCCTGGATTACCGCGTGCCCGCGTCCCTGCCGCAGGCGCCGGCCTTCCTCGTCGGAATGATCGACGTGCGCGGCCAGAGCTATCCGGTGGTCGACCTGCGCACCAAGCTCGGCCTGCCGCCGGAGGCGCCGACGCCCGCGACCCGGATCATCCTGCTCAACGTGCCGATGGAGGACCGGATCCTGCGGGTCGGCTTCGTCGCCGACCGGGTCTTCGAGGTGGCGGAGCTCGACCGCGCCGAGATGGAGGCCGCCCCCGAGGTCGGCGGGCGCTGGCGCTCGAGCTACATCGCCGGCATCGGCCGGCGCGGCGACGCCTTCGTGGTCGTGTTCGACCTCGCCCGGCTGATGGCGGGCGACGAGCCGGCCCTCGCCGGCCGGGCCCTGGCGGCCTGAGGACCGGCGCCCGCATGTCCTTCCAGCCCGCGTCTCTCCCTCTCACGTCGCAGCAGCTGAGCGAGCGGCATTTCCGGTCGATCGCCGAGGTCATCGAGGCACGCGTCGGCATCCAGCTGCCGTCCTCGAAGCGCACGATGGTCGAGGGGCGCCTGCGCAAGCGCGTGCGGGCGCTCCAGCTCGACAGCCTCGACGCCTATGCCCGCCACCTCTTCGACGAGGGGCGGCTCGCCGACGAGTTCGTGCACCTCGTCGACTGCGTGACCACCAACAAGACCGACTTCTTCCGCGAGCCGGCGCATTTCGACACCTTGCGCGACACGCTGGTGCCGCGGCTCTGCGCGCTGCCGGCCCATCGCGGCGACCGGCCGCTCCTGAAGATCTGGAGCTCGGCCGCCTCCACGGGGGCCGAGGCCTACACGCTCGCGATGGTCCTCCAGGAGATGATCGCGGCGGGCAACCGCTTCGACTACGCAATCCTCGGCACCGACATCTCGACGGAGGTCCTGCGCTCGGCCGCCGACGGAATCTATTCCGAGGAGATGCTCGCCGCCGTGCCGCCCGCCTTCCGGCGCCGCTACGTCATGGCGGCCCGCGACCCGGCCCGCCAGATCGGCCGGATCGTGCCCGAATTGCGCCGCCGGGTGCGCTTCCGCCGCCTCAACCTGATGGACGAGCGCTATTGCGTAGACCGCGACGTCGACGTCGTCTTCTGCCGCAACGTGCTGATCTACTTCGACCGTCCGACGCAGCGGGCGGTGCTCGAACGACTTTCCGGCCACCTTCGCCCGGGCGGCTACCTGGTCGTCGGCCATTCCGAATCCATGTCCGTCGCCGGCGTCCCGGGCCTGACCCAGGTGACGTCCACGGTCTTCCGCCGCTGAGGGAACGCCCATGCCCGCGACCGCCCCGATCCGCGTCCTCGTCGTCGACGATTCGGCCTCCGTCCGGCAGACGCTCTGCCAGATCCTCGCCACGGCCTCCGACATCGCGGTGGTGGGCACCGCCGCCGATCCGTTCGTGGCGGCACGCCGCATCCAGGAGGAGGTGCCCGACGTCATCATCCTCGACCTCGAGATGCCGCGCATGGACGGCCTCACCTTCCTGCGCAAGATCATGGCGCAGCGGCCGATCCCGGTGATCGTCTGCTCGACGCTGACGGAAGCCGGCTCGCGGATGCTGTTCGAGGTGCTGGAGGCGGGCGCCGTCGACGTGCTGCCCAAGCCCCGGGTCGATACGCGCCAGTTCCTGGTCGAATCCTCCGTGCGGGTCTGCGACGCCGTGCGGGCCGCCGCCCGCTCGCGCCTGCGCCCGCGGCGCGACGCCCGCCGGACCGTCGAGGCCAAGCTGTCGGCGGACGCGATCCTGCCGCCGCCGGTCCCGACCCGCCGGGTGACGGGCACCGAGCCGATCGTCTGCATCGGCGCCTCGACCGGCGGCACCGAGGCCCTGCGCGACGTGCTGGAATTGCTGCCGGCCTTGTCGCCCGGCATCGTGATCGTGCAGCACATGCCCGAGCACTTCACAGCCGCCTTCGCCCGCCGGCTCGACGGGCTCTGCGCCATCGCCGTCAAGGAGGCGGAGACCGGGGATGCGGTGCTGCCGGGCCGCGCCCTGATCGCGCCGGGCGGGCGGCACCTGCTGATCCAGCGGACCGGCGCGACCTACTCGGTCGCGGTCAAGGACGGTCCCCTCGTCTCGCGCCACCGCCCCTCCGTCGACGTGATGTTCCGGTCCGCGGCGCAGGCCGCCGGCGCCAACGCGCTGGGCATCCTGATGACCGGCATGGGCGACGACGGGGCGAACGGCCTCCTGGAGATGCGCCGCGCCGGTGCCCAGACGATCGCCCAGGACGAGGAGAGCTGCGTCGTGTTCGGGATGCCCAAGGAGGCGATCGAGCGGGGGGCTGCGGCCAAGGTGGTGCCTCTCGACCGCATCCACCTGGAGATCCAGCGATTCCACGCGGCGCAGCCCCTGAGCCGGAGCGCCTGAAGCGAGGTCGCGGGGGAGCGCGCCGTCTGGTACCGGATGCGACGACGCATCACTGGAGCCCCCCCCGCGATGGCCCGCATCCCCTACGCCGACACCACCCGGCCCGAGACGGCCCCCCTCGCCGATCGGATCGTCGCCGAGCGGGGCGAGATCCTGCATCTCTACGCGATGCTGCTGCACAGCCCACCGGTCGCCGAGGGCTGGCTCGCCTTCCTGACCGCGATCCGCCAGCGCTGCGAGTTGCCCGGCGACATCCGCGAACTGGTGATCGTGCAGGTCGCGCATCTGAACGGGGCCCGCTACGAGGCCGAGCAGCACGTGCCGATCGCGCTCCGCGAAGGGGTGACCCGGGCGCAGCTCGACGCCCTGCCGGATTGGGAACCCACCGCCGTGTTCGGCGAGCGCGAGCGCGCGGTCCTGGCCTATTGCGACGCGATGACCCGCACGATCCACGTCGAGCCCGCGGTCTTCTCGGCGCTGCGCGACCATTTCGACCCGCGGGCGATCGTCGAGCTCACCGCCACGATCGGCGCCTACAACATGGTGTCGCGGTTCCTCGAGGCGATCGGGATCGACTCCGCCGACGACAAGGGGGCGACCCGATGAGCCGCCGCATCGCCGTGATGGGCCTCGGCCAGATGGGCTGGCCGATCGCCCGCAACCTCGCCCGCAAGGGGGACGGCACCGAGACGTTTCTCGCGATCGATGCCGATCCGGCCCGGATCGCCGGCCTGTCGGAGCCGGGCATCACCGTCACGGCCGACCGGGAGGCGGTGGCAGGCACCGAGGTGCTGGTGCTCTGCCTGCCCGACGGCGACGTGGTCGAGAGCGCCCTGTTCGGCCCGGACGGTCTCGTTGCCCGCCTCGCGCCGGGAGCGATCGTGGTCGATCTCAGCACCATCGCGCATGGGCAGGCGGTGGCGATCGGCCGGGCGCTGGAATCGCGAGGCTTCCCGTTCCTCGACGCGCCGGTCTCCGGCGCGCCGGCCGGGGCCGAGGCCGCGACGCTCACGGTGATGTGCGGCGGTAGCCCTGAGACCTTCGCGGCGATGAAGCCGCTGCTCGAGCGCATCGGCACCCAGGTGCTGCATATGGGTCCGCTCGGCAGCGGCCAGCTCACCAAGACGATCAACAACGTGATCTACGACATCAACATCGCGGCGCTTGCCGAGGTGCTGCCGATGGCGGTGGCGATGGGCCTCGACCCGCAGCAATTGGCAGGCGTGGTGACGACCGGCACGAGCCGCAGCTACGCCTCGCAATACTTCGTGCCGCGGATCCTCAAGGGCGAGTTCGACGAGGGCTATCCGCTCGCCAAGGCGTACAAGGACCTCGTCAGCGCCGCCGAGGTCTCGGTCGGGCGCGGCTTTCCGCTCCCGGTGACGGCAGCGGCGACCGCAACCTACCAGATGGCGCTGCTCGCCGGCCACGGCGCCCGCGACAAGGGCGCGATGGTGCTGCCCTTCGAGGCGATGCTCGGCGTCAAGGTGCGAGCGCCCTCGGGGTGACGGTCCCGCGGACGGCCCAGAGCCGTTCTGAGCGCGTCTTCCCGATTTGATCCTTGCAAACGAAGGAACGTCCCACCCTCGCACCTCATCCTGAGGTGTTGGCGATCACAGATCGCACGCGATCGCAGAGCGACTGACCTCGAAGGAGGCCTCCAGAGATCACCGAGACATCTGGAGCCCTCCTTCGAGGCTCGCTGCCGCTCGCACCTCAGGATGAGGTGAGGGAATAGGATGCGCCGCCTTGTCCCAGGGCTTTGACTGACGATAAACTCAAACAAGCTCTCAGGTCGGCGACAGGACGTGGATCGCCCGGGAGACGATGTGGTCCTTGGTCTTCGCCCCATAAGCGGCCATGTGGGGCGCGGCCGCGTGCGCCATCAGGGCGTCGAGGCTGGCCCATTTCTCGATCACCACGAAGGTGTCCGGCCCGAACGGCGTCTGGAACGGACCGACGCCGTCGGTGTCGATCGCCGCGCCGTACTCGATGCAGCCCTCCTCGGCATGGACGGCGGGCACGTTGGCCCGGAAGGCTTCGAGCACCGTGTCGCGCTGGCCGGGCTTGGTCCGGATGATGGCGAGGACGTGGATCATGGGGTTTCCTCCTTGAGTGTCGTTGAGTGCGGTCACGCCGCCTCCCGCCCCGGCCGGACGGCCAGCCGCGACAGGCTCACCACGCTGGCGACGCCCGCGAAGGCGGCACCGAGCCCGAGCGCCAGGGCCGGGCCGTGCGCCGCCGCGATCGCGAAGCAGGCTGCCACCAGGGCCGCCCCGGTGGTCTGGCCGAGGAGCCGCGAGGTCGCCACGATGCCGCTCGCGCCGCCGGCCCGGGCCTGCGGCGCGCTCGTCATGATGGCGCGCAGGTTCGGCGCCTGGAAGAAGCCGAAGCCCGCCCCGCACAACGCCATCCGCCAGGTGAGGCTCAGGACGCTCGGCTCGGCCGGAAGCGCCGCCAGCGAGGCCATGCCGAGCGCCAGGATCGCCAGCCCGATGCCGCCGAGCAGGCCCGGCGGGTAGCGGTCCGAGAGGCGTCCGGCGATCGGCGCCATCACGGCGACGACCAGCGGCCAGGGCGTCATCAGGAAGCCGGTCTCGACCTGCGAGCGCCCGAGATCGTGCTGGAACAGGAACGGCAGCGACACGAAGGCGAGGCCTTGCGCGGCAAAGGAGCAGACCGAGGTCGCCGCCGAGAGCGTGAAGAGCGGGCGCCGGAACAGGTCGACGGCGAGCATCGGGGCCGGGTGGTCGGCCTGGCGGCGCAGCAGCAGGGTGCCGCAGGCGAGCGCGCCGCCGAACTCCGCCAGCACCCGCCAGAGCGGCCCGGCATGGGCCGCCTCGCCGAGGCCGAGGACGAACAGCGCGAAGGTGGCGGCGTTGAGGAGCGCGCCGATCCGGTCGAAGGCGTGGCCGGCTTGGGCTGTCTCCGGAAGGGCGCGGCGGGCGAGCGCCAGGGCCGCGAGGCCGATCGGCAGGTTGACGGCGAAGAGCCACGGCCAGGGCGCCGCCACCAGGATCAGCGAGGCCATCGTCGGCCCGAGGGCGAAGCCGACGCCGACCACGAAGGCGTTGAGGCCGAGGCCCCGCCCGAGCTCATGCGTCGGGTAGATGAAGCGGATCAGCGCGACGTTGACCGCCATCAGGGCGCTCGCCCCGACGCCCTGGAGCACGCGGGCGGCGACGAGCGCCGGCAGCGACCAGGCCAGCGCACAGACGAGCGAAGCCAGGGTGAACAGCGCGAGCCCCGCGAGATAGACCCGCCTCTGCCCGACGATCTCGCCCAAAGCCGCGATCGGCAGCAGCGTCGCCACCACGGCGAGCTGGTAGGCGTTCACGATCCAGACCGAATCCGCCGGATCGACGCCGAGATCGGCCGCGATGGTCGGGAGCGCGGTGTTGGCGATGGCGGTGTCGAGCGTGGCGAGAGCCACGCCGGCGAGCACCGCCGCCATCGCCTGCCGGCGTTGCGCCGGCGGCAGGCCTTCGCGGGCGGGCTTGGTCATGTCGGGGGCGGGAGGGGGCGGGGCAAGCTGTGACACCAGCCCTGGATGGGTCCCGGCGGCGGCGTTGGCAAGCGGTTCGGGGCGCAGATCAGCGTTGTCGATCGTCGGCTGCCTGTCTCGGATGATCCAGGACTGTTCGGGGACAGGAATGGCGCAGGTTTCCCCCTCCCCCCTCTGCGGGGGAGGGTGCCCCACGGAGTGGGGCGGGAGAGGGGAACCACTCTTCCGAATGAGGCGGAACCGTTCTGGAGGGCGCTACCTGGATCAGCGTCGCGCTGCCCCTCTCCCGGCCTGCTCCGCAGGCCACCCTCCCCCGCAGAGGGGGGAGGGGAAAACCTGTGTCCCTTCTTACTCCCACACAGCCTCCCAGGGAGCAGGCAGCACCGCCGTCCGCATGCCTGAGCATCGGGCAGGGCTTGCCCGCTATCCCGGCACCGAGAGGCTTGCATTCGGCATAAAAATCTCGCCACTATCACCTTCATGAGATTTTTCGATCACCTCGGCGGGTACGGTCAGCCGTGAGCGGCCCGCCCGACGGCGCCTCCGTCGCCCAGCGGATCGCCCGCAGCTTCCCGGCCTTGAGCCAGTCGCATCGCGAGGTGGCGCGCTACGTGCTCGATCATCCGCTGAAGGCCGCGACCCTGCCGGTCGCCGAGCTGGCGGAGCTGGTCGGGGTGTCGGTCGCCACCGCCAACCGCTTCGCCCGGGCGCTCGGCTACGAGGGCTATGCCCAGTTCCGCGCCGCCCTGGTGCTGGGCTTCGAGGGCGCGCTGGCGCCGGTGGAGAAGCTGCGTGGCGACCTGGAGCAGCCGGCCGACCCGGCCAGCGTCTTCGATGCGACCTTCGCGGCGATCGGGCGCAACCTGGAGGCGACGCGATCGAGCCTCGATGCCGGGGCCTGCGCGCGGGCGGTGGCGGCGATCCAGGCGGCGCGGCGGGTCTACATCGTCGGCTTCGGCAGCTCGTCCTGGCCGGCGGGCCTGCTCGCCCGCAACCTCGACCTCACCCGCCAGGACGTCCACCTGCTCGCCACGGTCGAGGGCCCGGCCTTCGCGGCGCGGGCCATGCGGCGGCTGACCGCGGACGACCTCGTGATCGTGCTCGCCACGCCGCGCTACTTCACCGACACGGTGCGGCTGGCGACGCAAGGCCGGGAGAGTGGCGCGACCGTGCTGGCGCTGACCGACGGGCCGCACTCGCCGATCGCCGCCCAGGCCACGATCACGCTGTGCGTGCGGACCGACAGCCGCTACTTCGCCGCCTCGGACGCCAGCCTCGCCGCTCTGGTCGAGGCCCTGTCGAGCGCCGTGGCGCATGCCTCGGGCAGCCTCGTCGCCGCGGCGACCCGCCTCACCGAATCGGTCCTGCCCTGGCTCGACGGCGATTATGCCGCCTGGCCGATCCGCGGCAGCGCCGTCCCCTCCCCCGACCCGGATCCCGAGCCATGACCGATCCCCGCCCCGTCCTCGTCATCCATGGCGGCGCCGGCACGATCGCGCGGCCGGAAGCCGGCAGCGACGGCGAGGCGCCCTATCATGCGGCGCTCACCGAGATCCTGGCCGCCGGCGAACGCTGCCTGCGCGAGGGCGGCAGCGCGCTCGATGCGGTCGCCATCGCGGTCGACCTCCTGGAGGAATGCCCCCTGTTCAATGCCGGGGTTGGTGCGGTCTTCACCAGCGCCGGCACCCACGAGCTCGACGCCGCGATCATGGACGGCGCCACCTTGCGCGCAGGTGCAGTCGCGGGCCTCGCGCGGGTGCGCCGGCCGGGCCGGGCGGCGCGGGCCGTGATGGAGGACGCCACCCACGTGCTGCTCGCCGGCGCAGGTGCCGAGGAATTCTGCCGCGCCCAAGGCCTCGAGATGGTCGAGCCCGGCTTCTTCTCGACCGAGGCGCGCCGCCGGCAGCTCGAGGCCGCGCAGGCCGGCGGGCGGGTCAGCCTCGACCACGACGAGACGGCCCCCCTCGACGAACGCCGGAAATTCGGCACCGTCGGCGCGGTGGCGCTCGACCGTCACGGCCACCTCGCGGCGCTGACCTCGACCGGCGGCATGACCAACAAGCGGCCGGGCCGCATCGGCGATTCGCCGCTGATCGGCGCCGGCACCTATGCCGACGACCGCAGCGCGGCGGTGTCCTGCACCGGGACCGGCGAGGTCTTCATCCGGGCGGCGGCGGCCTACGACGTCTGCGCCCGCATAGCCTATGGCGGGCTCGATCTCGACGCCGCGGCGCAAGCGACGGTCCGCGACGGGCTGACGCCGCTCGGCGGCCAGGGCGGCCTCATCGCGGTCGATGCGCGGGGCCGGGTCGCCATGCCGTTCAACACCGCGGGGATGTATCGCGGCCTCGTCCGGGCCGGCGACACGCCCACGACCGCCATCTTCTGAGTGCCGACCGTGCCCCCCTCCCCTCCCCCTGCTCCTTCGCTGATCCTGCCCGACCGACGCATCCTGTCGGTCTCGGACCTGACCGTGCGCTTCGCCACCTCCGAGCGGACGGTCGAGGCGGTGCGCGACCTGTCGTTCCACGTCGAGGCCGGGGAGACCCTGGCGATCGTCGGTGAATCGGGCTCGGGCAAGTCCGTCACCTCGCTGGCGCTGATGCGCCTCGTCGAGCATGGCGGCGGCAAGATCGCCACCGGGCGGATGCTGTTCCGGCGCCGCTCCGGCGCGATCCTCGACCTCGCCACCGCCTCGAACGCCGAGATGCGGGAGATGCGGGGCGCCGAGATCGCGATGATCTTCCAGGAGCCGATGACCTCGCTCAACCCGGTCTTCACCGCCGGCGAGCAGATCGCGGAATCGATCCGGGTGCACCAGGGCAAGGGCCATGCCGCGGCCCGGGCCGAGGCCCTGCGGATGCTCGACCTCGTGCGCATCCCGGAGGCCCGCAACGTCCTGACGCGGTTTCCCCACCAGCTCTCCGGCGGCATGCGCCAGCGGGTGATGATCGCGATGGCGCTCGCGTGCCGGCCGCAGCTCCTCATCGCCGACGAGCCGACGACGGCGCTCGACGTCACCATCCAGGCCCAGATCCTCGAGCTGATCCGCAGCCTCCAGAACGAGATGAAGATGGGCGTCGTCTTCATCACCCACGACATGGGGGTGGTGGCGGAGATCGCCGACCGGGTGCTGGTGATGTTCCGCGGCGACAAGGTCGAGGAGGGCCAGGCTCCCGCCCTCTTCGCACAGCCGCGCCACGCCTACACCCAGGCGCTGCTCGCCGCCGTGCCGCGGCTCGGCGCCATGGCGGGCAGCGACCTGCCGCGCAAGTTCGACCTCCTGCGGCCCGAGGCGGCCGAGGCCCCGGCGGCCGCGCCACCGGAGGACGGAGCCCAGGATACCCGCCGGCCCGGCCCCCCGATCCTGCGGGTGCGCGACCTCGTCACCCGGTTCGACATCCGCGGCGGCCTCCTCAACCGGGTGCGCCGGCGCGTCCACGCGGTCGAGCGGATCAGCTTCGATCTCCAGCCCGGCGAGACCCTGGCCCTCGTCGGAGAATCCGGCTGCGGCAAGTCGACGACCGGCCGCTCGCTGCTCCGCCTCGTCGAGAGCCAGAGCGGGCTGATCGAGTTTGCGGGCGAGAACATCCGCGACCTCGCCCCCAACAAGCTCCAGGCGCTGCGAAAGAACATCCAGTTCATCTTCCAGGACCCCTACGCCTCCCTCGATCCGCGCCTCACCGTCGGCTTCTCGATCATGGAGCCGCTGCTCGTGCACGGCACGCCCCGGCGCGAGGCCGAGGCGCGGGTGGCCTGGCTGCTGGAGCGGGTCGGCCTGACCCCGGCGCAAGGCGCGCGCTACCCGCATGAATTCTCCGGCGGCCAGCGCCAGCGCATCGCCATCGCGCGGGCGCTGGCGCTCAACCCGAAGGTGATCGTCGCCGACGAGGCGGTCTCGGCCCTCGACGTCTCGATCCAGGCCCAGATCGTCAACCTGATGCTCGACTTGCAGCGCGAGCTCGGCCTGTCCTACCTGTTCATCTCGCACGACATGGCGGTGGTGGAGCGGGTGAGCCACCGGGTCGCCGTGATGTTCCTCGGCCAGATCGTCGAGATCGGTCCGCGCCGGGCGATCTTCGAGAACCCGCAGCACCCCTACACGAAGAAGCTGATGGCGGCGGTCCCGGTCGCCGACCCGGAGCGGCGCCACGCCAAGACGCGCGGCCTCCTCACCGGCGAGATCCCGAGCCCGGTCCGGGCGCTGGGCGACGAGCCGGAGGTGGCGCCGCTGGTCGAGGTCGGTCCGGGCCACTGGACCGCCCGCCATACGGTCGGCGGCCTCGCGGCGTGAGACCGCGCGAGGTGAGCGACAGATTCCATCCCATCCGCAACCTCATCCTGAGGTGTTAGTCGATCGAAGATCGACTGACCTCGAAGGAGGGATCCAGAATTCTCAGTGATCTCTGGAGCCCTCCTTCGAGGCTCCTTTCAGTCGCACCTCAGGATGAGGTCGCGGCTGGGACGGAATTTTCCAGTCGCATCAAACAACATCCGAGACCTCAAGGAAGACGCCCCCAATGACCCGAGACACCCCCATGCTCCGCCACGCTCTCCTCGCCACCGGCCTGCTCTGCGGCCTCATCGCCCCGGCCTTGGCCGCCGGCGACCCGGTCCTCGTCATCGGCGTGCAACCCGAGACGCTCGACCCCTACAACACCAACACCACGCTCACGACTGCGGTCACCAAGTCGTTCTACGAAGGCCTGTTCGAGTTCGACAAGGATCTGAAGGTCAGGAACGTCCTGGCCGAGAGCTACGAGGTCACGCCCGACGGCCTCGTCTACACCTTCAAGCTGCGCGAGGGCGTGAAATTCCACGATGGTACGGCGTTCGACGCCAATGCCGTGAAGGCGAACCTCGAGCGGGTGCTGAACCCCGAGAATCGCCTGGCCCGCTTCAACCAGTTCAACCGGGTCAAGACCGTCGAGGTGGTCTCGCCCTATAGCGTCCGCATCACCCTCAAGGAGCCCTTCGGCCCCTTCATCAACTCGCTGGCGCATGCCTCCGCGGCGATGATCTCGCCGGCCGCGCTCCAGAAATGGGGCAAGGACATCGCCTTCCATCCCGTCGGCACCGGCCCGTTCACCTTCGTCGAGTGGAAGCAGACCGATTCGGTCAAGGGCGCCAAGTTCGCCGGTTACTGGCAGGCCGGCCTGCCGAAGGTCGACAGCATCACCTGGAAGCCGGTGCCGGAGAACGGCACCCGCGCGGCGATGCTCCAGACCGGCGAGGCCGATTTCGTCTCCCCGCTCCCCTATGAGCAGGCCAAGACGCTGTCTGAGAACAAGAAGCTGAAGGTCATCGCGCAGGATTCGATCATCGAGCGCTATGTCAGCATGAACATGCTGCAAAAGCCGTTCGACGACCTGCGCGTGCGCCAGGCGATCAACTACGCGATCAACAAGGAGGCGCTGGCCAAGGTGGCCTTCAACGGCTACGCGACGCCCGCCAAGGGGATCGTGCCGGCCGGCGTGCTCTATGCCCACCCGATGAGCGCCTGGCCCTACGACCCGGCCAAGGCGCGCCAGCTCCTGAAGGAGGCCGGCTACGCCAACGGCTTCGAGACCACCCTGTGGAGCGCCTACACCACCAGCACGGCGCAGAAGGCGATCCAGTTCGTCCAGCAGCAGCTCGCCCAGGTCGGCATCAAGGTGCAGACCCAGGCGCTCGAGCCCGGCCAGCGCGTCGAGTGGGTGCAGACCGCCCCCGATCCGAAGACCGCCCGCGTGCGGATGTACTATGCCGGCTGGTCGTCCTCGACCGGCGAGGCCGACTGGGCCCTGCGCCCGCTCTTCTCGACGGAAGCCTGGCCGCCGAAGCTCAACAACACCGCCTATTACAGCAACCAGGAGGTCGATGCCCTGATCGCCAAGGCGCTCGTCACGACGAGCGATAGCGAGAAGGCCGATCTCTACGCCAAGGCGCAGGAACTGATCTACAAGGATGCGCCCTGGGCGCCCCTCGTCATCGAGCAGAACGTGTACGCCACCTCCGCCCGCCTGTCCGGCGTGTACGTGATGCCGGACGGCAACATCGACAGCCGCGAGGCCGCGATCGCGCCGTAAGGCCATTCGGGGCGCCGCCGCGCGGCGCCCTCCCCTTCCCTTCCCATCCCCGGCGCCATGCTGACCTTCTTCCTCAAACGGCTCCTCGGCCTCCTGCCGACGCTCGCGATCGTCGCGGTGCTGGTCTTCCTGTTCGTCCACATGCTGCCGGGCGATCCGGCACGGCTCGCCGCCGGCCAGGATGCCGACCAGCAGACCGTGGAACTGGTGCGCGCCGAACTCGGCCTCGACCGCCCGCTCCCGGTCCAGTTCGCCCGCTACTTCCTGAACATGGGACAAGGCGATTTCGGCACCTCGATCCGCACGCGGCGCCCGGTTGCAACCGAGATCGGCGAGCGCTTCATGCCGACCCTGCTGCTCACGTTGACCAGCATGGCCTGGGCGGTCGCCTTCGGGCTCGTCATCGGCATCGTCTCGGCGGTCTACCGCAACGAATGGCCGGACCGGCTCGGGATGACGCTCGCCGTCTCCGGCATCTCGTTCCCGGCCTTCGCGCTGGGGATGCTGCTGATGCAGATCTTCTCCGTCGGCCTCGGCTGGCTGCCGACCGTCGGCGCCGGCTCGTGGCAGCATTACATCCTGCCCTCGCTCACCCTCGGGGCGGCGGTGGCCGCCGTGATGGCGCGCTTCACCCGCGCCTCCTTCGTCGAGGTCTTAGGCGAAGACTTCGTCCGCACCGCCCGCGCCAAGGGCCTCAAGGAGCGGGTCGTCATCGCCAAGCACTGCCTGCGCAATGCGCTGATTCCCGTCGTCACCATGATGGGCCTGCAATTCGGCTTCCTGCTCGGCGGCTCGATCGTCGTCGAGGCGGTGTTCAACTGGCCGGGCGTCGGCCGCCTCCTCGTCGATTCGGTCAACCAGCGCGACTATCCGGTGATCCAGGCCCTGGTGCTGATGTTCTCGCTCGAATTCATCCTGATCAACCTCGTCGTCGACCTGCTCTACGGGCTGATCAACCCGACCATCCGCTACAAGTGAGCCGGCCGTGACCCAAACCGCACTCACCGCCACGAAGGCCGTCGCCGCCGTGCCCACCGGCGTGCGCACCCCCTGGTCCGAGTTCTGGCGCAAGTTCCGCCGCCAGCCCGTCGCCGTCGTGGCCCTGGCCTTCGTGGTCCTGCTCGTCGTCGTGGCGATCCTGGCGCCGTGGATCGCCCCCTACGACGCGGAAAACTTCTTCGACTACGACCGGATCAACGAGGGGCCGTCCTTCGCACACTGGCTCGGGGTCGATCCCCTCGGGCGCGACATCCTGAGCCGCATCCTGCTCGGCGGGCGGATCTCGCTCGCCACCGGATTCCTGTCGGTGGCGATCGGCGGGCTCATCGGCACTGTGCTGGGGCTGCTCGCCGGCTATTACGAGGGCTGGTGGGACCGCCTCGTGATGCGCCTGTCCGACGTTCTGTTCGCTTTCCCGGGCATCCTGCTGGCCCTCGGGGTCGTCGCGATCCTCGGCAGCAGCCTCGTCAACGTCGTGGTGGCGGTGTCGGTCTTCAGCGTGCCGGCCTTCGCGCGGCTCGTTCGCGGCAACACGCTGGTGCTCAAGCGCGCGACCTATATCGAGGCCGCCCGCAGCATCGGCGCCTCGGACCGCACGATCCTCCTGCGCCACATCCTGCCCGGCACGGTCTCGTCGATCGTGGTCTACTTCACGATGCGCCTCGGCACCTCGATCATCACCGCGGCGAGCCTGTCCTTCCTCGGGATGGGGGCGCAGCCGCCGACGCCGGAATGGGGCGCGATGCTGAACGATGCCCGCGCCGACATGGTCTCCTCGCCCCACGTCGCGATCTTCCCGAGCCTGGCGATCTTCCTCACCGTGCTCGCCTTCAACCTCCTCGGCGACGGGTTGCGCGACGCCCTCGACCCCAAGCTCGACCGCGCATGACCGACGTCCCCCCGCGCATCGGCGCCCTGCCGAGCGGCCCGCGCGACGCGATCACCGATGTTGCCGGCGTGACCGTCGGCCATTGCACGCTCGCCGAGGGTGCGATCCAGACCGGCGTGACGGTGATCCGCCCGCATGCCGGCGACCTCTACCACGACCGGGTCCCGGCCGCGGCGGCGGTGCTGAACGGCTTCGGCAAGTCGATCGGCCTGATGCAACTGGAAGAACTCGGGCTGATCGAGACGCCGATCGCGCTCACCAACACCTTCGGGGTGCCGGCGGTCGCCGCCGCCCAGATCCGGGCGGCGCTCGCGGTCAATCCCGGCATCGGCCGCGAATTGCCGACCGTGAACCCGCTCGTCTTCGAGTGCAACGACGGCACCCTCAACGACATGGCCCGGATGGTCGTGGGCGAGGCGCATTATCGCCAGGCGCACGATTCCGCCGACGTCACGGTGGCGGAAGGCGCCGTGGGCGCCGGACGCGGCATGTCGTGCTTCGGGGTGAAGGGCGGCATCGGCACCGCCTCGCGGCAGGTCGAGGCGGGCGGGCGGGCCGTGACGGTCGGCACGCTGGTGCTGGCGAATTTCGGCCGGCCCGCGCAGTTGCGGTTCGGCGGCAGGGCAGTCGGGCCGGTCCTCGCGGAGCGGCTGGAGGATCCCGGGACGGTCGCCAAGCCGGAGAAGGGCTCGATCATCCTGACGATCGCCACCGACGCGCCCCTCGACGCGCGCCAGCTCCGGCGCCTGGCGCTCCGGGCGGGCGCGGGTCTCGCCCGCACCGGCTCGGTCTTCGGCCACGGCAGCGGCGACATCGCGCTCGCCTTCTCGACCGCCTACACGCTGCCGCAGGATCCCGGCACCCCGATGCCGGCGGTGGCGATGCTGCACGATGCCCATCTCGATCCGCTCTTCGAGGCGGTCGCCGACGGGATCGAGCAGGCGATCGTCAACGCCCTGTGGCGCGCCGAGACGGTGACCGGCCGCAACGGCCATACCCGCCCGGCCCTGACCGAGGTGCTGCCCGACTGGGCCGCCCTCCCCTCTCAGGCATTGCCATGAAGGTCCTGATCTCCACCGACATCGAGGGCGTCGCGGGCGTCGTGCATCCCGACCAGACCCGCCGGGGCGGACCCGATTACGAGCGGGCCCGACTCTGGATGGTGCAGGAGGCCAACGCGGCGATTGCCGGGGCCTTCGCGGCCGGAGCGGACGAGGTGTTCGTGAACGATTCGCACGGCGATTTCCGCAACATGCCGGCGGACCTCCTCGATCCCCGCGCGCGAGCGATCCAGGGCAAGCCGCGCCCGCTGGGCATGATGGCGGGAGTGGATCTCGGGATCGATGCGGTCGGCCTGATCGGCTACCATTCCCGCGCCCACGGCCGGGGCATCCTCGCCCACACCATCAACGGCTTCGCCTTCGCGGCGATCGCCCTCGACGGACAGGAACTGGGTGAGGCCGGGATCTACGGCGCGCTCGCCGGCGAGTTCGGCGTGCCGGTCGCGATGGCGAGCGGCGACGACGTGTTCATCGCCGAGAACCGGTCGCTGCTTCCCCAGACCGTCTTCGTCGAGACCAAGCGGGCGACCGGCTGCCACAGCGGCATCAGCCTTTCGCCGGAGGCGTCCTGTGCGGCGATCCGGGCCGGTGTGACGATGGCCTTGGGCCGACCCCTACCGCCGCCGTTCCGCATCCCCGGCCCGCTCGCGGTGACGGTGCGGGCCCAGACCCCGGCACTGGCCGATCTGTTCGGCCAATGGCCGGGACTCCAACGCCGCGACGGCAGCGCCGTGAGCTTCGAGGCCGGTAGTGTCGCGGAGGCGGTGCGGGTGATCAATGGGCTGTCAGCGATGTCGAGCTTTCTGCGCTGAACGTCCGTTCGACCTCATCGACAGTCTTCACATCCTCCTCGTCATTCCGTGGCCGCGACAGCGGAGCCCGGAATGACGCGGTGGGTTTGAGCTTCGTCGAGACCCTGCCCCGCGCCCCCCGCGCTTGAGCCTACCCCACCCCGCCGGCTATCCCGGCCCACAGGCGGGCAGAACCGATCCGCCGGAGGGTGGACGATGCTCAGACAAGCCCTGCTCGCCGGCGCGATGATCGCCGGCGCCACCGCCGCACCGGCCGAGCCGACGCCCCGCCGCGACGAGTTCTACTGGCTCGGCGAGATCAACAAGGCGAGCGCCGTCATCAACACCGAGCAGCACCTGCTCGACGCCGGCCTCGCGCCGCGGATCGCCAAGGGCCTCGACGCCGTGCTGAAGGCCGGCGACCAGCCCGGCGCCAAGCGTCCGACGCTCGTCATCACCTTCGAACCGCTGCTGATCGAGGCGGCGGGCGTCGAGGCGACCCTGCTCCATGCCGGCCGGTCGAGCCAGGACATGCTCTCGACCGTGCGGGCGGCGATCATCCGCGACGAGATGCTGCGGCTGGCCGACGCCCTGCGCCGGACCACCGCCACGATGGTGCGGCTGGCGCGCACCCACCGGGACACGGTGGTGCCGAACTACACCAACGGCGTTGCCGCCCAGGCCAACAGCTACGGCCACTATCTCCTCGGCCACGTCGCCGGGCTCGCCCGCGACGCCGAGCGGCTGCGGCAGGCCTTCACGCGGCTCGACCGCTCGCCGATGGGCACCACGGTGCTGAACGGGACGAGCTGGCCGCTCGACCGCGCCCGGATGGCGGCCTATCTCGGCTTCCCGGCGCTGGTCGACAACGCCTACGACGCAGCCCAGATCTCGGCGACCGAGATCCCCGTGGAGGTGGGCGCGGTGGCGACCGCGATCGCGCTCCATTGCGGCGCCTTCGTCGAGGACGTGATGACCCAGTACGCGCAGGCGCGTCCCTGGATCCTGCTGCGCGAGGGCGACGGCAATACCTACGTCTCCTCGGCGATGCCCCAGAAGCGCAATCCGGGCCTCCTCAACGACACCCGCGCCGAGGCTTCACGCGTCGTGTCGCTCGGGATCGGGCGGGCGATCCAGGCCCACAACATCCCGCCGGGGATGAGCGACGCCAAATCCGTCCGCGACAACGCCGCGGTGCTCGCGGGCGCGACCCGGATGCTCGACCTCTGGGACCGCGCGCTGAACGCCCTCGTCATCAGCCCCGAGCGGGCGCTCGAGGAGCTCAACAGCGACTGGACCGCCTCGCAGGAACTGGCCGACGTGCTGATGCGCCGCTACGGCCTGCCCTTCCGCGTCGGGCACCATTTCGCGTCGGAGATCGTCGACTACGCCCGCGCCCACGACGCCCATCCGAGCGATTTCCCCTATGCCGAGGCGCAGGCGCTCTACGAGCGCACCTTGCGGGAGATGAATCAGCCCGCCGCGCCCCTGCCGATGAGCGAGGCGGAGTTCCGCCAGACCCTCGACCCCGTGGCGATCGTGCGCGACCGCGCGACGAGCGGCGGGCCGCAACCGGCCGAGATGACCCGGATGCTCGATGCCGCCGACCGGACGGTGGCCGAGGAAGCGGCGTGGGTCACGGCCGAGCGCGGGCGGATCGACCGCGCCCTCACCTCGCTCGACGCGGATTTCGGCAAGCTCCTGGCGCAGGCGCCGCGCTGAGACGCATCGCCGGTCACGAGACCGCGCGTGGCCTCGTCAGCTCCGTCCCCTCCCCTTGACGACAGGCCGTGTCCAACTCGACAGTGGGCGAAGCGAGGACACCGCAGGGTGCGCCTCGCGACGAACGCCCACAAGGGCGACGGAAAAACACAACGGGAGGAGGCGGACATGCGAGTGCGCGGGATGACCGGAACGCGCCGTGCGGCCTTGATGCGTCGCAAGGTCTTGGCGGCGGCCCTCGTGGCGATGGGCCTGACCGGCGGGGCGGCCCAGGCGCAGGCCCTCAAGCAATACGATTCGAGCGGCAAGGCGTTCTGGAAGAACCCGCCGCCGGACTGGTTCCTCGGCGACGAGACCTCGGCGCAGAAGGGCCTGGCGCCGCCCGCCAACCCTGCCCTTCCGGCCTCGGACGAGGAACTGGCGGAGAACCTGAAGGCGGTGAAGCTGCCGGCGGGCTTCACGATCAGCGTCTATGCCAGCGGCGTGCCCGAGGCGCGGCAGATGGCGCTCAGTGACAAGGGTACCTTGTTCGTCGGCTCGTTCGGCGCGACCAACGTCTATGCCATCGTCGACCAGGGCGGCAAGAAGGTCGTCAAGACGATCCTCAAGGGCCTCAACATGCCCACCGGCCTCGCGTTTCGCGATGGCGCGCTCTACGTCGTTGCGATCGACAAGATCTATCGCTACGACAACATCGAGGCCAATCTCGACAAGCCGCCGGAGCCGGTCGTCGTCTACGACGACATGCCGTCCTACGTGGCGCATGGCTGGAAGTACCTGACCTTCGACAAGGACGGCTGGGTCTACGTGCCGTTCGGCCCGCCCTTCAACATCGGCAACCCGCCGAGCAGCGTGTCGCAGGTGCGGCGCGTCGACCTGAAGACCGGGGCGGCGGAGATCGTGGCGCTCGGCGTGCGCAACAGCGTCGGCGGCGACATCGATCCGCGCACCGGCCGCTACTGGTTCACCGAGAATGCCCGCGACTGGATGAGCGACGACATCCCGAGCGACAAGCTCAACATGATCTCGAAGGTCGTCGAGCATTTCGGCTATCCGTATTGCCACCAGGGCGACATGCCGGATCCGAAATTCGCCCAGGGCCGCACCTGCGCCGAGTTCACCCCGCCGGTGGCCAAGCTCGGGGCCCACGTCGCGCCGCTCGGCATGAAGTTCTATACCGGCTCGTCCTTCCCGGCCGAGTACAAGAACAACATCTTCATCGCCGAGCACGGCTCCTGGAACCGCCACAAGTACCAGGGCGGCCGCATCGAGCGGGTGGTGGTCGATCCGGACGGCAAGAACGCCAAGATGGAGACCTTCGCCTCCGGCTGGCTCAAGGGCGACCGCGACTATACCGGCCGGCCGGCCGACATCCTGGTGGCGCCGGACGGGTCGCTGCTGGTCGCCGACGACTGGGCCGGTGCGATCTATCGCATCGCCTACACCAAGTGAGCCGCGCGAAACCCCGCGCCTGCCCGCCGGCCCGGAGAACCTCCGGGCCGGCCCGCGCCGCGCTCGCCGCTCTGGGCCTGATCGCCTCGGCCGCGGTTCAGGCTGCCGAGGCGCCCGAGGTGGCGCAGGCCTGCCTCGCCTGCCACGGCGAGACCCTGGCCGAGGGCGCGCCGCCGATCGCCGGGCATTCCAGCAACTACATCCAGTTGCAGCTGGTGTTCTTCCGCGCCGGCCGGCGCAAGAACGAGATCATGCAGGGCGTGGCGGAGGGGCTGTCGGACAACGACATCCGGGCGCTCGGCAAGTACTTCGCCTCCCTCCCCTTCCCGGACACCAAGCCGCCCGCGGACACGCAACCCGACCTCACCAAGGCCGGCGCGACGGCGGCCCTCCAGCACCGCTGCGCCGCCTGCCACGGCGACGCCTATCTCGGCATCCAGGCCGCGCCCCGCATCGCCCGCCTGCCGGAAGGCTATCTCGCCAAGGCGCTCGGCGATTACCGGTCCAATACCCGCCCGAGCTCGGGCGGGGCGGCGATGACCGAGGTGGCGGGCTCGCTGTCGGATGCCGACATCAAGGCGCTGGCGCATTACCTGGCGGTCCTGCCGTGAAGCCTCGACCGGCACCGCCCGGTGTATGGACGCTGCCGAGTGCGGTGTATAGACATCGGTACCGACAGGAGGCGCCATGCTCAGCATCCGTGATCGCGAGATCCGGGCCCTCGCAGAGGCCGTGATGAGAACGCGCGGGGCCCCGACCCTCACTGCGGCGATCAAGCTCGCCCTGCACAACGAGATCCGCCGCGCCGAGGAGGAAATCCCGCTGCGCGAGCGGGTCGCGGCGCTCCGCGCGCGGGCCCTCGCCAAGGCGGATCGCCCCAGGCTGCCGGCCCTCACCGACGATGAGCGCGACCAGCTCTGGGAGCGCTGATGTTCATCGAGACCTCGGCCGTCGTCGCGATCCTCGCAGGCGAAGCGGAGGCGGCTGTCTTCCTGGACCTCATCGACGGGGCCGAGCGACGGGAGACCGGTGCGCATGTCCGGCTCGAGACCACGATCAACCTCGCCAGCATCCTCGATGCCCAGGATCTGTACGACGGGTTCATTCGGGCCGCCCGGATAACGATCGTACCGGTCGACGACGAGGTCGCATGCCGGGCCGTGGAAGCCTTCGCGGTCTACGGCAAGGGGCAGGGTCATCCGGCTCGGCTGAACGTCGCCGATTGCCTCTCCTATGCCTGCGCGCACCGGAGCCGCCTGCCGATCCTGTTCAAGGGACGAGATTTCTCCCAAACCGACCTCGCCCTGGCCGTCTCTGGGTAAGAACGCCCCTCCGCGCCCTCGGCGGGAGGCGTCTCAGGATCGCGACGCGGCCTCCTCCCGCATGAACCGCGCGAAGCGCGGATCGCTCAAGTAAGCGACGTTGACCCGCATCATCGGCGGGCCGGCCGGTCCCTCGGGACAGAAGATCCCGCCGGGCGCGATCAGGATGCTGCGCGCGGCGGCCTGGCGCGACAGGGCGTCGAGGTCGGTCGTCTGCGGCAGCCCGCACCAGAGATAATACCCGCCCCGCGGCTCGCCGAAGACCGGAAGCCTCAAGCCCTGCAGGACCGCCCTCCCCTGCAAGGACGCCGCCTCGATCCGCCCGCCGAGGCGGCGCAGGTGGCGGCGGTAGCGCCCGCTCTCGATCAGGTCGTGGATGATCCGCTCGACGAAGCCCGAGCTGTTGACGCTCGTCACCATCTTGAGATCGCGCAGGGCCTCGACGATATCGGGCCGCGCAGCAATGTAGCCGCAGCGCAGGCTGGCCGAGAGGGTCTTGGCGAAGGTGCCGACATAGATCACGCGCTCCAGCTGGTCGAGGGCGGCGAGCCGGGCCTGCGCCGCCGGCAGCACGTCGGCGAAGGGGTCGCTCTCGACGATGCGCAGATCGTGGGCAGCGGCGCGCTGGAGCAGCCGGTGGGCGACCGGCAGGGTGAGCGAGCAGCCGGTCGGGTTGTGGGCGAGCGACTGGGTAAAGAACAGCCGCGCGCCGCTCGCGCGGGCCAGGGCGTCGAGATGGGCGACGTCCGGCCCGTCCGGATTGCGCCGCACCCCGAGGATGCGCGCCTTGGCGAGGCGCAGCTTGCCGAAGAGCGGGTAGTAGCCCGGGCTGTCGACCAGCACCGGCTCTCCCGGCGCCACGAACTGGCGGATGATCAGGTCGAGGGCGTGGTTGGCTCCGGCGGTGAGGAGCACGCCCCCTGGCCCAACCTGGATCGACCGCTCGGCGAGGCGCAGCGCGAGGCTGCGGCGCAGGGGCAGGTAACCGTCCGGGCTGCCGTAGCTCTCGCTCGCCGCGCCCAGGGACGGGCGCAGGTGCCGGCCGATTTCCGAACTCTCCATCCAGGCCGGCGGCGGCCGGCCGTCGCCGACGCGCACGTCGTAATGCCGGTCCAGCTGCTCGCGCAGCAGCCAGACGCTGTCGACCGCCGCGACCGGGACGGGCCCCGGCGGGGTGGCGGGGGCCGGCCTTCGGCTCGACACGTAGAAACCCGAGCCCGGCCGGCTCTCGACCCGGCCCGAGGCGACGAGGCGCTCATAGGCCTCGACCACGGTGTTCTTCGACACCGCGAAGCCGGCCGCCGCCGCCCGGATCGACGGCAGGCGTTCGCCGGTGCGCAGGAGCCCGCGATCGATCCGTTCGCTCAGTCCGGCGACCACCTGCTCGACCCGGGTCCGTGGTTCGGGAGTCCCGACTGTATCCATGCCGCGAAGGGTACGGTCCCTCCCGGAAAGGCGCAAAGCGTTCCTTGTGGGTGGGGCACGGACGGGTACGGTGCCGACAACGAACAGGGTCTTACACGCCCGGACGAGGGAGGAACGCCACGGTGCCCGCGGATGCGGCCGCCCTCGTCCGGCGCGCGCGAGCCCGACCGACGCGGCAGCAGGCACCATGCAAGATACTTCCCGGGCGAACCGCACCTCGCGCATCGCCGGCTTCCACAAGAAGAGTCCGCACGAGCGCCTCGACCTCGTCGCCGCCTTCGCCGACCTCTCCCCGGGCGAGGTCGCGCACCTCGCCGAGTTCGGCAACCTCAGCCCCGACCTCGCCGACCGGCTGATCGAGAACGTGGTCGGCACGATGACTATCCCGCTCGGCATCGCCACCAACATGCGGATCGACGGCGAGGACGTGCTGATCCCGATGGCGACCGAGGAATCCTCGGTGGTGGCCGCGGTCTGCAACGCGGCCCGCCAGGTCTACCAGGACGGCTTCACCACCTCGGTCTCCGGCAACCTGATGATCGCCCAGGTGCAGGTCGTCGGGGTGAGCGATCCCCACGCGGCGCGCCTGCGCATCCTGGAGCAGCGCGACGCGTTGCGGGCCTTGTGCGATGCCTGCGACCCGGTGCTGGTGCGCCTCGGCGGGGGTCTTCGCGATGTCGAGGTGCGGGTGCTCGACAGCCTGGGCGGCCCGATGGTGGTGACGCATCTCATCGTCGATACCCGCGACGCCATGGGGGCGAACGCCGTCAACACCATGGCGGAGGCGGTGGCCCCCCACATCGCCGGCTGGAGCGGCGGCCGGGTCTACTTGCGCATCCTCTCGAACCTCGCCGACCGGCGCCTCGCCCGGGCGCATGCGGTCTGGCGCACCGACGCCATCGGCGGGCCGGAGGTGCGGGACGGGATCGTCAGCGCCTACCACCTCGCCGAGGCCGATCCCTACCGCGCCGCGACCCACAACAAGGGGATCATGAACGGCATCGACGCCGTGGTGCTCGCCACCGGTAACGACACGCGGGCGATCGAGGCAGGCGCCCATGCCTACGCCGCGCGCTCGGGCCGCTACACCAGCCTCACCCGCTACGAGGTCACGGCGTCCGGCGACCTCAGCGCCTCGATCGAGCTGCCGCTGGCGGTCGGCCTCGTCGGCGGCGCGACCAAGCTCCATCCGACCGCGCAGGCCTGTTTGAAAATTCTCGGGGCGACGACGGCGGAGCGGCTGGCCCGGATCATCGCGGCGGTGGGGCTCGCCCAGAACTTCTCCGCCCTCAAGGCGCTCGCCACCACCGGCATCCAGAAGGGCCACATGGCGCTCCATGCCCAGAACATCGCCATGATGGCCGGGGCGCTCGGCGAGGAGATCGAGGCGGTGGCCCGCGTGCTGGTCGAGCGGCGCCTGGTGCGGCTCGACGTGGCGCAGGAGGTTCTGGGGGAGATGCGGCGGGGGTAAGGAACCACCGGGCTGTCTCTCACGAGATCATCCCATCCATAACCTCATCCTGAGGTATCAGTCGATCGAAGATCGACCGACCTCGAAGGAGGGCTCCAGATAACACAGAGATTCCTGGAGCCCTCCTTCGAGGCTCACTCCGTTCGCACCTCAGGATGAGGTCGTATATGGGTGAATCCGTTCAAAAATATTTTTAAATCAACCGAACGATGGCCGAACCAACGGCCAATCAATACTCTCCCGGGAGGACAACCATGCCGACATTCACCCGCCTCGCCACCCGCCTGCTCGCCGGCGGCGCCTTCATCCTCGCCGCCGGCACCGCCCATGCCGAGGTGACGCGCCTGAAGCTCGGGGTGCTCACCGATCTCAGCGGATTCGCCGCCGATTCCACCGGCGAGGGCTCGGTGGTCGCGGCCCGCCTCGCGGTCGAGGATTTTCGCAAGGAGCAGCCGGGGATCACCGTCGAGGTGATCCAGTCCGACCACCAGAACAAGCCGGATATCGGCTCGGCCACCGCCCGGCGCTGGATCGCCGAGGGGCAGGTCGACGCCATCCTCGACGTGCCGTTCTCCTCGGTGGCGCTCGCCGTGCAGGAGGTGGTGCGCGATTCGAAGGCCGCCTTCATCGCGTCGGGCCCCGGCACCTCGGACCTGACCGGCCCGAAATGCTCGGCCAACACCGTGCACTGGACCTACGACACCTGGGCGCTGGCCCACGGCACCGCGCTGGCCCTGGTGCGTGCCGGCAAGACGAAGTGGTTCTTCCTCACCGCCGATTACGCCTTCGGCCACGCGCTCGAGTCCGACGCGGCGCGCGTGGTGAAGCAGGAGGGCGGCCAGGTGGTGGGCACCGTGCGCCACCCGACGGCAGCCGCCGACTTCTCGTCGTTCCTGCTTCAGGCGCAAGCCAGCCGCGCCCAGGTGATCGCGCTCGCCAACGCGGTCGGCGACACGGTCAACTCGGTCAAGCAGGCGGCCGAGTTCGGCATCACCGGCGGCGGCCAGGACCTGGCGGCCCTGCTGATGCAGCTCTCCGATGTCCACGCGATCGGCCTCAAGGACGCGCAGGGGCTCTACCTGACGGAAGGCTTCTACTGGGACACCAATGACGGCACCCGCGCCTTTGCCGACCGCTTCGCCGCCCAGATGAAGGGCCGGCGCCCCACCGCCAACCAGGCCGGCGTCTATGCCGGGGCGCTGGCCTACCTGCGCGCCGCGACGCTCGCCGGCAGCACCGACGGGCGGACCGTCGTCGCCCGGATGAAGGCAGGGCCGACGAACGATCCGCTCTTCGGCGAAGGCACGGTGCGCGAGGACGGACGGCACGTCCACCCGATGTACCTGTTCCAGGTCAAGAGCCCGGCCGAATCGAAGGGGCCGTTCGATTATTACAAGCTCGTCCAGACCATCCCCGCCGCCGAGGCGTTCCGGCCCCTGGCGGATGGGCGGTGCCCGCTGGTGAAGGCGCCGTGAGCCCCCTCCCCTCCCGGGTGCGGATCGTCGAGGTCGGTCCCCGCGACGGGCTCCAGAACGAGCCCGTCACCGTACCGACTGCCGTCAAGGTGGAGCTGATCGAGCGGCTGCTCGCCGCCGGCCTGGCCCATATCGAGGTCGGCAGCTTCGTCTCGGCCCGATGGGTGCCGCAGATGGCCGACACCGCCGCGATCCTGGCCAGGCTGCCGCCGAATCCTGCCGGGCGCTACGCCGTGCTGGTGCCGAATCTCAAGGGGTTCGAGGCGGCACGGGAAGCGGGCGCCGGCGAGGTCGCGGTGTTCGCCTCCGCCTCCGAGGCGTTTTCGCGGGCCAACATCAATTGCTCGATCGCCGAGAGCCTGGAGCGCTTCCGGCCGGTGGCGCAGGCCGCCCGCGCCGCCGGGATTCCGCTGCGGGGCTACGTCTCCTGCGTGCTCGGCTGTCCCTACGAGGGTGTGGTGACGCCGCAGGCCGTGGCGGATGTGGCCCGTCGCCTCGTCGAGATGGGCTGCTACGAGGTCTCGCTGGGCGACACGATCGGGGCCGGGACACCGGAGACGGCCCGGGCCTGCGTCGCGGCGGTGGCGGAGACGATCCCGCGCGAGCGCATCGCGCTGCATCTCCACGACACGCGAGGGCTGGCGCTCGCCAATCTCCGCGCCTGCCTCGAACTCGGCGTGTCGGTGATCGATGCCGCCGTGGCGGGCCTCGGCGGCTGTCCCTACGCGAAGGGCGCCCCCGGCAACGTCGCCACCGAGGCGGTGGTGGCGGAATGCGACCGGCTCGGCCTCGCGACCGGGATCGATCCCGGTCGCCTCTCCGAGGCCGGCCGCTTCATCACCGGGGCGCTCGGGCGCGCCCCGGCCTGAGGGTCAGCGCAGCCGCTCGGCCGCCCAGGCGATGTGATCGTCCATGAAGGTCGAGATGAAGAAGTAGGAGTGGTCGTAGCCCTCGCGCATGTTGAGGGTCAGCCCGATCCCGGCCTTCTTGCACGCCTCCTCCAGCAGCCAGGGACGCAGGCCCTCGTCGAGGAAGGAATCGGCGGTGCCCTGGTCGACCAGGAATTCCGGGAATCGGCGGCCGTCCTCGATCAGAGCGGTGGCGTCGTGGCGGCGCCACGCGGCCTCGTCCGCGCCGAGATACTTGGTCAGCGCCGGCTTCGACCAGCCGGCGGTCGAGGGCTGGACGATCGGCGCGAAGGCGCTGCACGAGCGGAAGCGCTCCGGGTGGTTGAGCGCGATGGTGAGCGCACCGTGGCCGCCCATCGAATGCCCGAAGATGCCCTGGCGCTCCATGTCCACGGGGAATTCGCGGGCGACGAGGGCCGGCAGCTCCTCGGTGACGTAGGACCACATGCGGTAGTTGCGGTCGAAAGGAGCCTGGGTGGCGTCGACGTAGAAGCCGGCGCCGCAGCCGAACTGCCAGTTGTCGGGCTGGTCCGGCACATCGGGTCCGCGCGGGCTGGTATCGGGGGCGACGATCGCGATGCCGTGCTTGGCGGCGGCGCGGCGGTACTCGCCCTTGTCCATCACGTTGGCATGGGTGCAGGTCAGGCCCGACAGGTACCACAGCACCGGCACCTTCCCGGTTTCCGCCTGCGGCGGCAGGTAGACCGCGAAGGTCATCGGGCAGCGCGTCGTCTCGGCCTCGTGCCGGTAGACGCCCTGGATGCCGCCATGCGAGCGGGCCTTCGAGATGGTGTCCATGTCGCCGTGATCCCTGGGTTTCGTATCCGTCCCCGGCGGTACGCGTCGCGCACCGCCGGGTTCAACCAGTCCTTTAGAACACCACGACCGAGCGGATCGACTTGCCCTCGTGCATCAGGTCGAAGCCGTGGTTGATGTCCTCCAGCGGCATGGTGTGGGTGATCAGGTCGTCGATGTTGATCTTGCCCTCCATGTACCAGTCGACGATCTTCGGCACGTCGGTGCGGCCGCGGGCGCCGCCGAAGGCCGAGCCCTTCCAGACGCGGCCGGTGACGAGCTGGAACGGACGGGTCGAGATCTCGCGGCCGGCCTCGGCCACGCCGATGACGATCGACTCGCCCCAGCCGCGGTGGCAGCACTCGAGCGCCTGGCGCATCACGTTGACGTTGCCGGTGCAGTCGAACGAGAAGTCGGCGCCGCCGCCCGTCACGTCGAGGATCGCCTGCACGACCTTGTCGGTGCCGACCTCGTTCGGGTTGATGAAGTGGGTCATGCCGAACTTCTCGGCCATCGCCCGCTTGTCGGGGTTGATGTCGACGCCGATGATCTTGTCGGCGCCGACCATGCGGGCGCCCTGGATCACGTTGAGGCCGATGCCACCGAGGCCGAACACCACCACGTTGGCGCCCGGCCACACCTTGGCGGTGTAGATCACCGCGCCGAGGCCGGTGGTGACGCCGCAGCCGATGTAGCAGATCTTGTCGAAGGGGGCGTCCTCGCGCACCTTGGCGAGCGCGATCTCCGGCAGCACGGTGAAGTTCGAGAAGGTCGAGCAGCCCATGTAGTGATACACGGTGTTGGCGCCTGGGCTGCCGCCGGTGGAGTCGCAGCGGAACCGGCTGGTGCCGTCCGGCATCACGCCCTGGCCTTGGGTCGAGCGGATCGCCGTGCAGAGGTTGGTGCGCTGCGACAGGCAGGACTTACAGTTGCGGCATTCCGGCGTGTAGAGCGGGATGACGTGGTCGCCGACCTTCAGGGTCGTCACGCCGGCCCCGACCTCGCGCACGATGCCGGCACCCTCGTGGCCGAGGATCGCCGGGAACTTGCCCTCGGAATCGAGGCCCGACAGGGTGTAGGCGTCGGTGTGGCAGATGCCGGTGGCCATCACCTCGACCAGGACCTCGCCGGGCTTCGGGCCTTCGAGGTCGATGGTCTCGATGGTGAGGGGCTTCTTGGCTTCCCAGGCAACGGCGGCGCGCGTCTTCATGGTGTCTCCGATCGGATCGATGTCGTGTGAGAGCGCGGCGCCCCGCAAGGGCTGCGGCTCGGGCCGCCCGCTGGATGGCCCGCTCTGTGCTGCGATTTGATGAAGGCCGCAACGGTGCGGCACAACAAACTTTAGTCCGAGACGGCAGTCGATCCGGGGTGCGGCACCGGTGGTGACAGTCGTTGGTCACGGACTGTCACATCGATGCTTCATGTTATAGTATTACAGATCGTTGGTGGCGATGGGATGGTCGTGGGACCGACTGGGCGGGTGATCGTCTGCGCAAGGGGTGCCCTCCCCTCTCGCGAGGGCGTCGAGGCCGGGACTATCGAACGAGTCCCCCATCATCGCCACGGAATCGGCCTCGACAGGGCCAGTCGCGAGCGCTTCCCGATCGTTAGTCGGACGCTGAAACGACGCAAGATATCCCAACCACGACCTCATCCTGAGGTGCGACCGTCAGGGAGCCTCGAAGGAGGGCTCCAGATATCTCAGGTCTACCTGGAGCCCTCCTTCGAGGTCAGTCGATCTTCGATCGACTGACACCTCAGGATGAGGTGTCGGGTGGGAGAAGCGGGCGGGGTACGGGAACGGTCCCATCTTGTGCTGCCAAGCTTTAGAGCGAAAAGCATGGCAGCTCCGCTGTGCCGGCCCCGCCCTGGTCCAGTCCGGACCCCTCACCCCCGCCCCTGCCGATAGGTCGCCAGCAATTCCGGCAACCGCTCGGCGAGGTAGTCGGCGAAGCCCGGCTCCGCCTTCTCCTCCAGCGTCACCCGCATGCCGTCGGAGCTGCGCTCGATCCGGGCGAACTTCACGCCCTTGGCGTCCTTCACGGTCTCGGCCCGGGGCTTGGCCTTGCGGGGCGCCGGCGCGGCGAGCGCGGAGAGGATCACGGCGAAGCGCTCGTCCGAGGTCTTGCCCGCGAGGTCGGACGAGGCGAGCGCGGCCTCGATCCGCTCCGGCGGCGCCGCCTTGATCCGGTCGGCGAGAGTGAGCCAGCGCGGACGGCCGATCTTCGGCGCCGGGCCGATGGCGGCGAGCACGGGTGCGGGGATCGCCTCGGCGACCGCCAGATAGTTCGCCAGATCCGGCCGATGCGCGCCCATGGCCTTCAGGATCACCTCGCGGGCGATCCCCGCCTGCTCCATGTTGCGGGCGAAATGCGCCCGCTCGATGTAGCTCAGATCCTCGCGGGCGAGGTTCTCCGAGCCCTGCGCGACCACCAGCTCGGCGTCGCTGAGATCGCGCAGGACGGCGCGCACGGGCCTGGCCAGCGCCTTCGCCGCCCGCGTCCGGCGCCGCCCATAGGCGATCTCGTAATGGCCGTCCTTCCGGGGATGGCGCCGGACCAGGATCGGCGTATGCTGGCCCTCCTCGCGGATCTGCGCGACGAAGGCGTCGAAGGCGGCATCCGTCGCGTCGGGCACCCGGTCGGCGATCGCCGAGGGCAGGCAGAGGGCGGGGTCGAGCTCGATCACCGCGCCGTCGGTCTCCGCCGGGCCGGGCCGGGATGCCGCCCACATCGCCGCCATCGAGCGTGCCGGGGTCGGGCGCTTCTCCGGGGTGGGCGGGGGTGGCGTAGCACCTGCTACAGGGGTGTAAGCCGTTGGAATTCCAGGCGAGGGCTGTGGCTGGGCATCCGCCTGGACCGGCGTGCCCATGATGGCGCTGAGACGCTTCTTCTGGTTCATGCGCGGCTCCCACTCATGCCCGGCCCCGACTCATGCCCGCCCCCAGGCGCGGGCGATCAGCCCTTCGATCTCGCCGTTGACGGCATCGAGCGCGTCGAGCGCCCGGCGATAGGTCGATCCCGTGACCTCGTCGCGGCGCAACGGCGTCTCGTAGACGGTCTGCCCGCGCAGGCCGGAATTCGAGACGGCGGCCGATTGCAGCATCGCCTTGGTCAGGACGCGCTCGCCGAACAGGCCGCGCAGCATCGCCACCACCTCGGTCTGCGGCGTGTCCTGCGGCTCGAAGCGGGTGACGAGGTAGCGGAACCAGTCATGGGTCGGGACCGCGCCCTGCTCGCGCACCGGCTCCATGATCTCGTCCATCATGGTGAGGAACTGGCGCATGCTCGAGACGTCGAGCATCTGCGGATGGATGGTGATAAGGAGCGCGGTCGCCGCGCACAAAGCCGCGATGGTGAGGTAGCCGAGCCGCGGCGGGCAATCGATCACCACGACGTCGTAGTGATCCGCCACCTCGTTCAGGGCCAGCCCCATCCGGGCGAAGAACGGCGGCTCGGGATCGTTGGCTTTCCGCCGCGCCGACTGCATCGGCGCCTCGAACTCGAAGACCTCGAGCTCCAGGTCGGCCGCCACCAGGTCGAGGCCGGTGAAGTAGGTGTGGCGGATCACCTCGGCGAGCGGGCGCCGCTGCTCGCCGTAGCGGATCGCGTCGTAGATGGTGGGGTAGGGCTCGCGCTCGTTCTCGGGCCGGACGCCGAGCAGCGTCGACAGGCTGGCCTGGGGATCGAGATCGATGGCGAGCACCCGGTAGCCGCGCAGCACCAGGGACTGGGCGAGATGGGCCGAGGTCGTGGTCTTGCCCGAGCCGCCCTTGAAGTTGACGCAGGCGATGACCTGGAGGTGCTCGCCCTTGGCCGGATCCCGGTGCGGCCGGTAGCGGCGACCGACCCGGTCGATCTCGTCGAGATGGGCGCGCAGGGCGTGGATATCCGCCAGGGTGTAGAGGCGGCGGCCGCCCGGCGCGACCTCGGGCGGGGAGGCCAGGAGGTCGGGGGAGAGCTGCCGGATCCGACTGTCGGTCACGCCGAGGATGCGGGCGACCTCGCCGGATGTGAAGCGGCGCAGGGTCTTGGCCTCCGAGGGCGAGAACACCACGGAGGCGATCTCGCGCAGCTTGGCGCCCAGGATCCGGGCGTCGTGGCCCGCGATCTGGTTCGAGGGGGGCTCTCCGGGCCCGCTGGGCGGGACGTGCTGGTTCATCGACCCTGACTCGCTCACGGTGAAAGGACGAAATCGATCATAACACCGCAAGCGACGAAAGAGGATCGCATCGGGACGGCGGCACGCACGGCGCGCAAGCCTCGCACAAGCTTGCGAGCCCTGCGGACGCGCCGTGCGGCGATCGTCCGGAGAGAGGAGACGTCCCGTGCCCGTCTCGTCCCGGACGCCCCTGCATGCGGCGGCGAGGAGCACGGTGCGGCAAAGCAGGGCAATCGGACCCGATGGCTAGAAGAAGGACGCCCCGGGCGAAGTCGCACTCGGGCAGGGGAGGGGAGCTGTATCCGTCCTCGCCATGAACCTCCCGCGCCGTTCGATCGGCCGCGATCGACTTGCTCGCACAACATCAGTGCGTCGACTTGTAATAGATCTAAATCATTTCCGATGACGTCATGGAATTTGCTGTTGCAATCGGGCGAACGTCATGAAATCTGAGCCCACTCAACGTCAGGCACTCAGATTGGATCGATAACAATCTAGGGCCTCATCATTCCGGACCCGAGCACAGCATCATGCGCCAGATGCAGGTTGGACATATGCGCGGTTCTTGTGCGGCGATCATGGTCGCCGGCCTGTGGCTCGTGGATCCCGGCGGCGCCCGCGCGGAGGAGGCCGCTCGCGGGGGCGACATCCCGCTCGAGGAGATCACGGTCGCAGGAACCACAGTCGCCGGAACGGCGACGCCGCGCGGCATCGTGCCGGCCTATGCCGGCGGCCAGGTGGCGCAAGGCGGACGGCTCGGCATCCTCGGCAACACCGAGACGAAGAAGTCGCCCTTCAGCGTCACCAGCTACACCGAGAAATTCATCCGCGACCGGCAGGCCACGACCGCGTCCGAGGCGCTGGCCCTCGACCCCTCGGTGCGCGCCACCCAGACGACGGGCGCCCCGTTCGACTCGTTCTATATCCGCGGCTTCCCCGCCAACGAGGGCACCAGCGGCGAGTTCGCCTTCGACGGGATCTACGGCGTCGCCCCGAGTTTCCGGGTCTTCACCGATTATGCCGAGCGCATCGAGGTGCTGAAGGGCCCCTCGGCGGCGATCTCCGGCGTCGCCCCCAATGGCGGCGTCGGCGGCGTCATCAACATCGTGCCCAAGCGCGCCGGCGAGGACCTGACCCGCTTCACCCTGGATTACGGCTCGGTCGCCCGCGGCGGCGGCCAGTTCGACGTCGCCCGGCGCTACGGCCAGAACCGGGAATGGGGCGCGCGCGTCGTCGGCAGCCTGCGGGGCGGCGACACGCCGTTCGACCGCCAGAGCGAGACCACCGGGGTCGGGGCGCTCGCCCTCGACTACCAGGGCGACCGGTTCCGGGCCTGGCTCTACCTGCTGGCCCAGACCGACCGCTTCGACGCGCCGTTGCGCCCGTTCCTGCTCCGGGCGGGTGTCCCGGTGCCGAAGGCGCCGAACGGCCGCCTGAACCTGACCCAGCCCTGGGAATACTCGAACATCGACGACCGCGGCGGCCTCCTGCGGACGGAATACGACCTGACCGACCAGATCACCCTGTTCGGCGATGTCGGCGGCGCGCAGACCGAGGTCGAGCGCTACTTCGCCTCGGCCCCGACCATCACCAACCTGCGCGGCGACACCACCACCACCCCGCAATTCTACGATCTCGGGGTCAACCGCCTCACCGTCGACGGGGGCCTGCGGGCCAGGTTCGACACCGGCTTCGTGCGCCACGCCTTCGTGGTGCAGGCCTCCCGCTACGCCGAGGACACCGCCCGCCGGCTGCCCCCCGGCAACGGCACCTACCTGTCGAACATCTACGATCCGATCCTCGCCCGGACCATCGCCCCGACGGTGATCGATTCGCGGCCGCGCCTGTCCGACAGCACTCTGACGGGCGTGTCGGTGGCCGACACGCTCTCGGTCTTCGACGAGCGCATCCTCCTGACGCTCGGCGTGCGCCGGCAGGGGATCGAGGCGCACAACTACGTGTCGAATGTCGGCACGCTCGCCTCGTCCTACGACAAGAGCGCGACGAGCCCGCTGGTCGGTATCGTCGTGCGGCCCTGGGACAACGTCTCGTTCTTCGGCAACTACATCGAGGGCCTGAGCCGCGGCGACGTGGCGCCGACCACGGCGACCAATTCCGGCGAGATCCTGGCGCCCTACGTGGCGCATCAGGTCGAGGCCGGCGTCAAGGTGGATGCGGGCACGATCGGGGGATCGTTCAGCGCCTTCCAGATCACCCGGCCGATCGGCGAGCTCAGCCCCCAGCGCGTCTTCGCGCAGACCGGCGAGCAGCGGGTCAGCGGGCTGGAATTCAGCGTCTACGGCGAGATCACCCCGCAGGCCCGGCTCCTCGGCGGCCTGACTCTGCTCGACGGGGTGCTCACCAAGACCGCGCTCGCGGCCAATGTCGGCAACATACCGATCGGGGTGCCGCGGGTGCAGCTCAACCTCGGCGCCGAGTGGGATCTGCCGGGCGTGCCGGGCCTCACCCTGACCGGCGCCGTCATCTATACCGGTCGCCAGTTCGTCGATACCGGGAACACCCAGGCGCTGCCGGACTGGGCGCGCCTCGATCTCGGCCTGCGCTACGCGACGGTGATCGAGGGCCGCAAGACGACCTTCCGGGCCAACGTGCTCAACGTCACCGGGACCAATTACTGGGCCGGCGTGGCCTCGTTCGGCACGTTCTTCCAGGGCGCCCCGCGCACTTACCTCCTGTCGATGTCGGTCGACCTGTGAGCGGGCCGATGGGGATACTCATGACTCAGGCCGGGGCACCGGCCTTGCCGCCGCTTCTCGATCCGCGGATCGCCCGGGTGATCCGGACGATGCCGGACCGGCTGCACGCCCTGGTCGCCCGGTACGGCTCGCCGCTCAACATCGTCTGGCCGCATGCCGTTGCCGACAACGTCGCGCGGATGCGGGAGGTTCTTGCCGACGAGGGCGTCGCGTCCGAGATCTTCTACGGCGCCAAGGTGAACAAGTCGCGGGCGCTGGTGCGCGCCGCCGTGGCGGCGGGGACCGGCATCGATGTCTCGAGCCTCGCCGAATGCGAGGATGCGCTGCGGGAAGGCGCCGACCCGGCGCGCCTTTGCGCGACCGGCCCGGCGAAGACGATCCCCTTCCTGCGTCGGCTCGTCGCGACGGGCGCCCTCGTCGCGGTGGATTCTCTCGAAGAACTCGACGACCTCGGGGGTTGCACGCCGGAGGGCGGGCGGGCGCGGGTGCTCCTGCGCTACCGGCCCGATTCGGCGGCGAACTCGCGGTTCGGCATGGGCCGCGCGGCGATGCGCGAGGCGATGCGCCGGCTTGCCCGGGAGGGCGCTCCCTTCGCCTTCGAGGGGTTCCACCTGCACCTCTCCGGCTACGACATCCCGAGCCGCGTCGCCGCGATGGCCGAGGTCGCCGACCTCGTCGACGAGGCCGTGGCCTTGCGGCTTCCGGTCCGGCTGATCGACATCGGCGGCGGCCTGCCGGTCCGCTACGTCGATCCCGACACCTACGCGCAGGCGCTGGCCCGCCAGGGGCCCGAGCATTACCAGACCGGCCGGGTTCCGGCGGAGTTCTACCCCTATGGCAGCCCGCTCACCGCGCCCGAGTGGATCGCCGGCTTCCTGCGGGCGCCCTGCCGCGGCGGGACGGTCGCCGGCTATCTCCGGTCGGTGGGTGTGCGGCTTGCGATCGAGCCAGGCCGCAGCCTCGTCGACCAGGCGGCGATCAGCCTGTTTCGCGTCACCCGGACGAAACCGCTCGGGGAGGGGAGGGGGGTGGTCTTCGTCGAGGGCAGCAGCTTCAGCGCCTGCGAGACCTGGTTCGCCTCCGAGTTCCTGGTCGATCCGATCCTGCTGCCCGCCGAGGGACGACAGGAGACGGGGCCCGGGATGCGCGCCTTCATCGCCGGGCATAGCTGCCTCGACGGCGACGTGATCACCCATCGCCTGCTCGAGTTCGGCACCATGCCCCGGCCGGGCGACCTGCTGCTCTACGCCAACACGGCCGGCTACCAGATGGACCTTCTGGAGAACGAGTTCCACCGGCACCCGATGCCCGCGCGGCTGGTCGCCACGCCCTGTTCCGATGCCGAGTTCGCCTTCGCTCGGGACTAGAGCAATGCCCGATCATGTTACGACACGGGAGGCTGCGTCAGTGCAGGATCGACGGTCGCGCGCATGAACCCTCCCCCCTCTGCGGGCTATCGCATTCACACATCTCGGTCCGATCGTTCTCCCCATGGAAAGTAGCGCGCCTCTCCTCCCCTTTGTGGGGAGGAGTTGGAGGTGGGGGTGGCGCAGAAGGCACCGCACAGCTCTACGCGGCACCACCCCCACCCCTAGCCCCTCCCCACAAGGGGGAGGGGAAAGCGCACACGTTTACAATGGGTTAGCTCTGGGAGGAGAAGTGTGAATCCAATAGCCTCTGCGGGGGAGGGTGGCGAACGAAGTGAGCGCAGCGGGACGAAGTCCCGCCGAGAGGGGCAGCGCGACGCTGATCCAGGTGGCGCGTGTTCCCATGGTCGCGACCTCTCCGGAAGCGGCGTCCCCTCTCCCGGCCCGCTCCGCAGGCCACCCTCCCTCGCAGAGGGGGGAGGGGTCTTGCGTGGCGGCCCTCACCCCTACACCGCGCAACTTCGTGCATCGTAGCACCGCCATCGACTTCCATTTCATATCTTAGATTTTTTACAAATTATCCCTGACGGCCGCGTCGTTATTTAGAATATATATCATCTATATATAACTGTATTGACAGTCTAACACGCAATCTGCTTAATCTATTCACGTCACAGATCATTTCGCAAAACCGGCAAACATTTTTGCAAAATCTGCTGAGTGAGGTCGCCCCCATGATCGTCGACAAGGTTACCGATCTGATCGGCAATACCCCGATGCTGCGGGTCCCGGTGCCCCATCGCGAGACCCGGCTCCTCCTCAAGATGGAGAAGATGAATCCGGGCGGGAGCACCAAGGACCGGATGGCGCACAGCATGGTGCTCGCCGCCATCAAGGCCGGGCGGCTGGCGCCCGGCGGGGTCGTGGTGGAATCCTCCTCCGGCAATACCGGCATCGGGCTGGCCATCGCCGCGGTCGAATTCGGCCTGCGCTTCATCGCGGTGGTCGATCACCACGCCGCCCCGGACAAGATCGCGGTGATGCGGGCGCTCGGCGCCGAGATCCGCTTCGTCGAGGGCAATTATCGCGAGGACGAGGTCGCGGTCGTCGAGCGCCAGCGGATGGCGGCGCGGATCGCCGCCGAGATCCCCGGCGCGGTCTTCATGAACCAGTCGGACAACACCGCGAATGCCGGCGGCTACAGCGCCTTCGTGCGCGAGGCGATCGAGCAGGCGGAAGGCCGGATCGACGCCTATGTCGGCTGCGTCGGCACCGGCGGCTCGATGACGGGGATCGGGCACGGCCTCAAGGCGCATCATGCCGACACGGTCATCGTCGCGGTCGAGCCGGACGGCTCGATCGTGTTCGGCGGCCCAGGCCATCCCTATTACCAGTCGGGAACCGGCACGCCGGAGGGCGACACCGTCGGCCTCGTGCTCGATTACGGCTGCATCGACCTCGGCCTGCGGGTCACCGATTCCGAAGCCTTCGAGACCGCGCGCCATTTCGCCCGCCGCACCGGTCTTCTCGTCGGCGGCTCCACCGGCGGCACCCTGTACAAGGCGCTCGAACTCGTCGCCGAGGGGCGCATCGCCGGCAACGTCCTGATCTCCGTCGCCGATGGCGGCGAAAAGTACCTCCAGACCATCTTCAACGATGCCTGGATGGAGGCGAAGGGCCTGCGGGATCCGGCAATCGCGGAACGGCTCGACGACTGGCTCGGCCGCCGCGCCGCCGAGAGCCCCCGGGCCGCGCTGCCCCGCCTCGCGGTGGCCTGATGCGGATCCTCGACGTCACGGTCTGCGGCGGCGGACGGACCGGGCATCTCCACGCCGTGCTGCTGAGCCGGCAGCCGGGGGTGCGGGTGTCCTGGCTCACGGGCAACCCCGAGGTGGTCGGGGGTGCGGCGGGCGGCATCGTCGCGCGGATGCCCGACGGATCGACCCTGCGGGGCGAGCCGGCGCGGGTGGGCACCGATCCGGCCGAGGCCTTGCGCCACGCCGACGTGGTGGTGATCACCGTCCCGGCCCATGCCCGGGCGGCCACCTTGCGGACGATCGCCCCGCACCTGCCCCGCGACAAGCCGGTCTTCGTCGGGGCGATTCCCGGCTTCTGCGGCTTCGACTGGCTCGCCGAGGCGGCGCTCGCGGGCCGGCCGAACGCGGTGATCTGGGGCATGAAGGACGTGCCCCACATCGCCTGCGATCTCGTGCCCGGCCGCAGCATCCGGATGGCCGGCGCCAAGGAGCGCCTGCACGTCGCGCTCCACCGCTGCGAGAGCCCGGAATCCAGCGACGCGCTCGCCGGCCACCTCGCCCGGATGTTCGCCGCACCGGTCACGATGCTGCGCGACTACCTCGAGATCACCCTGACGCCGGGCAACCCGATCATGCACAGCGCGGTGATCTACGGCCTCGTCGGCCCTTACGGCCAGTGGCGCGACCGGCCGCTGCCCGAGGGCTTCTGCTGGTGGAGCGATTGCCCCGAGCTCGGAGCCTATTTCCTCGAACGCAGCGACGAGGAGAACCAGCGCCTGCGGCGCGGCGCCGAGGCGCGGCTCGGCATCGACCTCTCGTCGGTCAAGCCGCTCAAGACCGAGATCGTCGAGGCCTATGGCGACCAGATCGCCGACGCGCACACGATGCTCACGGTGCTTCGCACCAACCGCGCCTATGCGGGCATCGGAGCGCCTCTCATCCATGACGCCCGGCTCGGCGGTCCCACCATCGACCGGGCGAGCCGGGCCTTCACCGAGGACGTGGTCCACGGGCTCGGCCTCCTGGTCTGGATGGGCCGGCGCCTCGACGTGCCGACGCCGACCCTCGACGAGATCCACCGTTGGGCGCTCGCCCATATGGGCCGCGCCGACAACGCGCCGTCCCACAATTCCCTGTCCCATCTGCCCCAGGACTGGCCGGGAGCCGTATGATGACCGCCTCGCCCGCCCCTAACTATCAGGATGCCGGTTTCGACGGTGATGCCGCCCTGCTGGCAGCCTCGCGCCGCAACGCCATCCGCCGCCTCGTGCGCTGCCTGTTCGCGGAAGGCCTCCTCGATGCGGACCGCCTCGTCGTCTCCGGCCAAGAGGCCCGGCTGCCGCTGGCGCAACCCGGCAGCCACCTGCATTTCGCCCGGATCGCCATCGCGCCGGCCCGCACGATCGTGGTCCGCGGGCCGATCACCGGGGTCGATGCGGACGGGCGCACGACGCCCGTCGAGGAGCCGGACACGCTGCTCGACCTTGTCGTCGGGCTGTTCGACACCGCGCCGAGCCCGGAAGGGCTGGCCGGGCTGAAGGCCGACATCGCCGACAGCATCCGCAACGATGCCGCCGCTCGCCGCCGCCGGGAGGCCTGGAACCGGGACCTCGCGCGGCGCATCCGCGCCGCCGGCGAGACCGACCTGCCGGGCTACCTGCGCCGGCATGCCGGCGTGCGGGAGACCGCGATCCTCCTCGACCAGTGGGGATCGCTCGAAGGGCATCCCTTCTATCCCACCTGGAAGACGCGGCCGGGGCTCACCGAGGCCGAGGTCGCCGCCCTGTCGCCGGAATTCGCCGCCCGCGTGCCGGTCCGGGTCGCGGCGCTCCGGGCCGACATGGCCCATGTCGAGACGATGCCGCACGTGGAGGACGTCCACGGCTGGTTCGCCGCGGCGTTTCCGTGGATCTGGCAGTCGTGGCGCGCGGGCCTCGCGGCGCGCGGGCTCGACCCCCTGGACTGGCTGCCGCTGCCGATCCATGCCTGGCACCTCAAGGCCTTCGTGCGCGAGCACTTCGCCGGTGAAGTCGCGGAGGGCGCCCTGGTCCTCGAGGGGCCGGAGATCGAGACGGCGCCGAGCATGTCGTTCCGCACGATGATGCCCGAGGGACCGCCGGACGCCCCCTTCATCAAGCTGCCGATCGCGCTGTGGATGACGAGCGAGCAGCGCAGCCTCCAGGCGAAGTCGATCCATATGGGGCCGCGCAACTCGGCGGTCATCGCCGCGATCCTGGAGCGCGAGCAGGGCTTTCACGGGCGGCTGGCGATCTACCCGGAGGAGGTCGCCTATCATTACCGCCACGCTTTGCGCCGCGACGATGCGCCCGGCAAGAACCTCTCGGTGGTGTTCCGGGCCGTCACCCCGGCCTTCGCGGCCTGCGAGGGCCAATTGCACGTGCCGGTCGCGGCCCTGTTCACGGCGCTCCCGGAGAGCGGCCGGCCCTTCGTGACCGCGCTCGTCGGGGCGGGCGACCCCGAAGACTTCTTCCGGGATTATGCCCGCGCGGTCGTATCCCCGGTGGTGGCGATCTACCTCCTCTACGGGATCGGCCTGGAGGCGCACCAGCAGAACACCAGCGTGGTGTTCGACGCCGAGGGACGGGCGCTGCGCATCCTGGTGCGCGATTTCGGCGACGGGCGCAGCTTCGCGCCGCTGCTCGAAGCGCGGGGGCTGACGCTCCGGCCCTACACCTATCCGGGCATCCTGCCGACGGTTTTTACCGACGACATCGCGCCGGTCCGCGCGCTGGTGCTCAACGCCTGCTTCGTCTGCCACCTGCACGAGCTGGCGCTGGCGCTCACCGCCGCCTACGACATCCCGGACGACCGGCTCTGGGGCATCCTCGCCGAGGAGACGGACGGCGCCTTCGAGGCGATAGCCGAGCGGGTCGAGCCGGGATTCTGGGCCGCGGAACGGGAGGCGTTCCTGCGCGCGCCGTGGACCGCCCGCTCGCTCCTGCGCATGCACCTGTCGCGCTACACCGATTACCGGCTCCAGCACGGGCTGCCCAACCCGCTCGACCCGGCGACGCGCGGCCTGTGAGATTCTGTTCAACCGGCGATCACGGCATCGCATGGAATTTTTCTGTCCCACCCGCGACCTCATCCTGAGGTGCGACTGAAAGGAGCCTCGAAGGAGGCCTCCAGACGTCTCGGTGATGTCTGGAGCCCTCCTTCGAGGTCAGTCGATCTTCGATCGACCAACACCTCAGGATGAGGTCGTGGATGGGACGAATGACATTGATTGGTCGACCAGGCTCCGACATGGCAGGCACCCCCGGCACCCTCCGCCTGCTCTTTACCATCCAGCTCATCACGATGACGGCGATGGAGATGAGCGGGCCGTTCTGGCCGCTGCGGCTGAAGGAGATCAGCGCCTCGGACCTCGCCTTCAGCGTGGCGGCCACCGGCACCTACATCGCCCCGATGCTCGGCATCGCGCTCACCGGCAGCCTCTGGGGCCGGGTCGGGGACCGCTACGGCCACAAGCCGATGATGCTGCGCGCGCTCGCCGGCCTCGCCCTGACCCAGCTCGGCCTCGCTCTCGCGGGCGATCCATGGACGATCGTCGGCTTACGCTTCATGCAGGGCGCCTGCGCCGGGTTCTCGGCCCCGGCCCAGGCCTACGGGGTCGGCCTCGTCACGGCGGAGCGTCGCGGCCGGCTGTTCGCCTTCCTGCAGGTCTCGACCAATGTCGGGTCGCTCGGCGGCGCCGTCCTCGGCGGCGTCATCCTCGACCATGCGAGCTTCTTCTGGATCAACGCCGCCGCGTCGGCGCTCTGCGTGGCCTGCGGCCTCTGCGTGGCGGCGCTCCTGCCGGCGACGCGCCCAACCCCGAAACACCCGGCCGGGGCGGCGGCGCCGGCAGCCTCCGTCTGGCGCAACCCGGTGATCCTCGGCCTCCTGCTGGCCCATGGCGGCCTGCTGGCGAGCCGGCTCCTGCCGCAGATGCCGTTCTCGCTCTACGTGCGGGGCACCTTCGGGGTCGAGAACTGGGTGATCGGCCTCTGCTACGGGCTGATGGCGACGGGCTTCGTCGCCTCCGCCGCCCTCTGGGCGCGGCTGTTCGAGGGCCGGACGCGGCAGGCGACACTCGGCGGCATCGCCCTCGTGGCCATCGCCTGCGCGGGCGTCGCGCTCGTCGCGGGCACCACCCCCAGCATCGTGGTCTTCGCGGCGAGCTATGGCGCCTGGGGCGCGCTTCTCGGCGCCACGACCCCGGTCCTGACCGGCCTCATCTCGCGCGAGGCGGCGGCGCACCGGCAGGGCCACATCCTCGGAATCGTGCAGAGCACGACCCAGGCCTCCTCGATGGCGGGCGTGGCGTTGGGCGGCCTCGTCAGCCAGGCGGCGGGGTCGGCTGCGATCTTCCCCGCCGTCGCGGCCCTGTACCTGGTCTCCTGCGGGCTCCTGCTCCGGGTGCGCCAAGCGCAGGACAGCCGGTCCCCGGCGACACTGAGCCCATCACCATGAAGGAATCCCTCCTCATGACCGGTCCCGATTGCCTCCTCCTGCCCGTGCGGCTGCTGCGCCCGACGGAGGAGACGATCCTCGCGCGGGTGCGCGAGGTCGTCGCGATGATCCTGGCCGAGCAGGCCTGGACGCAACCGATCTGCATCGAGGAGAGCGTGCACGCGCTCCTCGACGGCCATCACCGGCTCGCCGCCGCGCGGGAACTCGGCCTCGCCCGGGTCCCGGTCCAGGTCTTCGACTATGACGAGGTCGAGCTACTCTCCTGGCGGCCGGAAGTCGCGCCGACCCGGGCCGAGGTCCTGGCCCGCGCGATGAGCGGCAGGCTATACCCGCACAAGACGACCCGCCACGTCTTCCCGCCGCGCCCGGCCCGGCCGGTTCCCCTCGCGTCCCTCACCGACAGGATCGGATCGCGCGAGCGCGCCTCCCGCGCCGGCCTGACGATGCGCGCCCTCACCCGGGCGTCCAACGCCGGCCCCGCCCTGGTGCCCTCTCGCCGTCACACATCGCGGTCCGAGTGATGTCCCCGTTCGAAGGCAGCGCGCCTCTCCTCCCCCCGGCGATCCCGGGCTTGCCCGGAATCGCTGCAAGTTGTGGGGAGGAGCTGGAGGTGGGGGTGGTGCAGGAGGCACCGCAGCGCTTTATCCGGCACCACCCCCACCCCTAACCCCTCCCCACAAGGGGGAGGGGAAAGCGCCATATCCACTAAAGGGTTGGAGTTTGAAGGCGTTGCGTGAACTGGCAAGCTCCAGCGCTCGGTCGTCAGCACGGATGAGCGCGACGATCACCCGGCGCCGCCTCCTCCAGGGAGCCGCCGCCTGCCTCGCGCTGCCCTCCGCCGCGCGGGCGCAAGCCCCGTCCGAGACCCTGACCGACGTGCTCGGCCGTCGAATCGCCGTCGCGCGCCCGGTGCGCCGCATGATCCTCGGCGAGGGCCGGCAGATCTTCGTGGTCGGCGCCCTCGACCGAAAGAACCCCTTCGGCCGGGTCGTCGGCTGGCGCAACGACCTCATCACCTCCGATCCCGACACCTGGCGGCTGTACCGGCGCCTCTACCCGGCAGCCGCCGACATCCCGCTCTTCAACGGCATGCGCGACGGCACCTTCGACGTGGAGCGCGCCATCGCGCTCCAGCCCGACGTGATCCTGCTCAACCTCGAGGCCAGGATCGCGAGCGAGGAGGGCCGGCTGGTGGAGCGGCTCGCCGCCCTCGGCATCCCGGTCGCCTACGTCGATTTCCGCGAGAAGCCCTTCGTCAACACGACGCCCTCGATCCGCCTGCTCGGACGGCTGATGGGCCGGGAGGAGGTGGCCGAGGCGCTGATCGCGTTCCGGGACGCCGAGATCGCCCGGGTCACCGACCGGCTGGCCCGGGCCGGGGACGTGAAGCGCCCCCTGGTGATGCTCGACCGCATCCCGGGCTATTCCGACGAATGCTGCCTGTCGTTCGGGGCGGAGAATTTCGGCCGCATGGTCGAGATGGCCGGCGGCCGCAACCTCGGCAGCGGCGTGATCCCGGGCACCTTCGGCATCCTCAACCCGGAAGCGGTGCTGGCCGCCGATCCCGACGTGGTGATCGCCACCGGCGGCAACTTCGAGGCGTTCCAGCCGGGCGGGGCCTGGGTTGGGCTCGGCCCCGGTGCCGACCTGGCGGAGGCCCGCCGCAAGCTCGCGGCCCTGATGACCCGTCCCGCCTTCAAGGGCACGAAGGCGGTTCGCACCGGGCAAGTCCACGCGATCTGGCACCAATTCTACAACAATCCCTACCAGTTCGTGGCGATCCAGCGGATCGCGAAGTGGCTCCATCCCGAGCTGTTCGCCGATCTCGACCCGGAGGCGACCTTCCGCACCCTGCACGAGCGCTTCCTGCCGGTGCCCTACGAGCCCGGCTACTGGATCAGCCTGGAGCGCGCGCCGTGAGAGGTGCCGATTCCGCCGCATCCTACCGGGCCCTCGTCCGGCGCCGCCTCGTCGTGCTGGCGGGCCTCACCGCCCTCGTCCTCGCCTGCTTCCTCGCCGACCTGACGATCGGGCCGACGCGCTACGGGATCGCCCAGGTGATCGAGGCGGTGGCGAGGCCCGCCCACGTGACGCCGGCGCTACGCGTCGTGGTCTGGGAGCTGCGCATGCCGGTCGCCCTGATGGCGGTGGTGACGGGGGCGGCGCTGGCGATCGCCGGGGCGCAGATGCAGACGATCCTCGCCAACCCCCTCGCCAGCCCCTTCACCCTCGGGATCTCGGCCGCGGCCGGCTTCGGCGCCGCGCTCGCCCTGGTGACCGGTGTCTCCCTCGTGCCGTTCGCGCCCGATTACGGCGTGCCGCTCAACGCCTTCGTGGTCGCGATGGCGGCCGCCCTGCTGATCCACGCGCTCAGCCGGATGCGGGGCGCCACGACCGAGACGGTGATCCTGCTCGGCATCGCGCTCGTGTTCACCTTCAACGCGTTGACCGCCCTGCTCCAGTTCTTCGCCTCCGACCAGGCGCTGAGCGCCGTGGTGTTCTGGACGATGGGGAGTCTCGCCCGCACCACCTGGCACAAGCTGGCGCTCACGAGCGCGGCGCTCGCCGTGACGCTGCCGTTCTTCCTGCGCCGGGCCTGGTCGCTCACGGTGCTGCGGCTCGGCGACGACAAGGCGGCGAGCTACGGCATCGACGTGCGGCGCCTGCGGCTCGAGACGATGCTGCTGGTCTCGCTCATCGCCGCGGTGCCGGTCGCCTTCGTGGGCACGATCGGCTTCGTCGGGCTGGTCGGCCCGCACATCGCCCGCATGGTCATCGGCGAGGACCAGCGCTTCTTCCTGCCGGCCTCGGCGCTCGCCGGGGCGGCGATTCTCTCCGCCGCCTCGGTCGCCAGCAAGTCGATCATCCCAGGCGCGCTGGTGCCGATCGGCATCGTCACCGCGCTGGTCGGCGTGCCGTTCTTCTTCAGCCTGATCCTGTCGAGCCGGAGGCGGGCCTGGTGATCACCCTCGCGCTCGATGCCGTCGGCGTGCGCTACGGCGCGCGGACGGTCCTGGACCATGTCACCGTCCCGGCGATGCGGGGCGGGGAGGTGGTGGCGGTGATCGGCCCCAACGGGGCCGGCAAGTCGACCCTGTTGCGGCGCATCGCCGGCCTCGTCGGCGGCCCCGGCCGCGTACACATGGAGACCGGGACGCCGCGGCCGGCCCGCGCCTGCTACCTGCCGCAGGACTCGACCGCCACTGCGGTTCTGACGGTGTTCGAATCGATCCTGCTCGCGGTGAAGCGCGATGCATCCTGGCGGGTCGAGGACGAGGCCCTGGCGAAGGTCGAGGCGCTGCTGCACCTCCTCGACATCGAGGCGCTGGCGTTTCGCAATCTCGGGGAATTGTCGGGCGGCCAGCGCCAGCTGGTCTCGATCGCCCAGACCCTTGGCCGGGAACCCGACGTGATGCTCCTCGACGAGCCGACGAGCGCCCTCGACCTGCGCCATCAGCAGCAGGTCGCCGCGATCACCCGCCGGATCACGGCGGAGCGCGGCATCGTCACCCTGGTGACGGTCCACGATCTCAACCAGGCCCTGCGGATCGCCGACCGGGTGCTGGTGCTGGCGGCGGGGGGCCTTGCGGCCTTCGGGCCGCCGCGGGAGGTCGTCACGCCCGGGTTGATCGCCGAGGTGTATGGGGTGCGGGTTCGGGTCGAGGAGTTCGGGACTGGGAGGCCGTACGTCATCGTCGAGGATGAGGCGTGACAGCGACGACGTGCGATCCATTCACGTGACGGGTCAGCGTATCCGCTCTTCTCCCGATTGGCAGGGCTGTCGGGAGACCGGAAGGGCGCGGGCTTCTCCTCTCCCCGCGGGCGGGGAGAGGGCCGTGTCACCGTTCAGGGGACACGGCAAGCGGAGGCGCAGCCGGAGCGAGGGTGAGGGGGTCTCTCCGGATGAGACTCCTCCGGTACCTCCCCCTCACCCTCGCCCTGCGGGCTCCCTTCGCCCCGACAAGGGGGCTCAGGCCTCTCCCCGCCCGCGGGGAGAGGGGATTTCCCGCGCTTTACCGGTATCGAATCAGATCACGCCGGAGTCAGATCACCCCTTGGCCGCCGTCACCACCACCTCGATCATCGCACCACCGCCGAGATCCGCGACCCCCACCGTCGCCCGGGCCGGCAGGTCGTCGCCGAAGAAGCGGGTCCAGGCGGCATCCATCTCCTTCTTGTGCGACAGGTCGGTCACGAAGATCGTGGCGGCGACGATGCGCGAGGCATCGGTCCCGGCCTCCTTCAGGTAGCCGGCGATTTTTCCTAAGATGTTCTCGGTCTGGGCGCCCATCGACACCGAGGTGTCGTCCGCGATGGTGCCGCCGATGAAGACGAGGCCGTTCACCTCGACGGCGCGGTGCATGATCGGGGTGCGGATCGAACGGGTGATGGTCATGGGATTCTCCTTGAACGTCAGGATCGGAAACGCTCGATGCCGAGCGCGCCGATCCGGGTCTGGGTGCCGCCCTCGACGACGAGCTCGGCCATGACGGCGCCCGCGCCCGGCCCGAGCTGGAAGCCGTGCAGCGAGAAGCCGAACTGGTGAAACAGGCCTGGATGCCAAGCGCTCGGCCCGAGGACCGGCAGGTCGTCCTTGGTCCTGGCCTCGATGCCCGCCCAGGCGCGCAGGATCTGGGCCTCGCGCATCACCGGAAACAGCTCGAACACCGTGCGGGCGCTCTCGGCGAGGCGGCGCCAGTTCAGCACCGTCGTGCCCCTGTCCTGGTCCGGCACCGCGAGGTGCCCGCCGCCGATCAGCACCGTGCCGTTGGCAAATTGCTTGAACGACAGCTTGCGGCCGCGCAGGATCACCACCGGATCGATGAAGTGCGGCACGCGCGAGGTGATCATCAGCATCGGCGCCACGGTCTCGACCGGGACCGGCTCGCCCAAGGATTCCGCGATGCGCCCGGCCCAGGCCCCGGCGGCGTTGACGAGGACCGGCGCCGCATAGGTGTCGGCCCCGACATCGACCCGCCACAGCCCGTCCTCACGGCGCACGTTTTTCGCCGGCTCGCCCTCGCGCACGATGGCGCCGAGCCGTTCCGCCTTGCGCCGGAACGCCGCCACCGTGCGGGCGGGTTGCGCCGCGCCGTCGCGGCGCGAGACGATTCCGCCCGGGCAGGTCTCGGCCACCGCCGGCACGAGGCGGCGCAGTTCCGCCCCGTCGATCAGTTCCTCGTGGGTGAAGCCGTGCCCGTGAAGCTCCGCGACCCGCTCGGAACAGGCCGCGAGTTCCGCATCGTCCTCGGCGACCAGTACCTGGCCGTGGCTCTCGAAGCCGCAATCGTCGTCGACGAGGTCGCCGATCCGCTCCCAGAGATCCATCGCGCGGATCGAGAGCGGAATCTCGGCGACGTGGCGGGCGAGCTGGCGCACCCCGCCGGCATTGACGCCCGAGGCGTGGCGGCCGGCATAGTCCTTCTCGATCAGGACGGGCTTCAGCCCGGCCCGGCAGAGATGCAAGGCGGTGGAGCAGCCGTGGATCCCGCCTCCGACCACGATGGCATCCGTGAGCACCGTCATCCGCGCACCACCGCCTCGGTCTCGGCCTTCGACTTCGGCAGGGCGGCGAGCTCGGACAGCGCGATCGGTTTCACGGGAGCGCGCAGGCGGTAATAGCCGATCTCCTGCGGCGTCTTCCCCCGCGCCTCGGCCATCAGCTCGGTGACGGTGAGGCCGCAGAGCCGGCCCTGGCACGGGCCCATGCCGGTGCGGCGATAGGCCTTGAGCTGGTTCGGCCCCGTCGCCCCGATGGCGACCGCCTCGCGGATGTCGCGGGCGGTGATCTCCTCGCAGCGGCAGACGACCGTGTCGTCGGAGGGGATGCGGAACTGCTTTCCGGGCCGGAACAGCAGGTCGAGGAAGGGCCGGCCGCGCTCGGCCCGCGTCAGGTCGGCCAGCACGCTCTCCCGCGCTTCGAGCTTGGCCCGGGATGCGGGCGCCAGGGCCTCGACGGCCGCGAGCGCGGCGAGGCGTCCGCGCAACGCCGCGGCCTCGGCCCCGCCGATCCCGGCCCCGTCGCCCGCCACCGCGATGCCCGCGACCGAGGTCGCACCATCCTTGCCCAGAACCGGCAGCCAGGCGAGCTGGACGTCGTCCCAGGCATGCTCGACGCCCGCCGCCATCGCCAGGTTGACGTTCGGCACCACGCCCTGATGCAGCAGCAGCAGCGAGGCCGGCAGGGTCTCCTCCCGCGCGCCGACCTTGTAGGTGACGCGCGACAGCTTTCCCTCGCCGTGGGCGGCGAGATCGGTGACGCCGGAGACGACACCCACCTTCGCGCGCACCTCGCGCATCAGCGCGAGGCCCTTGCGGAAATACGGCGAGGTCGCGAAGGCGAGCGCGTGGGGCAGGGCGCCGACGATGTTCCTGCGGTCGGTGGTGTCGAGGATCCGGTCGATCCGGCCGCCGAGGCGCAGGATCTGCGCCGAGAGCAGCCACAGCAGCGGCCCCTGGCCGGCGATCACCGTCGGCTCGTCCGGCACCAGGCCGGAGGATTTGAGCAGCGTCTGGGCCGCACCCGCCGTCATTACGCCGGGCAAGGTCCAGCCGGGAATCGGGAAGGGGCGCTCCAGGGCGCCTGTCGCCAGGATCACCCGCCGGGCGGTGACGAAGGCCGAGCCGCCGCCGATCGAGACGCCGATCTCCAGCGCCGTGTCGAGGCTCCACACCGTGGCGCGGTGGATCACCTCGGCGCCGCTCTCGCGCAACGCCCGGACCAGCGCCTCGCCACTCCAGAAATCGGGTCCGAGCTTGCCGCGGTCGGCGAGCGGGGTCGAGGTGATGGCGCGCCAGACCTGGCCGCCGGGGCCGGCATTCTCGTCGAGGAGCAGGACCGACAGGCCGGCCTGGGCGGCGGTGGCGGCCGCGGCGAGGCCCGCCGGGCCGGCGCCGATCACCACGACGTCGTAAGCATCCTTCAGGGGTGCGTTGCTCACCGGCCGATCTCCCGCTTGCCCTTCTGGATCTCGATCTCCATCCCGTCCGCCACCGGCACGAGGCAGCCCTGGCGGTTGCCGACGCCGTCGATGGTGACGAGGCAGTCGAAGCACACCCCCATCATGCAGTAGGGCAGCCGCGGCGCCCCGCTGACGGCGGTGAGCCGGCGCACGTCGCGGCCGGAGGCGAGGAGCGCCGCCGAGACGGTGTCGCCCGCCCGCGCCTCGACGGGGGTGCCCTCGACGAGGATGCGGACGATGGGTCTGGTGTCGTGGTCGGATCGCTTGAACATGGGCGTCTCCGGGCCTGGGGGCCCTTGTTTCAGTGTTAGATCCTGTTCGAGGAGGCTTCAGCCCGTCCCACCAGCGACCTCATCCTGAGGTGCGACCGGAGGGAGCCTCGAAGGAGGGCTCCAGCTGTCTCGCGCTCCCTGGAGCCCTCCTTCGAGGCTGCTACGCAGCACCTCAGGATGAGGTTCAGGGTGGGAGGGATCGTCGAAGGCGGGGTCCTCAATAATACCCGCTCCCCGTCCGGCTCTCCTGCGCCGCGAAGCGCTTCGCCGTGAAGGCGCCGACCAGGTCCGGCTCCAGGCCCCCCTCCGCCACCATCCGGGCGATCTCGAAGGCGTGGTTGGCAGCCAGCGTCACGCCGGAATGGCAGCAGGTCACGAAGGCGCCCGGATGGGTCTCGGACTGGTCGTAGATCGGAAAGCCGTCCCGCGGCATCACCCGGATGCCGGACCAGGTCCGCACCACGTTGAGCCGGGCGAGATGCGGGAAGGTGCGCTGCGCCCGGTCGGCCATCACCGCATTGATGCCCTGGCGCATCGAGCGGTCGTCGAGGATGTCCTCCTTGCTGTCGCCGATCATCACCGTACCCTCGTCGGTCTGGCGCAGGGTCGCCAGCGTGTGGGGCAGGAACGGCGCGGTGCGCTCGGTGACGAGGATCTGGCCCCGGGTCGGGCCCATCGGCGCCGAGAGGCCGACCATCGGGGCGAGGTCCTGGTTGGCGTTGCCGGCGGCGAGCACGACCTTGGCGGCGCGCACCTCGCCGGCGGGCGTCGCCAGCCGGAACTCCCCGCCCTCGCGGTCGATGCGTGAGACCGGCCGCTCGGGCAGGTAATCGACGCCGAAGGCCTTCATGCCGGCATGCAGCGCCCGGTAGGTGCGCAGCGAATTCACGTGGCCGTCGAGGGGGCAGAAGCTGCCGCCGGAGACCTCCGGCCCGAGGCCCGGCAGGGCCCGCCCGGCTTGCGCCGCCGAGACCATCTCCATCCGGTAGCCGTCGGCGCCGAGCTGGTTGTGCATCCGGGCGACGAGATCGGCGCGGCGGCCGTACTCGGCCTCACCCAGCGTGAGGTGGAAGCCGCCATTCTGCTGCAGGCACACGTCGAGACCGGTCTGCTCGCGGAGCGCCGCGGCGAGGTTGGCCCAGCTCTGGGCCCCGCGCACGGTCCAGTCGGTATAGGCCGGCATGCCGAGCCCCTTGCTCTGCACCCAGACGAGGGCGAAGTTCGCCCGCGAGGCGCGCTTGGCGACGTCGCCCTCGTCGAGGACGGCCACCCTCTGCCCGAGCCGGCCGAGGCCCCAGGCGATGGCCGAGCCGAGCAGGCCGCCGCCGATCACGGCGACGTCGTAATCCCTGGACATGGTGAACTCCTGTACGCGGCTGGCTCAGTGGCTTCCCTTGCCCGCGAGCACGCGGTCGAGGCCGTAGAGGCGATCGAGGACGACGAGGAACGCCATGGTCACGGCGATGACGCAAGCCGAGACCGAGGTGACCAGCGGGTCGATGTTGTCCTGGATGTAGAGGAACATGCGCACCGGCAGCGTCTCGGTGCCGGGCGCGGCGAGAAAGACCGTCATGGTCAGGTCGTCGAAGGACTGGATGAAGGCGAGCGCCCAGCCGCTCACGACGCCCGGCAGGATCAGCGGCAGGGTGACCCGGCGAAACAGCGTGAATCCACCGGCCCCGAGCGAGACCGCCGCCCGCTCCAGCGCCGGATCGAGCCCGGCCGCCGCCGCGAGCGTCAACCGGAAGGCGAAGGGGAACACCACGACGATGTGGGCGGCGAGCAGTGCCAGGAAGGTGCCGCCGAGATTCAGCGCCGTGAAGAAGCGCAGGAAGGCGACGCCGAGCACCACGTGCGGGATCATCAGGGGCGACAGGAACAGGGCCTGGAGCGCAGCCCGGCCCGGGACCGGGTAGCGGGTGAGCGCGAGTGCGGCCGGCACCGCGACCAGCACCGCGACGAGGGACGACAGCGCGCCGAGCCCGAGGCTGACCCAGAAGGCGTGGACGAATTCGGGGTAGTCGGCGATCGCCCTGAACCAGCGCAGCGAGAATCCATTCGTCGGCAGCGAGAGGAACCCTTCCGGCGTGAAGGCGACGAGGCAGACGACGACGATCGGCGCCAGCATGAAGGTGACGAACAGGCCGTGGAAGGCGAGCGCCAGGGGGCCGTTGCGGCTCATGCGGACACCTCGGCGTAGCGGCGTTCGACCAGCGCGTTGGCGCCGACGACGATCAGGATCAGGCCGAGCAGCAGCAGCACCGCCACCGCGGCGCCGAGCGGCCAGTTCAGGGTGTTGAGGAACTCGTCATAGGCCAGCGTCGCCGCGACCTTGAGCCGGCGCCCGCCGATGATCGCCGGCGTCGCGAAGGCGCTGGCCGAGAGCGAGAACACGATGATGGCGCCCGACAGCACGCCCGGCATGACCTGCGGCAGGACGATGCGGCGCAGGATCGTGACGGGGCCCGCGCCGAGCGACATCGCCGCGTGCTCGACCTGCGGGTCGAGGCGCTGGAGCGCGGCCCAGACCGACAGCACCATGAACGGCATCATCACGTGGACGAGGGCGATCACCACCCCGGTCTCGGTGAACAGGAAGGGGAGGGGGGAGGCAATCACCCCGAGCGACATCAGGAGCTTGTTGGCGAGCCCGTTGGAGCCGCCGAACAGGAGCGCCCAGCCGAGCGTGCGCGCCACCACCGAGATCAGCAGCGGCCCGAGGATCAGGAGAAGGAAGATCCCGCGCCAGCGCCCGCTCATCCGGTTGAGGATATAGGCCTCCGGCGCGCCGAGGAGCGCGGTGACGAATGTGGTGATCAGCGCGATGCGGAGTGTGCGCCCGAACATCTCGGCATAGTACGGATCGGTCGCGATCTCCTGCCAGTTCTTCAGGACCAGCACAGGCTCGATGCCCTTGTACTGGCCCCAATCGTGGAACGAGAGCAGCACCGTCATCGCCAGCGGTACCAGCACGACGCCGGTAAACAGCATCAGGGCCGGCAGGATCAGCCAGAGCGGCGCGCGGCTGGCGCGGGGCTCGGGCACCATCGCCGGGGCAGCGGCCGGGAGCGAGGTGGTCGCGGCGGCGCTCACGCGGCAGCCCCCGTGCTCACGCTCATGTCCTCGGGACGCCAGGCGAGGCGCACCGCCTCGCCCTCGCCGGGCTGAGGGAGACCATCGTTGGGGCGCACCACGATCGCCGGGCCGCACTCGGTCTCGCACTGGAACAGCCAGTGATTGCCCTGGAAGATGCGGGCGGCGACCCGGGCCGACAGGCCGGATTCGGAGAATCCGATCCGCTCGGGGCGGACGCTGACCGTCACCGGGCCGCGCACCCCCACCGGGGCCGGGGCGCTCCAGCCGCCGGCGACGAGCCGGGCGGGGGCGGTGCCCTCGACCCGGGCGGCAAAGTCGTTGGTCTTGCCGAGGAACTGCGCCACGAAGGCCGAGGCCGGGCGCTCGTAGGTGTCCTGCGGCGTGCCGATCTGCTCGATGCGGCCCTTGCTCATCACCACGATCCGGTCGGAGAGGGACAGGGCCTCGCCCTGGTCGTGGGTGACGAGGATGGTGGTGGTGCCGAGGTTGCGCTGGATCTGGCGCAGCTCGATCTGCATCTCCTCGCGCAGCTTGGCATCGAGATTCGACAGCGGCTCGTCGAGGAGCAGCACGCTCGGGCGGATGACGAGGGCGCGGGCGAGCGCCACCCGCTGCTGCTGGCCGCCGGACATCCGGCGCGGATGGCGGTCCTCGTAGCCGGCGAGCCCCACCATCGCGAGGGCGGCGCGGACCCGCTCGGTGCGCTCGGCCTTCGAGACCCGCTGCATCTCCAGGCCGAAGGCGACGTTCTCGGCGGCGTTCATGTGCGGGAAGAGCGCGTAGCTCTGGAAGACGATGCCCAGCCCGCGCTTCGACGGGTGGACGCTCGTCAGGTCGCGGCCCTCGAGCCGGATCGTGCCGCGGGAGGGCTGGAGGAAGCCGGCGATCATCTGGAGCGTCGTGGTCTTGCCGCAGCCCGAGGGGCCGAGGAACGACACGAACTCGCCGGGCGCGACCGCGAGGGAAAAGTCCTCGACCGCGACATGGGGGCCGAAGGCCTTGGCGACGTGCTCGAGTTCGAGCAGCGGGGCGGAGCGGGGGAGGGGGGTCATGCGAAGGGTCCGGGGCTGTCCGGGAGAAGGAATGGCGCGGGCCTACTCCTCTCCCCGCGGGCGGGGAGAGGGCCGTGTTCCCGTTCAGGGAACGCGGCAAGCGGAGGCGAAGCCGGAGCGAGGGTGAGGGGGTGTCGACGAGTGAGGCTCTTACCGGAAACACCCCCTCACCCTCGCCCTGCGGGCTCCTTGAGCACCCGACAAGGGGTGCTCAAGCCTCTCCCCGCCCGCGGGGAGAGGGGGAAACCCGCGTCCTATGCGGACATGCGCGAGTCTCTGAAAACTGCCGAAGGACGCGGTTTTCTCACCGCTCCACCTCCCGGTTCCACCGCTTGGTCCACTCCTCGCGCTTCTCGTTCACCACGGTCCAGTCCGGGGTGTAGAGAGCGGCGGCCCGCGCCCCGACGGGGGCCATCTTGACCATCTCCGGCGGCACCTCGACCGATTTCAGCACCGGGCCGTAGCCGTATTCCTTCAGCATCGTGAGCTGCACCTTGGGATCGAGCAGCGCCTTGATGAAGGCGTTGGCCAGCGGCGACGCCTTGGGCTTCGCCACCGGGCAGGCGGCGGTGAGGAGCGCCACCGCGCCCTCCTTCGGATAGACGAAATCGACCGGGAAGCCGGTATTGGCCAGCCCCTGCACCCGCCCGGTGCCCCAGACCGCGATCAGCGCCTGGCCGGACTGGAACAGCTCGGTCATCTTGCCGGGCGACGGCTCGTAGGCGAGCACGTTCGGGTTGATCTCGGACTTGAAGATCTTGAACGCGGCATCGACGTTCTTCTCGCTGCCGCCGCTCATCTTCGCCAGCATCACCAGGGCGTTGAGCCCGTAGGTGTTGTTGATCGGCGGGATGACGAGGGTCTGGCGGTATTTCGGATCCTTGAGGTCGTTCCAGGAGGTCGGGGGCGCCCAGCCCTTCTCGGCGAAGACCTTGGTGTTGTACATCAGGCCCGTGGCGACGAGGCCGGTGGCCACCGCCCTGTCGTCCTTGAAGCGGGCGAGATCGTAGAGGTCGGCCGGCAGGCCCTCGACCTTGCCGCAGAAGCCGAGCTGGATCGCCTGGTACATCGGGCCGTCATCGACGATGGCGACGTCGATCTGCTGGTTGCCCTTCTGCGCCTGGAGCTTGGCGAGCGTGTCGGTGGAGTTGCCGGCGACGTACTCGACCTTGACGTCGTGGGCCTTCTCGAAGGCCGGAATCACCTCGGTGCGGATCGTCTTCTCGAACGAGCCGCCATAGCCGGCGACGTAGAGCGTCTGCTGCTGCGCCATGGCGGGGGCGAGGGAGGTGGCCAGGGCCGTGAGGCCGAGGGCGGTCAGAAGGCCGAGCTGCTTCACCAAGGACCTGTCTCCTCTCGCGGTCGCGATACGGCGCTGCACAAGAATGTGCCATGGCGCGCCGATGGGCAAAAAGGTGCCGGGCCGGCGGAGAATCGTCCAATGCGAAATGGAGTCCTCTTCATGTCGAAATGTTATGGTTCGCATCGGCGAGGGGGAGGGGCGAATGGCACGGATCAACCTGCGGCAGGTCGAGGCCTTCCGCGCCACGATGCTCACCGGCAGCGTCACCGAGGCCGCCGCCCTGATGGGGGTGACGCAGCCGGCGGTGAGCCGGCTGCTGCGCGACCTCCAGGCGCTGCTCAACATGCCGCTATTCGAGAAGCGCGGCACCGGCCTGGTTCCGACGGCAGCCGCGACCGCGCTCTATACGGAGGTCGAACGCTCCTTCGTCGGGCTGGAGCGGATCGGCGCGGCGGCGGAAGAAATCCGCTCCCGGCGCACCGGGTTCCTGCGGGTCGCGGCCCTGCCGGCGCTCGCCAACGGCTACCTGCCGCGGCTCGCCGGGCATTTCCTCAAGGACCGGCCGAACCTGAACCTGTCGCTGTTCGGGGTGATCTCTCCGATCGTAGTCGACTGGGTGACCAACAACCAGTGCGATGTCGGCTTTGCCGAGGTGCCGATCGCCCATGACGGCGTGCCGAGCCGGCGCCTGCCGGCGGTGGCCCGGGTCGCGGTGCTGCCGGAGGGCCATCGGCTGGCGGAGAAGGCCGAGCTCGGGCCGCGGGACTTCGAGGGCGAGACCTTCGTGTCGCTCACCGCCGGCTCGACCGGGCGCCACCTCGTCGACCAGGCCTTCCACCGCGACGGGGTGCGGCGAGTCTTGCGCATCGAGACCGCCCTGTCGGAGATCCTGTGCGGGCTGGTCTCGTCGGGAATCGGGGTGGCGATCTCCGATCCGTTCACCGCCCGGGAATTCGAGGGCCGCGGGGTGGTGGTGCGCCCCTTCGTGCCGCGCATCGAGTTCGAGTTCGCGGCGGTGTTTCCGCCCCAGCGCAGCCCGTCCCCGGTCGCCCTCGACCTCGTCGAGGCGGTGCGGCAGTCGATGACGGCGCCGCCGTATGCGGGGTGAGGGGGGCTGTCCGGCGCACAGGAAGGCGCGGGACATCTCCTCTCCCCGCGGGCGGGGAGAGGGCTGCGTCACCGTCCAGGGGACGCAGCAAGCGCAGGCGTAGCCGGAGCGAGGGTGAGGGGGTGGTGCCGGAGGAGTCTCCTCCGGAGACACCCCCTGACCCTCGCCCTTCGGGCTTGCCGCTGACCCGACGAGGGGTCAGCGGCCCTCTCCCCGCCCGCGGGGAGAGGGGGAAACCCGCGCGATCCTTTCCTCGGACAGACCTCCAGATGTGCGGCCCGCCGTCACGACCGCGCCAGCCGATGCTCCACCGCATCCCGAAGATGGTACCACCCGCTCACCACCGGCAGGAACCACGGCCGGCCGTCGTAGAACGGCACCGGCACGGCGGCGAAGCTCGGGGAATCGAAGGCGCTCGGGCGGTTCTGGCGGCCGAGGAGCTTCAGCGCCGCCTGATGGCCGAGATAGGTCATCAGCGCCACGCCGTTGCCGTTGCAGCCGATCGCGAAATCGATGCCGTCCCGGCGGCCGAGATGGGCGAGCTTGTCGGCGGTCATGCCGACCTTGCCGCTCCAGCAATGCGTCACCCGGGTCTCGGCGAGTTGCGGCCACACCGCCCGCATCAGGGCGTGAAGCTTCGGCGCCGCCTCGCGTTCCGGGACCGTGAACATCCCCGGCCGGCTGCCGAACAGCAGGCGGGTGCCGTCGGGCGAGGGCCGGGCATAGATCAGCTCGCGGCGCGAATCGGTGATCATCCGCCGGCCGGGATTGATCGCGTCCATCAGCGCCCGCGGCAGCGGCTCGGTGGCGATCTGGTAGCTGCGCACCGGCACCACGCGCTTGCGCAGGTACGGGCTCGCCCGGTCGCTGTAGCCGTTGGTGCCGTAGAGGACGTGCCGGGCCCGGATCCGGCCGCGCCCGGTCTCGACGGCGAACTGCCCGCCCTCCAGGGGCTCTACCGCCAGGACCGGGGCGTGCGAGCGCAAGGTCGCGCCGTGGCGCCGGGCGAGGGCGCGCAGGGCCCGGTGATACTTGCCCGGATGCAGGCCGCCGTAATCGTCGATGACGATGCCGCCGTGGTAGAAATCGGTCCCGGTCACCTCGTGCTGGCGGCTCCGCGGAATCTCGTGGACGGTGACGCCGGTATGGCGCGCCAGCAATTCGCCGTTGCGGCGCAGCCGATCGTAGTGGCGCGGCACGTAGGCCGCGAAGTAGCGGCCGACGACGCCGAGATCGGCGTCGAGCGCCTCCTCGCGGATCAGCGTCTTCAGGTGCTCGTAGGAGGAGAGAGAATCTTCCAAGAGCCGCGCCATGCGGGCGGCGTCGACGCCCTTGATCGCGCCGCCGATCACCAGCTTCTGCCCGCTCGACACCATGCCGCCGGAGCGGGTCGAGGCCCCGGCCCCCAGTTCCTCGGCGTCGACCACCGTGACGGCGACGCCGCTGCGGGCGAGTTCCGCCGCCGCCGAGAGGCCGCAATAGCCCGAGCCGACGACGAGGACGTCGGTCTCCTCGGGCAGCGGGTCGCGGGCGGTCTCAGGCGCGGCGGCGTCCCACCAGTACGGATCGGTGGTGAAGCCCTCGGCGAGGAGGGCGGCCGGATCAGGCATGGAGGGCCTCGGAGCGAAGGGAGGAGAGGAAACTTTGCGTGCGGGCGTGACGGGGCGCGCCGAAGAGGGCATCCGGGGAGCCCTCCTCGACGATGGCGCCCTCGGCCATGAAGACGACGCGGTCGGCGACCTCGCGGGCGAATCCCATCTCGTGGGTCACCACCACCATGGTGGTGCCGTCGCGGGCGAGCCCGCGCATCACGTCGAGCACGTCGACGATCGTCTCGGGGTCGAGGGCGGAGGTCGGCTCGTCGAACAGGATCGCCTTCGGCCGCATGGCGAGCGCCCGCACGATCGCGACCCGCTGCTGCTGGCCGCCCGAGAGCGCACCCGGATGATCCTCCGCCTTGTGGGCGAGGCCGACCCGGGCGAGCAGGGCCCGGGCCTGCGCCTCGGCCTCCGCCCGCGACAGCCCGAGGCGGCGCATCGGCGCGAGCGTCATGTTGCGCAGGACCGTGAGGTGCGGGAACAGGGCGTAGTCCTGGAACACCATGCCGATCTCGGTGCGCAGGCGCTGCCAGGCGCCCTCGTCGCCGAGATCGACCGCACGGCCGGCGACGCGGAGGCTGCCGCCATCGGGCCGCACCAGCCCGTTGATGCAGCGGATCAGCGTGCTCTTGCCCGAGCCGCTCGGGCCGATCAGCACCACGACGCTGCCCCCCGCGACGTCGAGGTCGATGCCGCGCAAGGCCCGGAACGCCCCGAACTGCTTCGTCAGCCCACGCAGGGAGATCAGCGGTTCGGTGGTCATGCGGCCAGCTCCCGCACCGCCCGCTTGAGCGCGTCGCGCGCCGCCTGGAGCCCCGTGCGCCGGGCGACGAGGGCGGCGCGGCGCGTCTCCAGCCGTCGTTGCGCCGCCTCGACCGCGCGGGCGACCGCCTCCGGTGCCGGACCGCCCGGCAGGGTGCGGGCGGCGACGCTCGCAGCCGGATCGAGGCTCCCCCGCACCGCCTCGCCGGAGAGCCCGAGGGGCCGGCCGATCTGGGCCTGGGCCGCCTCGTCGACCATGTCCGGCGTGATGCCGTCGGCGGAGAGGCCCGCATCCATCGCCGCCCGCACCACCGCGCCGACGACGTGGTGCGCCTCGCGGAAGGACAGGCCGGCCTCGCGCACCATCAGATCGGCGAGGTCGGTGGCGGAGGCGAAATCCTCGGTGACGCGCCGGCGCATCAGGGCGGCGTTGGGCCGGGCGGTGGCGATGACGAGGTCGAACAGGGACAGGCAGCGCAGGGTTTCCTCGCCGGCCTCCCACACCCCGCGCATCGTCTCGCGGTTGCCGTCGATGGTGTTGGTGAAGTGCGTGCCCTTCACGGCGCTCGCCGCCGCCACGTAGAGGCCGAGCATCTGGCCGGCCTTGCCCTTCAGGTGCTCCAGCACCACCGGGTTCTTCTTCTGCGGCATGATGCTGGAGGTGCCGGTGACCCGGTCGGGAAACTCGATGGTCTGGAACTCGTGCGAGACCAGCACGTGGTAATCCTGCGCCACCCGGCTCCAGCCGATCGCGACCTGCGACAGGCCGGCCAGGATCTCGAGGCCGAAATCGCGGGTCGCGACGGCATCGAGGGTGTTCTCGACGAGCCCGTCGAAGCCGAGGCTCGCGGCAAGGCGATCCCGGTCGATCGCGAAGGCGGTGCCGGCGAGCGCGCCCGCCCCGAGCGGGCTGAGATTGGTGCGGGCCCAGGCATCCGACAGGCGGCCGAAATCCCGCGCCAGCGCCTGGGCGATTCCCGCGAGGTAGAAGCCGTAGGTGACGGGCTGGGCCGGCTGGAGATGGGTGTAGCCGGGCATCACCACGTCGCGGAACCGGTAGGCGCCGTCGAGGGCATGTTCCTCGACCGAGAGCAGCGCCTGGCCGGCATCGAGCAGGAGGTCGCGGGCCCGCATCCGGTCGAGGGCGGAGGTCAGGTCGTTGCGGCTGCGGGCGATGTGCATCCGCCCGCCGGCATCCTGGCCGATCAGCCGGATCAGCTGCGCCTCGTAGTTGAAGTACGAATCCTCGCGCTCGGGATCGAGGGGCACGGCGCCGGGGCCCTCCTCCTCCATCCGCAGCAGGCCCGCCGCCAGCGCCCGGGCCGAGGCCGGGGCGATCAACCCGCACCCCGCCAGCATCAGCACGTGGGCCTGGTTGAGGTCGGTCATCGCCGCGAACACGGCGTGGAAGTCGCGTGCCAGGCGCGGCGCGTAGATGTGCTCGCACACTTCCTTGGCGACCGGCTCGGTGAGCCGGCGGCTGACCTTCGATTCCATGGCTGAGACCTTTTTGTTAGATCTTAGGGCCGGGCCGGCCGCGGCCGGTCGCGCCAGGGTTCAGGGAAGCTGCGGGGCGGGTGCCGTCGCGGCGGAGGCTGCGGGGACGGGACGGCTTTGAGTCCGGCCGAGGCGCCGTTCGAGCCAGCGGCCGAACCAGGACAGGCCGGAGCAGATCACGAAATAGGTGACGAGCACGGCGCCGTAGACGAGGAAGGCCGGGTTCCAGCCCTCCATCATCGTGGTGCGCTCGACGATGATCTGGCCGACCTTGAAGAACTCGCCGACGCCGACGAGGGCGCCGAGCGAGGTCGCCTGGATCAGGAGCGTGAGCAGCCCGACGAAGGGCGGCAGGATGGCCCGCAACGCCTGCGGGCCGGTGATGAAGCCGTAGACCTCCCAGGTCTTGAGCCCGAGCGCCGCCGCGCTCTGCCATTGGTGGCGCGGCACGGCGTTGAGGCCGCCGCGCACGATCTCGGCGCCGTTGGCGCTGCCCCAGAGCGACAGGCCGACCGTCACCGCCCAGAACGGCGTCAGGTCGAGGCCGGCGAGGGGCGCGACGAAGAACACCAGGAAGATGTTCACGATCAGCGGGATGTCGCGAAACAGCTCGACCCAGATCCGCACCAGGATGCGCAAGGCCCGGAACCGCAAAGTCGCCAGGATGCCGAGGAGCCCGGACAGGAGCGTCACGAAGAGGAGCGTAGTGAGCGAGAGCGCCAGGGTCAGCCCGAGGCCCTGGAGGATGAAGGGCAGGTTCCGGACGAGGAGATCCATCGATTGCGCCCCTTCAGTGCCGGAACGGCGCGTTGAGCCGCCATTCGAGCCGGCTCGCGAGGAACGACAGGGCGAGGACCAGCGCGAGGTAGATCACGCAGATCGCCGCGAACATCTCGAGGGTGCGGAAATCCATCGAGATCCGGTCGATCGCGACAAAAGTGAGTTCGGCGAGCCCGATCGCCTGGAGGTAGGACGAGTTCTTCAGGAGCGAGATCGCGGTGTTGAGCATCGCCGGCAGCGCCACCCGGATCGCCAGTGGCGCGGCGACGAGGTGGAAGAAGCGCCAGGGCGTGAGCCCGAGGGCATAGGAGGCCTCGCGCAGGCCCTTGCCCACGGTGGCAAGCCCGCCGCGCAGGTTCTCGATCTGGTAGGCGCCCGCCCACAGCGTCAGGCACAGCACGCCCGACCAGAACAGCGACAGCTTCACGCCGATGCCGGGCAGGCCGTAGAAGATGAAGAACAGCTGCGCCAGCATCGGCGTGTTGCGGATGAACTCGACATAGCCCGCCACGACCCGGCCGAGCACCGGCACCTCGAGCACCCGCACCGCCGCGCCGAGGAGGCCGAGGATGACGGAGAGCACGATCGCGATCAGGCTGACCTGCACCGTGAGCCACAGGCCGCGCATGAGCGCCGGCCCCTGCGCCATCAGGTAGGCGAGATCGAACTCCATGCCGGCCTCTCTTCGTGGTCGGGGGGTGGCGGATCGGTCGGTCGTCTACGAGAGCCAACCCGCTGTAGACGCTGTAGCTTTCTCTTCTTCCCTCGTGCCAGGGCAGCCCGGGAAGGGTGTGGCGCGGGTTTCCCCCTCCCCCCTCTGCGGGGGAGGGTGCCCCACGGAGTGGGGCGGGAGAGGGGACGCCGGTTCCGGAGAGGTCGCGACCGTGATGACGGACGCCACCTGGAGCATCGTCGCGCTGCCCCTCTCCCACCCGGCTCCGCCGGGCACCCTCCCCCGCAGAGGGGGGAGGGGAAAACCTGCGCCTTTGCCTATCCCCGGACAGCCTCTGCGTAGAGGAGGCTCAGGCCCTCAGCGCGCCGTCGGCTTCGGCTTCGTGAAGGCCTCGGCGTAGAACGGGCGCAGGTCGGCCGGCACCCATTTGTCGACCCACTTCGCGTAGAGACCGTCCGCCTTCATCCGGGCGAGCGCCGCATCGACATAGGCGAGCCATTCGGGATCGTTCTTGCGCAGGCCCGCGGCGGCATCCGTCACCGCGAAGGATTCTCCGACGAGGCGCAAGGACGGGTCCTTGGCGGCGACAACCACCAGGGTCGCGGCATCGTGCGTATAGGCGTCGCCGCGGCCCTGCTTGAGTGACTGGAGGGCGTCCGAGGCGGTGTTGAGCCTCAAGGTCTCGACCTTGGGCATGTTGTCCTCGAACCACTTCGCCTGGGTCGAGCCCTTGAGCATGATCACGGTCTTGCCGGCGACGTCGTCGAGCTTCCTGATCGGGCTGTCCTTCGCGACCAGCATGTCCGAGCCGCCCCAGCGGTAGGGCTTCGAGAACTCGATCACCCGGGCCCGCTCCGGCGTCACCCCGAGGGTGGCGATGAGGATGTCGACCTTCTTGCCCATCAGCTGCGGGATGCGGTTCTCGGCGGTGACGCAGGTCAGCTCGATCTTGTCCGGGGAGCCGAAGGCCCAGGCGGCGATCTGGATCGCCATGTCGGTCTCGATGCCGGCGAAGTTGCCCGATTCGTCCTTGTAGCCGTAGGGCGGCTGATCGCAGCGCACCCCGGCCCGCAGCACGCCCGCGGCCTGGATCGCCTTCGGCAGCGGCGGCAGCGCCTGGGCGGCCGCCGCGGACAGGCCGGCGGCGAGAGTGACGGCCGCAAGGGCGGTGCGGGCGAGGTGCCGGAGCAGGGTCATCGGGGTCCTCTCTGGTCGAATGGATTCGTGTCGGTCGGTGCGTCCATGGCGCCCGCGCCGGAGCCGGTCAGGACCGCGACGGCGTGACGGCCGGTGAGCGCGCCCTCGGCGCCAAGCACGGACAGGGCCGCGACGCCGGCGGCGGCGGAGAGCTCGGCGTGGAGACCGGCCCGGCCAAGGCGCATTTGCGCGGCCCGCGCGGCCGCGTCGTCGACGACGACCGCCGTGCCGCGGCTCTCCCGCAGGGCGTGGAGCGCCTGGAAGGTCACGGTGTCGCCGCCGATCGACAGCTGCGCCGTCCGGCCCGGAAACGACTCGCGATAATCGGCCCCGGCGAGGACGCGGGCGAGGCGCGGGAACGGCTCGACGGCGACGAGCCGCGGCATCCCGCGCCCGAGTTCCTGGAATCCGAGCAGCAGCCCCGACAAGAGGTCGCCCCGGGCGCACGGCACCACGACGAGGTCGGGCAAACCGTCGGCGGCGATCTCGGCCGCGAGCGCCTTGTAGCCGGCGATCCCGAACGGGTTGGTGCCCAAAGCCGGCCGCCGGTAGTTGGTGGCGGCGAAGGCCCCCTCGGCGGCGAGCCGCCCGACATGCTCCCAGCGCGCCGCAGTGTCGGCGACCTCGACCAGCCGGGCGCCGGTGGCACGGATCGCCCGGCGGGCGCCGTCGGGCATGGAGGGGGTCGTGGCGATCTCGGCCGCCAGTCCCGCCCGCGCCGCATAGGCCGCCAGCGACACGCCGGCATTGCCGCTCGAGGCCGCCGCCACCAGCGTGGCGCCGCGCTCGCGCGCCCGGGCGAGCAGCGGGGCGCTCATCCGGTCCTTGTGCGAGCCGGTCGGGTTGCACCATTCGAGCTTCAGGGACAGCCGGCCTAGCCCCGCCTCGGCGGCAAGGTCCGGCGCCTCGACCTGCGGTGTTCCACCCTCGCCGAGCGAGATGCCGCCGGTCGGGGGCAACACGATCCGGCCCTGTGCTGCACCGCGAAAGACGAGGCGCAGGTTCGATGCGTGCTCCTCGGCCGCGCAACGCGGGCACCCCGCGTCGTGGTCTCCGAGGGGGAGCGCGAAGTCGCAGCGCAGGCAGGAGAGCCCGCTCGGGGACTGGATCTGTACGGCGATCTGCTCGGACATGGCGAGCAGTGTGTGGGGCTTCCCCTATCTGGTCAAATGCTGGTTTTTGCGCATGCTATTCACGGCTGATATGGGGTGATGCATGAATCTGAGGCAGGTCGAGGCTTTCCGCGTCGTGATGCTGCGCGGATCGATGACGGCGGCGGCACAGGCCCTGCGCACCTCGCAGCCGAGCGTCAGCCGGCTGATCGCGGAACTCGAAGCGGCGACCGGCCTCACCCTGTTCGAGCGTCTGGCCGGGCGCCTGCGCCCGACCGACGAGGGATTGTCGTTCTACCGCGAGGTCGAGCGCAGCTTCCTGGGGCTGGAGAACCTGGCCCAGGTCGCGCGCGACATCCGGGTGTTCGGCAGCGGGCGCCTGCGGGTCGCCGCGATGCCCGTGATGGCGCTCGGCTTCATCCCGCGCTGCATCCGGCGCTATCGCGAGCATTTCCCGACTGTCGCGATCTCGCTGCAGATGGGAAGCGACGGCACGGTGATGCGCTGGATGTCGGCCTCCTATTGCGACATCGGCTTCATGGCGAACGTCGTCGAGACGCCATTCATCGAGTCTCGCCCGCTCTACGCGATTCCGGGCCTGTGCGCCCTGCCGCCCGGCCACCGGCTGGCGGAACGGGCCGTCATCGTGCCGGAGGACCTGGAGGGGGAATCCTTCGTCTCCCTGTCCCTGGAGGACGGGGCGCGGACCCGGGTCGACCGCGCCTTCGAGGCCGCCGGCATCCGCCGCCAGCTGATGCTGGAGACGCCGTTCGGGGCGACCATCTGCGCCCTGGTCGAGCAGGGGCTGGGCGTCGGCATCGTGAACCCGATCGCGGCCGACGATTACCGCCGCAGCGGCATCGCCTTCCGGCCGTTCCGGCCCGAGATCCCGTTCCACGGCCACGCCCTGTTCCCGAGCCGCCACCTCAACAACCCGCTCATCGACGGCTTCCTCGCGGTCGTGCGCGAGGAACTGGCGGGCTACGAGACGACGGCGACGGGGGTCATGGGATGAGCGGCACGTCGGAGCCTGTTCGCTCGGCTTTGTGAGCTTTTCCCATCTTCGACCTCATCCTGAGATACTGGAGATCGGAGATCGCAGACTGAAAGGATCCTCGAAGGATGGCTCCAGACATCTTCACGATCCCTGGAACCCTCCTTCGAGGTCAGTCGATTTTCAATCGACTATACGGAATCCGGACGATCACGTCCGGATTCCGGATCATCAGCCCGCGCGGCGCCTGAGCGAAGCCGCTTTCCGCATCGCGAAGCGATCAATCGGAAAGCGTATGATACCTCAGGATGAGGTCGTGTGTGGGAGCGGGCGCCTGAGGCCATCAAACAGACTCCCAATGTCGGTGCGCCGAGATCCTGCAGCCACAGCGAGGTGGGCGCGAGATCGAACACTTGCATCGCGAGGTCGCCACCCGGTTGCGCGGTCGGAATCATCGAAACGGCAGGCGTGAAGGGTCGGTCCAGCCTTGCGGCCCGACCTGATATCGCATTGTAGCTTTGTTGAAACGTATAGCCGTCAGGTCTGTGCCGAGCGTCCAGGGTGGTGCGGGCGTCAACTCCGCGCGAAGCGGTCGAGGGAGAAGGGCCGGAGGTCGACCCGGCTGCGCCCCTCGGTCATCACCTCGGCCGCGGCGGCGCCGATGCCGGCCGAGTGCTTGAAGCCGTGGCCGGAGCACGCCGACACCACCAGGATTCGGGCGTTGCCCGGATGCCGGTCGATGATGAAGCCCCGGTCGGGGGTGACGGTGTAGAGGCAGGCGGCGGCCCGGACGACCTGCGGCGTCGCCCCCGCGAGGCGCCCGGCAATGTGGTGCCGGTACATCCCGGCCGATTCCTCCGGATGGACGGTCCGGTCGGCGGCGTCGGCGGTCGTGCCGTCCGCATATTGCTCGGTCGCGACCTTGACGCTGGTCTCGCCGGCTTGCGGCGGGAAGCCGTAGAAGTAATCGGTGTCCGTCGTACCGTGCATCCAGATATAGACCGGCGCGTCGGGACCATAGGCCTTGGTCTCGTCGAGGGCATACCAGTGCAGGGTCTGGCGTTTCACGTCGAGCAGGCGGTCGAACGGCGCCCCGAGGAGCGGGGCGGTCCAGGCGCCCGCCGACACCACCACCTCACCGGCGAGGAAGGTGCCGGCCGAGGTCTCGACCCGCACGCCGTCGCCGTCTCGAGCGATCGACAGCACTTCGATTCCGGTGCGGATCGTGGCGCCGAGGTCGGCGGCCCGCTTGAGCTGCGCGGCGATGCAGGCCTCGGGCCGGACGTAGCCGCCGCCGGGCTCGTAATAGGCGATCTCGCCGCCGTCGAGGCCGAGGAATTGCGGGAAGCGGCGGGCCACCTCGCGCCCGTCCAGCACCTCGTGCGGGATGCCGAAGTCGCGGGCGGCCGCGATGGAGTTGCGCACGAAATCCGGCTTGCCGTGATGCGAGTTGGTGCCGCTGCCGGGCGCCATCACCAGGGCGCCGCAGGCGTGAAGCAGGCTCTCGCCGGTCTCGGCCTCCAGTTCGCGCCAGATCCGGTGCGCGTCGAGGACGAAGGGCACGTAATCGCGCCCCTCGCCGATCGCCTGCCGGGTGATGCGCGTCTCGCCGTGGCTCGAACCCATGGTGTGCGGGGGCGCGAACCGGTCGAGGCCGATCACCGAGGCGCCGCGCCTGGCGAGCTGGTAGAGCGCCGCGCTGCCCATGGCCCCGAGGCCGATCACCAGGAAATCCGCCCGCTCGCTCATCGTCACGCCCTGCCCCGCTCGCTTCGTTCGACCGGAGGCTGCCCGAAACGGGGGAAGCGGGGCAAGGCATCCGCCCGCAGGGCAGGGGCTCGCCAGGAAGGCCCCTCCCGAGTCACACCCCGAGCGGGCCGGTATAGCGCTCGAGCGCGCCCCACGCCTCCGCGCCGAACCGGCCCTTCCACTCGGCATAGTAGCCCGCCCGCTCCAGGGCGGCCCGGAAGGGCGCATGATCCGGCCTGGTGACGACGAGGCCCCTGGCGCGCAGCCGCGCCTCGGCTTGCGTGTTCATCTGGACGAAGGCCTGCCGCTGGCGCTCGACCGCCGTGTCGAAGTGGCGGCCGATCAGGGCGCGGGCCTCGTTCGGCAGGGCATCCCAGGTCCGGCCATGGGCGAGGATCCACAGCCCGTCCCAGGAATGGCCGGTGCGCGAGAGGTACTTCTGGACCTCGTAGACCCGCGTCGCCTCGATCTGCGGCAGCGAGTTCTCCATCCCGTCGGCCACCCGGGTCTGCAGGGCGGCATAGGTCTCGGCGAGGTTGATGGTGGTCGGCGCGGCGCCGAGCGCCCGGAACAGGGAGGTCAGGAGCGGGCTCGGCGGCACCCGGATCTTGAGGCCCTGGAGATCGGCCACCGCCTCGACCGGCCGTGCGCCGGTGATGACGTCGCGAAACCCGTTGTCGACGACGCGGAAGGCCTTGAGGCCGAACTTCGCCAGGGCGTCCCGGATGCGCTCGCTCAGCGGCCCGCCGTCGAGGGCGGCCCAGAGCGGCACGTAGCCCGAGAAGGCGTAGGCCAGGCCCGGAATGCCGGCGAGGGGCACCAGGGTCTGGAGCGAACTCGCCGAGGCGAGGGTGAAGGCGATGGCGCCCGAGCGCAGCTGCGACTGCATGCTCAGCTCGCTGCCGAGCTGGCTGTCGGGATAGAGCGTGATGTCGATCCGGCCCTGGCTCTCGGCCCGGATCGCGTCGAGCGCCTCGACGAGGCAGGTAGTGGCCGGATGCGCCTGCGGCATCGGCGAGCCCATGCTCAGCCGCAGCGCGTCGGCCCGGGCCCGGCGGAAGGGGAGGGGGCTCAGGACCAGGCCCGCTCCCAGACCCTGCACGATCGTCCTGCGCGTCGGCATCCCGTCTCACCCCGTCGCCGGTGTACCCCCGGCCGTCGCGACGGTATCCGGAGGAGCCTAGCTCTCACAACGTGCCGGGGGTTAGGCCGATCGGCCGAGGAGGCGCGGTCTGGGGATAAGCTTTGACCGAGGCGGCGCGGGAACCCTCCTCGCCCCGCCCGCGGGGCGAGGCGGAAACCCGCGCCTCTTCGGTTTCCAGACCAGTTCCGCCGCGAGAGGGAAGAGAGGCACCCCACCCCCGCTTGACCCCGGTGAACCCCGCCGCTCCCAAGACCAACCCACCGATTCGAAGCTATTGCCGACGATTCTCCCGAATCCCGCATGGAACTCTTCACGAATCGACCGGTGGAGCCGCGTCGGGATGCCAGATCACCATGCCAGGGGACTCGCAGCGGCCCCACGCCCGATTCGTCTGTGAATCGAATTTAACATCCACCGCCGAATCTCGACTCCGCGTTGCGGCGCAGGCCCGACTCGTGACACGACTCGTAACGTTACGAGTCGTGGAGCCGAGAGCGATGGCCGATACCCCGTCTCAGCGCGTCAAGAAGCTCCGCGAAGCCCGCAAGGCCTCCGGGGAGACGGAGACGAACGTCTGGGTGCCGGCGCAGGTGCAGCAGGCGATCGACGCGGCGGTGCGTGAGGGCAAGTTCCCGAACCGGCGCCTCGCGATCATCCACGCGCTCGAGCAGGTTTTCGTGGGACAACAGATGTAGACGCAGCAAAGCAAAAAAGCGCCGAGGTGGGGACCTCGGCGCTTTTTGGGATCTCATAACGGGGGCTGGGGAAGCCGCCGCTTGAAGACCGGATTGGCATCCTCCTTCTAGCGGTTCCCGACCTTCTCGTCAATGACGCCCTCTCGGGCGAACGGTCCCGCTTTGCCTCCGTCCAAGGAGGTGTGGAGTGGAGATGGTTCAGACCGGGGGCCGGCCGCTGACGCGCGCCGCCCTCGCAGGGAAGAGACGCGCCCTCGAGGACGGGCGTACGGTCACGCGCAAGGAACTGTCGGCGTCCGCCCGCGAGGCGGCGAAGGCGCTCGGCCTTCGTCCGTCGCTGCGGCTGGTCCTGTCCGAGCTCGTCGCCACCTGGGGCGAGCAGGAATGGTCGCGCCTGATCGTATGGCCGTCGAACGAGTACCTGGTGTCGCGCACCGGGCTGTCGGAGCGTGCGGTGCGCTATGCGCTCCGCGACCTCGTCGGCCTGGAGATCATCGCGCCGAAGGATTCCGCCAACGGCAAGCGCTACGCGATCCGGTCCCGCGACGGGACGATCCTCGACGCCTTCGGCTTCGACCTGACGCCGCTCCATGCGCGCCGGGGCGACTGGGCGCTGGCGATCCAGGCGCGGGCCGAGGCGCGGGAGCGCCGCCGCCGGGCCTTCGATCTCGTGACGATGCACCGGCGCGCCGTGGCGGAAGCCCTGCAGGCCTTCGCGACCCGCTATCCCGACGCCACGATCGCCGACCTCGCCGAGGCGCAAGGGAGCCTCGACGCGACCACGCCCGACCGGCGCGGCGCGGGCGATCCGGAACTGGTTCTGGAGGCCTGGGGAGAACTGCGCCGGATGGTCGAGGATCGCTTCTACGCAGCCGGCTGTGACGGCAACACGTGCCCTCACGTAGAAACAGAGAAAGGATCTCCTACCGAGGCTTGGAGCAAGGACTCGTCGGGGAAGGCGGATGCGCCTCGCCCGGTCGAGCGGCCGGTGGCGGGTCTGTCGCCGGCGCTGGTGGTCGAGGCCTGCCCGGTGGTCCGCGACCTGGTGGGCGACGATCTCCGCGAGGAACACGAGATCCTCGATGCCGGCCGGGTGCTGAGGGCGACGATCGGGGCGCATGCGAGCGCCTGGGCCGAGGCCTGCGCTGCCGTGGGCCCGTACGAGGCGGCGATCCTGGTGCTGGTCGTGGCACAGCTGCACGACGACGATGTCGGGTCGGGCCGGAACCGGATTCGCAATCCGGGCGGCTATTTCCGGCGCCTCGTGCGTCTGGCCGGGGAGGGGCGCTACCAGCTCGGGACCGAGCTTCTCGCCATGCGCCGGCGGCGGATGACGTGACGATCGGTGCCGTGCCCGACACCCTCGTGCGGATGAGCGGCAGTCATGCCGAATCCATCATCGTTCGGGGTCCGGGATGGGAAAACCTGTGCCGGACAGGCAGAACCCATTCGATCTGTGAGGACAGCATCGTCAGCGAATGTCTCCATCCCATTCGCGACCTCATCCTGAGGTGTGAGCGAAGCGAGCCTCAAAGGAGGGTTCCAGCGAGCGCAGAGACTTCTGGAACCCTCCTTCGAGGTCGATCGATTTACGATCGACTAATACCTCAGGATGAGGTCGTGGGTGGGATTGAGGATTTGGATCGATGGCACCGTCGATCTCGGACGTGCCTGGGATCGAAACGATGCATCAGCATCTTGGACCTTTGATATCAACCCGGGCTCCGTTGCTGGCCGCCATCGAGCGCCAGTTCCTCGCGCAAGTAAGGCGCGGTGCGGCTCTCCGGCGTCGCGGCGACCGCCTCCGGTCGGCCGGCGGCCACGACCAGGCCGCCCAGCGTGCCGGCGCCGGGGCCCATGTCGATGACGTGGTCCGCGGCGGCCACCACCCGCATGTCGTGCTCGACCATGACGACGGTGTTGCCCGCATCGACCAGGCCGGCGAGCTGGACGAGCAGGCGGTCCACGTCGGTCGGGTGCAGGCCCGTCGTCGGCTCGTCGAGGACGTAGAGCGTGCCGCCGCGCTGGCCGCGCTGCAATTCCGTGGCGAGCTTGATCCGCTGGGCCTCGCCGCCGGAGAGTTCGGTGGCGGGCTGGCCCAGGCGCAGGTAGCCGAGGCCGAGGTCGCGCAGGAGCACAAGCGGCCGCAGGACCGTGGGCTCCTCGGCGAAGGCCGCGCAGGCGCGCTCGACCGTGAGCCCGAGCACGTCGGCGATGCTCATGCCGTTCCAGGTCACCTCCAGCGTCTCCGGCGCGTAGCGGGCGCCGTGGCAGGTCGGGCAGGGGGCGTAGACGCTCGGCATGAACAGCAATTCGACGCTGACGAAGCCCTCGCCCTCGCAGACCGGGCAGCGGCCCTTGGCGACGTTGAAGGAGAAGCGGCCGGCATCGTAGCGGCGCCGCCGCGCCTCCGGGGTGGCGGCGAACAGCTTGCGGACGGCGTCGAACAGGCCGGTATAGGTCGCGAGGTTCGAGCGCGGCGTGCGCCCGATCGGCTTCTGGTCGACCTTCACCAGGCGCCGGATCGCCTCCATCCCGGCGGCGATGCGCCCTTGCGTCGGCGCCGGGGCATCGTCGAGCGGGTCCTCGGGCTCGACGTCGGATTCGACCGGGCGGCCGAGATGGTCGCCGACGAGATCGAGCAGCGCCTGGCTGACGAGGCTCGACTTGCCGGAGCCCGAGATGCCGGTCACGGCGGTAAGGCAGCCGAGCGGGAAGGCGGCGGAGACCCCGCGCAGGGTGTTGCGCGTGACGCCCTCCAGGCGCAGCCACCCCGTCGGTTCCCGCCGGGGCCGGGCGGGCGGTTCGGCGAGGCCGAACAGGTGCAGGCGCGTGCGCGAGTCCTCGACCTCCCGCAGACCCTCGGGCGGCCCGCTGTAGAGAATCGTGCCGCCATGCTCGCCAGCGGCAGGACCAACATCGACGAGCCAGTCGGCCCGGCGCATCGTGCCGATGTCGTGCTCGACGACGAAGAGCGAGTTGCCCGATTCGAGAAGCCCGGCCAGGGCCTCGTGCATGGCGTCGCCGTCGGCGGGATGGAGGCCCGCGGTCGGCTCGTCGAGCACGTAGACCACGCCGAAGAGCTGCGAGCGCAGCTGGGTGGCCAGCCGCAGGCGCTGCAGCTCGCCCGAGGACAGGGTCGTGGTGACGCGGTCGAGGGAGAGATAGCCGAGGCCGAGATTCCTGAGCGTCCCGATCCGGTCGACGAGGTCGGCGGCCAGGCGCTGGGCGGCGAGGCGCTTCTCGATCGAGAGATTCGGCGTCGCCCGCGTATCGGGCGCGGCCGCATGGGCCGATCCGCCGGCAGCGAGGCGCGCGGCCCGGTCCCGCCGGCCCGCCTCGCGGTCGAGAACGTCCGAATCCGTGCCGTCCTCGGGAAGACTGTCCTCGGCGGCCGGCCGAAGAGCCTCGGCGAGGTCGCAGAGCGGCATCCGCGAGAGGTCGCCGATATCGAGGCCTACGAAGGTGACGGAGAGCGCTTCGGGTTTGAGCCGCTTGCCGTGGCAGGCTGGGCAATCCTCGCTCACGAGGTAGCTCGCGGCACGCCGGCGCATCAGCGCGCTCTGTGAATTGGTGAAGGCGTGCATCACGTGGCGGCGGGCGCTGGTGAAGGTACCCGTGTAGCTCGGCTCCAGGCCGCGCTTGCGGGCAAGGCGCGTCTGCTCCGGCGTCAGCCCGGCATAGACCGGCTCCTGCGGTTGCTCGTCGGTGAACAGGATCCAGTCCCGGAGCGCCCGCGGCAGGTCCCGCCACGGCGTATCGACGTCGACGCCGCGGCTCACCAGGATGTCGCGCAGGTTCTGCCCGCCCCAGGCCTGCGGCCAGGCCGCGACGGCGCGCTCGCGGATCGTCAGCGACGGGTCGGGCACCATCGAGGCCTCGGTGGCGCCGTAGACCCGGCCGAGGCCGCCGCAGGACGGGCAGGCGCCCTGCGGCGTGTTGGGGGAAAAATCCTCCGCGAACAGCATCGGCTGGCCCGGCGGGTAGGTGCCGGCGCGCGAATACATCATCCGCACCAGGCTCGACAGGGTGGTGACGCTGCCGACCGAGGAGCGCGCGCTTGGGCTTCCGCGCTGCTGCTGGAGGGCGACCGCCGGGGGCAGCCCCTCGATGGCATCGACGTCCGGCACGCCGACCTGGTCGATCATCCGGCGGGCATAGGGCGCGACCGATTCGAAGTAGCGGCGCTGCGCCTCCGCGTAGAGGGTGCCGAAGGCGAGCGACGACTTGCCGGAGCCGGAGACGCCGGTGAACACCACGAGGGCGTCGCGGGGCATCTCCACGTCCACGTCGCGCAGGTTGTGCTCCCGCGCGCCCCGCACCGTGACGAAACCGGCCCGCCCCGCCCCCGACCGGGCGATCCTCGCGCGGGTCCTGGTCATGTCCGTGGGCTTTGCCTGATCCATGGGATGCTTTCTCGCGGGATGCGGGCGGCCCGGCCGGTGGGAGGAATGTGACGGGCAAAAGCCCGGCCTGCCGGCGAACGGCCTTCCGGGCGGTGCTTACCCGCATCGGTGCGTGGTCCGGAAGCCGAACCGGACGGTGACCCCTCCCGGTAGGGATCGGCGGACCCTGCATGAGTAAGGTGGGTGAGTAACCGCCGGAGACAATCGAAAAAGGATCGATTGATCTTTCAATTCCGTACCCGGAAAACCGTTCGCATCTTGATTCGGATGGGACGCTGTAATTGCAAAAAAGCGACGTTTTTTTCCTGATTTGCACCGTCGTGTCGGTTTTGCTGTGCCGCACAGCGCAAGCCGCCTCGAAAGACGGCAGCGGACGAGTGTCGGCTTTCGCACTCGACTTCCCTGCCCGCGGCGCGCTCGCCCCTCAGCCACCCGCCCGCGGGGTCTTCCACGGCACGTATCGGACGGTCGCGACGTGGAGCCCGAAGAACCCGATCGTCGCCTGGCGGGCGATCCGCATCTCCCGGGGCGTGCCCGTGACGATGTCGTAGCTCAGGGTGCAGGATTGGCCGGACCGGTCGAGCCGGGTCTCCGACCATAGCAGGGCGATCTCGATCGTGCCGGGGACGTGGGTGACCTCGTAGCCGCCGATCCGGAGGACGGGCCGGGAATCGCTCGACCAGGTCGTGGTCTCGCCGGGCTCCTCCAGTTCCACGTCGCCATGCCCGGCGGCGTGGCCGCGGGATTTCGTGCCGGGACGCTGCAGGCCGAGATTCAGGGTGAGGCGGCGGGCTTTGCGCACGGGAACGAGGGCGATCAGGCGGCGCGCATCCTCGTCCGGGAAGGTCGGTTCCTCGGCCACCAGCCGGTCGAGGATCGCGTTGGCCTCCAGGCGATCGGCAAGGGAGAGGGGACGAGGACTCGCTTCAGACATCGTGGCGGCCGCTCCGACGGGCAGGAGGTTCGTCAAGGAGCCGATGACGCGAGACGCGCGCAAGGCCCACCAGAAGCACCATCCGATCGCGTTGCGATCGGATGGTGCTTCTGGTTTTTGATCGTGCCGCATTTTCTGCGACGAACCGGTATCCCCTTCGTCGGAAAATGCTCTGGCGGGGGGCGTCACGCCCCGAGGATCTTCCAGACCCCTTGCGCCGCGGCGCAGACCCGGTCCCCGACCCGCAGGTGCCCCTGCATGAACAGGATCGAGCGGGTGGCCCGCACCACCCGGCACTCGGCGACCAGGAACTCGCCGACCTGGACGGGTTCGAGGAATTGCAGGTCGAGGTTGATCGTCGCCTGTCGGCGCCCGCCCTGCGCGTCGGCCGCGACGCGGCCCAGCGCCATGTCGAGGAGCGTCGCCATCACGCCGCCATGGACCACGCCGTTGCGGTTGCGGTGCTTCTCCGCGATCAGCAGCCCGTAGAGCGGACCGGCCTCGCTCTCCCGCTGCCAGACCGGGCCGATCAGGTCGATGAACTCGGACATCGCGACGACCTCCCAGCCCGAAGCGGCCGGATCGAACGGCGTTGTCATGCGGATGAACTCCTGGGTGGCTCGGGCCGATACCGCGATCGTCGGCGATCGTGGAACCGCGATCCCGGGTGAGCGATCTTGGCACCACGATCTTGGCACCACGATCTTGGGACGAAGGGGACCGACGATGAAAGTGCTCCTGACGCATACGCCGCACAGCCGCGAGCACTATTACGGCCCGCGGGCGCTCGCCGCCCTCGACGGCCTCGCCGAGGTCGTCCTGTACGAGGGCGACGACCCGCTCGACGCCGCCGCCCTCGTGGCGGCCGCGCACGGCGTCGATCTCGTCATCGCCGACCGGGCCACCGCCGGCCCGGCCGGGATTTTTTCCGACTTGCCGCAGCTCCGGGCGTTCCTGCGCTGCGCGGTCGACATCCGCACCATCGACGTGGCGGCGGCGAGCCGGGCCGGCGTGCTGGTGACCCATGCCGCCCCGGGCTTCGTCGCGGCGGTCACCGAACTGGCGCTCGGCTTCATGGTCGACCTGTCGCGCGGCATCTCGCGGGCGGTGCTGGATTACCGGGCCGGACGGATGCCGGAGGTGCGGATGGGGCGCCAGCTCGCGGGCAGCCGGCTGGGCATCGTCGGCTACGGGGCGATCGGCCGGAACCTCGCGGCTCTGGCCGTCCCGCTCGGCATGGAGGTGCTGGTCTGCGATCCCCACGTCACGGTCGGCGATCCGCGGGTCCGGCAGGTCGGGTTCGAGACGCTGATGGCCGATGCGGATTTCGTCGTATGCCTGGCGGTCGCCAATGCGGAGACCGAGAACCTGATCGATGCGGCGGCTCTCGGGCGGATGCGCCGGGACGCGGTGTTCATCAACCTGTCCCGCGGCAATCTCGTCGACGAGGCGGCGCTCGCCGTGGCGCTCACCGAGGGCCGGATCGCCGGCGCGGCGATGGATGTCGGGCGCGCGCCCGACCAGATGCCCTCGCCCGACCTCGCCCGGCTGCCGAACGTCGTCGCCACCCCGCATATCGGCGGGCTCACGCCGCCGGCGATCGAGGCGCAGGCCTTCGACACGGTGGCGCAGGTCCGGGCCATCCTGGCCGGCGAGGTGCCGCGGGGCGCCGTGAACGCGGAGAGCTGGTCGCGGCGCGGGCGTTGAGCGCCGCGATTCCGGATCGACACCTCTCGAAAGATCCGCCGCCTGCCGTCGCGGAGGCTTCGTTGACACGCCTCCCCCCGGCCGTAGAACCGACCGCAACGACCAAACCGGGAGGACGACCACTATGGCCAAGGGGCTGCGCAAGGGACTGACCAGCTACGGGGATGCGGGCTTCTCGCTGTTCCTGCGCAAGGCCTTCATCAAGGCGGCGGGCTATTCCGACGACGCCCTCGACCGGCCGATCGTCGGCATCACCAACACCGCCTCCGACTACAATCCCTGCCACGGCAACGCCGCGCAGCTGATTGAGGCGGCCAAGCGCGGGGTGATGCTGGCCGGCGCGATGCCGATGGTGTTCCCGACGATCTCGATCCACGAGAGCTTCGCCCACCCGACCTCGATGTACCTGCGCAACCTGATGGCGATGGACACCGAGGAGATGATCCGGGCCCAGCCGATGGATGCGGTGATCGTCATCGGCGGCTGCGACAAGACCCTGCCGGCGCAGGTGATGGCGGCGGCCTCCGTCGACCTGCCGACCGTGGTGATTCCGGTCGGCCCGATGGTGGTCGGCCATCACCGCGGCGAGGTTCTGGGCGCCTGCACCGATTGCCGCCGCCTCTGGGGCGCGCACCGGGCCGGCGAGATCGACGAGCCGGAGATCGAGATCGTCAACGGGCGCCTCGCGCCGTCGGTCGGCACCTGCATGGTGATGGGCACCGCCTCGACCATGGCCTGCATGATCGAGGCGATGGGGCTGGCGCTCCCGATGTCAGGCACGATTCCGGCCCCTCACGCCGAGCGGATCCGCCTCGCCGAGGCGAGTGGGGCCGTCGCCGCCGCGATGGCGAAGACCGGCGGCCCGCGCCCGAGCCAGATCATGACCAGGGCCGCGATCCGCAACGCGCAGGTGGTCATGCAGGCGATCGGCGGCTCGACCAACGGGGTGATCCACCTCACCGCCATGGCGAACCGCGCCGGCATCGACCTCGACCTCGCGAGCCTCGACGCGATCGGCCGCGAGGTGCCGGTGCTGGTCGACCTCAAGCCGTCCGGCGACCATTACATGGAGCATTTCCACCATGCCGGCGGCGTGCCGAAGCTCTTGCGCGAACTCGGCGACCTGATCGACCTCGACGCCCCGACCATCACCGGCGCCACCTTGCGCGACGTGGTGGCGGCGGCCGAGGAGGTGCCGGGCCAGACCGTGATCCGCTCGCCTCAGCAGCCGATCAAGCCGGTCGGCGCGATGGCGGTGCTCACCGGCAACCTCGCCCCGCGCGGCGCGCTGATCAAGCATTCGGCGGCGACGCCGCGCCTGCTCCAGCACGAGGGGCGGGCCGTGGTGTTCGAGTCGATTCCCGACATGGCGGCGCGGATCGACGATCCCGATCTCGACGTGTCGGCCGACGACGTGCTGGTCCTGCGCAATGCCGGGCCGAAGGGCGCGCCGGGCATGCCGGAGGCGGGCTACCTGCCGATTCCGAAGAAGCTGGCGCGGGCCGGCGTCAAGGACATGGTGCGGATCTCGGATGCCCGGATGAGCGGCACGGCGTTCGGCACCATCGTGCTGCACGTCACGCCCGAATCGGCGGTGGGCGGGCCCCTCGCCTTGGTGCGCACCGGCGACCGCATCCGGCTCGACGTCGAGGGACGGCGCATCGACCTCCTGGTGGACGAGGCCAAACTCGCGGCCCGGGCCGCCGCCCTCGACGCGCCGACGCGGCCCGACTGGGCGGCGCGGGGCTATGCCCGCCTGTTCCACGACACCGTCACCCAGGCCGATGAAGGCTGCGACTTCGACTTCATGCGGCGGGAGGGGTGAGGGGGTAGAGCGCAGTGGCACAGTCATCCAGCGCGCCATGAACGATAAAAGGCGAGGCGCTGGTTTCCCCTCTCCCCGCGGGCGGGGAGAGGCCTGAGCTCCGAAGGGGCTCAGGGAGCAGCGAACCGCAGGTTCGCCGCGAGGGTGAGGGGGAGGCGCCGGATTTGGCTCCTCCGGAAACACCCCCTCACCCTCGCTCCGGCTTCGCCTCCGCTTGCTGCGTCTCCTGAACGGAGACACAGCCCTCTCCCCGCCCGCGGGGAGAGGCGGAATCCCGCGCCATTTTCTTTCCCGAACTGCCCTGCGGATAGGGCGGAAAGCCGCCGCTCACACCGCCCGCCGCAGCGCGTCGCCCAGCATCGACGCCATGGTGTCGATGTGCTCGGCTTCCGCGATCAGCGGCGGCGACAGGGCGATGATGTCGCCGGTGACGCGAATGAGCAGGCCCTTCTCGAAGCAATCGGTGAAGACGTCGTAGGCCCGGGCCCCCGGCGCCCCGTCCCGGGACTTCAGCTCGATGCCGGCGATGAGGCCGATGGTGCGGATGTCGATCACGTTCGGGCAGTCGCGAAGCGCGTGCATGGCCGCGTGCCACTGCGCCTGGACCTGCTTCGTGCGGGTGAGGAGGCCTTCCTCCTCGTAGATCTCCAGGGTGGCGAGGCCGGCCGCGCAGGCGACCGGATGGCCCGAATAGGTGTAGCCGTGGAAGAGCTCGATCGCGCCCTCCGGCCCGTGCATCAGCGCGTCGTGGACGGCCCGGGTGGCGAAGACCGCGCCCATCGGGATCGTGCCGTTGGTCAGCCCCTTGGCGGTGGTGACGAGGTCCGGGGTGACCCCGAAATAATCGGTGGCGAAGGGCGCGCCGAGGCGGCCGAATCCGGTGATGACCTCGTCGAAGATCAGCAGGATGCCGTGCTTCGTCGCGATCTCGCGCAGGCGCTCCAGGTAGCCCTTCGGCGGCACCAGCACGCCGGTGGAGCCCGCCACCGGCTCGACGATCACCGCCGCGATGGTCTCGGCGCCGTGGAGCGCCACCAGCCGCTCGAGGTCGTCGGCGAGATCGGCGCCGTGCTCGGGCTGGCCCTGCACGAAGGCGTTGCGCGACAGGTCGTGGGTGTGGCGCAGGTGGTCGACGCCCGGCAGGAGCGGGAACATCCGGCGGTTGTTGACCAGCCCCCCGACCGAGATGCCGCCGAAGCCGACGCCGTGATAGCCGCGCTCGCGCCCGATCACCCGGGTCCGCGTGCCCTGGCCGATGGCGCGCTGGTAGGCGAGCGCGATCTTGAGCGCGGTATCGACCGATTCCGAGCCCGAGCCGGTGAAGAACACCCGGTCGAGCGTGCCGGCCGGCGCGATGGCGGCGAGACGCTCGGCGAACTCGAAGGCGATCGGGTGGCCCATCTGGAACGAGGGCGCGTAGTCGAGGGTCGAGAGCTGGCGCTCGACGGCCTCGGCGATGCGCCGGCGGCCGTGCCCGGCATTGACGCACCACAGGCCGGCGGTGCCGTCGAGGACGGTGCGCCCGTCATCCGCCGTGTAGTGCATGCCCTCGGCCGCCACGAGCAGGCGCGGCGCCGCCTTGAACTGGCGGTTGGCCGTGAACGGCATCCAGTAGGCGTCGAGGCTCGGGCGGTTGAGGCGCGGCGGATGGGCGTTCATGGCGGGGGGCTCCGGCGGGGTCGTCTGGGGCGGTTTCGCCCCCAGACAAGACCGTTCCGGCACGGGCAACAAGTCCTTTTCTGGGTCGGCGCAACCCTTTGACGGACCATGCTGCGTGGTTAAGGTGTTGCCCGATCCGCAACAGCCTCAACAGGGGAGCCGGGGTGACCAACGACGAGGTGGGCGCGCGCCTGCGCCATGTGCGCCTCCTGCACGGCCTGTCGCAGCGGGCGCTGGCGAAGCGCGCCGGGGTGGTGAACTCGACGATCTCGCTGATCGAATCGGGCCAGACCAACCCGTCGGTCGGCGCCCTCAAGCGCATCCTCGACGCGGTGCCGATCGGGCTCGCCGAGTTCTTCTCCCTGACGCCGGAGCGGACCGAGAAGGCGTTCTATGCCAGCGAGGAGCTGGTCGAGATCGGCAAGGGGCGGATCTCCTACCGCCAGGTCGGCGACACCCTGTTCGGCCGCGCCCTGCAACTTCTCAAGGAGCGCTACGAGCCCGGCGCGGATACCGGCCGCGTGCCGCTGGTCCATGACGGCGAGGAGGGCGGCATCGTGCTCTCGGGGCGGCTGGAGGTGACGGTGGACGACGAGCGCCGGGTGCTCGGGCCGGGCGATGCCTATTACTTCTCCAGCCGCCGGCCGCACCGCTTCCGCTGCATCGGCCCGAATCCCTGCGAGGTGGTGAGCGCCTGCACGCCGCCGACCTTCTGACCGGCTTGAAAATCCCGGATCGTATACAATATACGTTCGACTGAACCAGCGAGGATGCGAGCATGGCCGTGACGGCGCGCCGGACGACCGGCCTGTCCTCCCCCGAGGGCCTGCGGCACCGCACCGTCTCGGCGGCGGTGGCCGAGGCCCTGCGCCAGCGCATCCTCTCGGGCACCCTGGCGCCGGGCTTCCAGCTGCGCCAGGACGCCCTGGCGGAGGAGTTCGGCATCAGCCGGATCCCGATCCGCGAGGCGCTGCTGCAACTCGAAGCCGGCGGCCTCGTCAAGATCGTGCCGCATCGCGGCGCGGTGGTCTCGGGGCTCTCGGTCGAGGAGATCGAGGACGTGTTTCAGCTCCGCGTCTCCCTGGAGCCGCAATTGCTGATCCTCTCGGCCCGTCATCTGACCCAGGAGGATTTTTTGGAGCTGCGCGCCTTGCGCGACGAGTACAGCGCGGCGCTTGCGGCCGGTGAGGTCGCGCATTGGGGCGAGCTGAACCGGCGCTTCCATCTCGGCCTCCTGCGCCATGCCGGCCGGCCGCGCTCGCTCTCGATCGTCGCCGGCCTGCTCCAGGATTGCGACCGCCCGACCCGCCTGCAACTCTCCGTCACCGGCGACGTCGCCCGCGCCGACATGGAGCACACCACGATCCTCGACCTGTGCGAGGCGGGGGAGATCGTCGCGGCGGCGAACCTGCTGCGGATCCATGTCGAGCATGCGGGCCGCTCGCTGGTCGAGATTTATCGGAAGTCGGCGGTTGCGGATTGAATGCTTGCTTCAGCAAAAATATTGCACGACGTAAAATAAACACGACGGACAATCCCATTCCCCAGCCTCATCCTGAGGTGTCAGTCGATCGAAGATCGACTGACACCTCAGGATGAGGTCGCGGGTGGGAATGCCGATGCCGTCACCTGTCCCGGAATGCTTGTCCTGCGTCAGAACACCTGCCGCAGTCCCCAATACAAGCCACCCGCCAGGGTGATCGCCGCCGGCAGGGTCAGGATCCAGGCGAGCGCCAGGTTGCGCACCGTCGTCATCTGCAGGCCGGTGCCGTTGGCCCACATCGTGCCGGCGACGCCGCTCGACAGGATGTGGGTGGTCGAGACCGGCAGGCCGTAGGCTTCGGCGAGCCCGATCGTGCCGGCGGCGACCGCCTCGGCCGAGGCGCCCTGCGCGTAGGTCAGATGCTGCTTGCCGATGCGCTCGCCGACCGTGACGACGATCCGCTTCCAGCCCACCATCGTGCCGAGGCCGAGCGCCAGGGCGACCACGACCTTGACCCAGGTCGGGATGTACCGGGTGCCGTCGTCGAGGGTGTGCCGATAGGCCGTCAGGGTCGCCTTCTCGGTGTCACGGAGCGGCGAGTGCTCGCCGGTGAGGAGCCGCACCGCGTCGCTCGCGAGATACATGTCGGCGCGCAGGTTCGGCGTCGCCTCCGCCGGCACGTGGCGGATGGCGCCGTAATTCTTCACTTGCCCGGCGATGTCGTCCGCGAGGCCGGCGAGCGCCGCGAAGGCGTCCGGCGCGGCGAGCGCCTTGGCCGGTGATTCCGCCTTCAAGGCCTCGCCGACCTGGGCCCGGGCCCGCGCCGCGTCCGGGATCGGGGCCCCGCCGGCATGGTCGCGAAACACCCGGCTCGCGCTCTCCGAGCCCTGCACGAAGGCTTGTGTGCTCGAATCCGGCATGGTGCGGTTGAGCGCGTAGGCCGTGGGGGCGGCGCCGATCAGGATCAGCATGATCAGCCCCATGCCCTTCTGGCCGTCATTGCCGCCATGCGCGAAGGACACGCCGGTGCAGGTGAGGATCAGCAGGCCGCGGATCCAAAGGGGCGGCGGCGCCTCGCCCTCCGGTGCGCGGTAGAGGTCGGGCCGGCGCACCAGGCGCTTGAGCACGAGGAGCAGCCCGGCGGCGCAGACGAAGCCGACGAGAGGGCTGAACAGCAACGATTCGAGCACGCTCGCCGCCTGTCCCCAGGCGACGCCGGAGGCCGCATGGCCCGGCGCCATCAGCTGGTTGGCGAGGCCGACGCCGATCACCGAGCCGATCAGCGCGTGCGACGAGGAATTCGGCAGGCCGAGGGCCCAGGTGCCGAGGTTCCACACGATCGCGGCGAGCAGGAGGGCGAAGATCATCGCGTAGCCGGCCCCCGAGCCGACCTGGAGGATCAGCTCGACCGGCAGCAGGGTCACGACGCTGTAGGCGACCGCACCCGTCGAGGCCATGACGCCCAGGAAGTTGAAGGCGCCGGACCAGATCACCGCGACGAGCGGCGGCATCGAGTGGGTGTAGATCACCGTCGCCACCGCGTTGGCGGTATCGTGAAACCCGTTCACGAACTCGAAGGCGAGCGCGATCAGGAGGGCGAGGCCGAGGAGCGCGAAGGCCCCCAGCGCGAGCGGCGGCTGGCCGGCCCGCTGCATGTCGGCGAGGAGGTTGGTGCCGCCATAGGCGAGGCCGGCGGCCAGCACGGCCAGGAAGCCGATCGTCGCCGCCGGGTGGACGCGATGGTCGAACCGGCGGCCGGGCCGGGCGTGACCATGCGCCGCGCCGGCGCGGTCGGGGGCGAGGGCGGCGTCGGACATGGCGGACCCGTGGGCAGACTCGTGGCGGCGATCCGCCAAGGATAGGGCGCCCGGATGGCAAGTCGATGACGCGGCAAGGGCTGACAGGGCCTTCGCGAACCCGCCCCGGCTGTCGAAAACCACGCGTAAATGCTTAAGGGGCTTGCGTTCTGCGAGACGCAACCCCAAATTCGTATGAACACCGCTGCCCCTGCGACGCGTGTGCGCGGGTCGACAGGGGCGCGGATCTCATGGGTGGAGCATCCGGTGACGGACCTGCCCGCAACGAACCGGCCCGGTGCCCTTCTGGTCGAGGGTGGCGGAAGGCCAGCGAGTCAGTACCCGATGAACCAGCTCGTGCGCATGTCGCATATCGTGACCGCAGACGCCGTCGAGGAGCCCTCTCCGAGCCTCCGGGTTCCGTTCGCCCAATCGGGCGCCTTCGTGTGCAAGTTCATCATCGGCGAACCGAACGACCGTGCGGTCTGCTGCGGGGCGCCGGTGCAGGACGGCAAGAGCTGGTGCGCCTTCCACCGCCGGATCGTCTTCGAGCCGACCCGGCCAGGGCGGCTGCGATAGCAGAGGCCGGCCGGGACCGCTACCCCGTCCCGCGCCATTTTTCCCCACATCGCTCTCAGGCCGCCCGGCCGTAGATCGGGAAGGCCTCCCGCCGGCCGCGCAGGGGCTGGCGGCTGACCTCGCGCCAGGCCTCGCCGGAGGCCCAAGCCCCGCCGGAGACCTGAGCCGCATCGAGCGCCGCCTGCGACACCAGGGTGGTGGTCCCGAAGGTCTTGGTCGCCTGTTCGAGCCGGGCCGCGACGTTGACCGCGTCGCCGAGCACGGTGAATTCGAGCCGGTCGTCGTCGCCGACCACGCCGACGAACACCTCGCCGCAATGCACCCCGATGCCGATTCGCACCGGTGCTTCGCCCGATTCGGCGTTCCACGCCGCCACCCCTTCCTCTAGCCGCTCCGCGAAGGCGAGTCCTTGAGCGGCGGCCTCCGCCCGCGCCTCTGGCACGCCGAACACCACGAGCGCACCGTCGCCCATGAACTTGTCGATCACGCCCCCGGTCTCCCGGGCGGCCTGGGCGACGCAGCGGCGGAACCCCGTGACCAGGATCGCCACCGTCTCGGGATCGGCCCGCTCGGCGATCGTGGTGGAGCCGCGCATGTCGACGAAGGCGATGGCCGCGTGGCGACGCTCGCCGAGCCGCAGGCCGCCGCCCTGCGCCATGCTGCCGCCGCGCTCCAGGAGCGGCGCCAACTCGGCGGGCAGGAAGCGCGACAGGGCCGCCCGCCGCGCCGTCTCGCGCAGGGCCAGCACCGCGAGCAGCGCCATGATGCCGACCGACACCACGCTGCCGATGCCCACCATCGCCTCGATTCCGTGGGCGTGCCGCTGGTAGCCCAGCAGCACCTCGTCCTCCTGGGCGCGCATCGCCTCGATGATCCGGCGGATCTCGTCCATCTCGGTCTTGCCCTCGCCCGCCCGCACCAGGGCCAGCGCCCCGTCGCGGTCGCCGGCCCGGTCGAGGGCGAGCGTCCGGTCGAGTTCGACGAACTTGCGGGCGATGGCGGGGCGCAGCGCCTTCAGGCGGGCCTCCTGGGGGGCCGAGCCGCGCAGCTCGGCGTCCAGCACCGGCAGCTCCGCGGCGATCCGGGCCTGGCCGGCGGTGTAGGGCACCAGGAAGGAGGAATCACCGGTCAGGAGGTAGCCGCGCTGCCCGGTCTCGCTGTCGAGGAGGTCGGCCAGCACCTGCATCAGGGTCCGGTCGACCGACAGCGTGTGGGTGATGCGGTGCTGGACGGTGCTCTGCCAGGCCAGCAGCAGCCCGTTGGCGGAGCCCACCAGCAGCAGCAGGGCGGCCCCCGCGGTGGTCAGCCCGGCCCGGCTGCGCACGGGGCCGAGCCGCGCGCGGAGCGGCCGGCGGGGCGCGGGGCTTTGCGTCGGGTCTGGGGTCATCGGTGATCCGTCCGGCGCCGGGCGCGGGACGGGCCCTCGGCTTTCCCAGGCGATATGGGAGAGTTTTCGCCGCCGGCCATCGACCGGGCGGCTTACTTCCGCTCCGACGCAGGAGTCTTCGGGGTTTATGGATTTCTCTTAGGGAAGGTCCGATGATCAGACCGGTGCGGGCCGCCCCCTCTCCCCGCGGGCGGCGAGCGGATTCACACTTCTCCTCCGAGAGCTAACCCTCTGGAAATATGGGCGCTTTCCCCTCCCCCTTGTGGGGAGGGGTTAGGGGTGGGGGTGGTGCCGCGTAAAGCGCGCGGTCTATCCGGTACCACCCCCACCCCCATACCCCTCCCCACAAGGGGGAGGGGAGGCGCGCTACCTTCGAGAGGGAGAACGCTCGAACCGAGATGTGTGAATGCGATAGCCGCCCGCGGGGAGAGGGGAATACCCGCGCTATTGTCGTCTCCGAAAATTGCTCCGGACAGCCCCGCACCTCACGATTGCCCCGCCGCCCTGCGCCGGGCCGGCGCGGTTTCCTCCTCCCGCGCGTCCGGCTGCGTCACCTCAGGCTCCCCCAACGGCGCCACGATGGTGCAGACCACGCCCTCCCGCGGGAAGCTCAGGCTCACGGTGCCGTCGAGCTCGCGGGCGAGGCTGCGCTCGATCAGGCGGGAGCCGAAGCCGGTGCGGGTCGGGGGGACGACCGGCGGCCCGCCGCTTTCCTGCCAGCGCAAGGCGAGACGCCCCTCCGCGACGCTCCACGACAGGGCGACCTGGCCCGCCGGCACCGAGAGGGCGCCGTACTTGACCGCGTTGGTGGCGAGCTCGTGCAGCGCCATGGCGATCGACAGGGCGATGCGGGGCGGCAGGCGCAAGGCGGGGCCGCCGACGACGAAGCGCTCCCCCGGCCCGTTGAGGGGCGCGAGCGCATCCTTCACCACCTCGGCCAGCTCCGCCCCCTCCCAGCTCTCGCGGGTGAGCACGTCGTGGACGCGGGCGAGCGCGATCAGCCGCGCCTCGAAGGCCGTCCTGGCCCCGGCGGCGGCCGGCCCGTCGAGGCCGCGCAGGCTCTGCATCGCGATCGACTGCACGGTGGCCAGCGTGTTCTTCACCCGGTGGTTCAGCTCGTGCACCAGGAGGCGCAGGTGATCCTCGGCCCGCTTGCGCTCGGTCACCTCCTGGTGGATGCCGATCACCCGGCGCGCCCGGCCGCCGGCATCGCGCTGCACGATCGCCTGGGCGCTGACCCAGCGTAGCTGAGCATGGTCCGGGCGGATCCGGAACTCGGTGCGGTAGTCGGAATCCCCGGCCAGCAGGGCGGCGAGCGCCGCCTCGATCCGGGCCCGGTCTTCCGGATGCACGGTGCGGGTCCAGGCCTCGTGCGAGAGCGGGGCGGCCCCGAAGATCTCGGCCGAGCGGGCCGAGAGGCGGTGCTGCCCGGAGGCGAGGTCGATCTCCCAGGTGCCGAGCCGGCCGGCGGCGAGCGCCAGACGCAGGCGCTCCTCGCCCTCGCGGAGCGCCGTCTCGGCGTCCTTGGCCTCGGTGATGTCGACGTTGCAGCCGGTATAGCCGAGGAAGCGGCCGTGATCGTCGAGGCGGGCGACCCCCTCGCACAGGATCCAGCGCGTCGCCCCGTGCCGGTCGATCACCCGCATCGCGTGGCGGAAGGGCGTGCGCGCCGCGAATGCGGTCTCGAACGCCGCCGCGAAGCCGGGCAGGTCGTCCGGGTGGACGACCTCGCGCCAGCGCCCCCCGGCCAGCGTCTCGGTCGAGCGGCCGAACAGGTAATCGTAATGGAGGTTGGCGAACACGATCTCGCCGGCCTCGTCGGTCATCCAGATCAGGGCCGGGGCGGAATCGGCCATGTGGCGGAAGCGCGCCTCGCTCTCGCGCAGGGCGGCGAGGCTGCGGCTCTGCTGCTCGAGCGCCTGGTCGCGCTCGGCGATGCGCCGGCGCAGGCTCTGCGAGGCGTCGGCCAGCACGTCGGCGAGCTGGCGGATCTCGCGGATCGGCGTCGAGACCCGCGGCACCGGCTGGCCGACGGCGAGCGCGCCGCCGGCTTGTGCGAGCTGGCGCAGCGGCTCGGCGACCCGCGCCCACAGCTTCACCGCCAGGACGGAGGACACCGCCAGCGCCAGGAGCCCGAACCCCCCGAAGGCCAGGACCCAGTGGCGCAGCGGCGCCTCGACCTGCTGCTTGGGGATGCTGGCGCCGACGGTCCAGCCCGCCGCCTTCGCGGTGGTCTCGACGTAGAGGACCGGCCGCTTGCGGCGGTCGACCCCCTCCCAGATGTCGGGGGCGCCGGTCGGGGAGCCGCGCAAGGAGGTCTGCATCGGCTGGCCGGCGAGGCTGTCCTGATCCTCCGAGCGGGCGAGCAGCAGGCCCTTGCGGTCGATGATCGCGGTGGTCCAGCCCGGCGCGAGATCCTGGACCAGGATCTGGTGCAGCCGCGCCACCGGCACCGTGAGGCTGAGCACGTAGGCCGGTGCGCCCCCGACCATTACCGGCACCGCCACGTCGTAGGTCGGCGCCCGCCCGGGCGCGCCCGCCCGGACGTCGCCGACCACCGGGCGCTTCGTCGCCAGCACGGCGGCATCCTCGGGATGCGGGTCCTGCGGCAGCGGCGCGCCGTGGGGCAGGGCGGTGTTGACGAGCTGGGTGCCGTCCGGCCGGCGCAGCGAGAGGCGGAAGCCCGTCGCCTCCGTCACCGCCTGGGCCTGGGTCTCGAAGCCGGCGAGTCCGTGATGGCCGAATCCCTCCTGCCGCAGCCGCGGCGAGGCCGCGAGGGTCTGGAGCACGGAGACGAGCCCGGCCATGTCCCGGTCGACGCTGAGCGCGATGCCGCGCACGCTCTCGCGGGCATCCTGCTGGAAGCGCACCCGCTCCAGGGAGGCGTAGCGACCGAGCAGCACGGCGGTGAACAGCAGGCCGGGCCCGATCATCGCGATCGCCAGGGCGACGAGGTAGACCTGCGTCGACAGCCCGTCCCGCCGCAGGGCGTTCAGCCGGCGGCGGATCATGGCGTGGTCCTCATGACGACCGTCCCTGGACCCTGTCTTGCCTTGTGCCCTGTCCTGGCGGCGCGCCGGCGGCGCGGCTCGGTCAAGGCGTCAGGCCCTGTCGATGTGGCCGAGGTCGCGGCCCGGCTCGATCCGGTCGCGCACCCGCTGCTTGAGGGTCTTGATGTCGGGAAATCCCCCGTCGCGCTTGCGCTCCCAGATCAGGGCGTCGCCGCAGGTGATCGCGAAGGCGCCGCCGGTCCCGGGGATCAGCGCCACCTCGCCGATCGCGTCGCGGAAGGTCGAGAGCAGCTCCTGCGCCATCCAGCCGGCCCGCAGCAGCCAGTTGCATTGGGTGCAGTAGGTGATGGCGATGCGGGGCTTCTCGGCCTCTGGACGGGGGGCGGTGTCGCTCATCGTGAGGGAGACTCCGCCTCCGATCCCCCCGCTTGTCAACCCGCGCGGATTGGTCGCCGCGGCTCCCGCCTCACGCGAGCTGGCGCAGCACCAGGAGGCTCACGCCGACGCCGACGATGCCGGCCGCCACCGACCCTCCCACATAGGCGAGCGCCGCCGCGTGCGCGCCGCGCTCCCAGAGCAGGAAGGCCTCGAGCGAGAAGGTCGAGAAGGTGGTGAAGCCGCCGAGGATCCCGGTGGTGAGGAAGAGCCGCAGGGCCTGCGGTCCTCCGCCCCGGGCGGCGAACCAGCCGGTGAGCACGCCCATCATGATCGAGCCGAGGATGTTGATCACCATCGTGCCGAACGGGAAGCTGCTGCCCGCCCGCGCGGCCCAGAGATTGACGCCGTGGCGCAGGGCCCCGCCGAGGCCGGCGCCGAGAAAGACCACCAGGTAGCTCACCGCCGTCAAGTCTCCTGCCAAGTCTTCTGCGACGTCTCCGTCGATCCCGCGAGGCTTCTGCCACGGTCCGCCGATCGGGGCGAGGCCGCCGGCGCAACCGTGGCCTGCGCGCCGCACCGGGTTCCATTCGGTGCGAACGGGCAACACTCCGTCACGTGCCTGTCACCGAACCGCCCCATCCCTGCCGCAAAGTCAGCCTGGGGGCGAATCGTGACCATTCTTTCCATCCGCGCCGCGCTCACGGCGGGCGGCCTGATCGCCGGCGCGGGGCTCGCGCAGGCCCAGTCGGTCCAGGTGCGGGTGCCGAACCTCCAGCCCGTCGACGGGCCGGTCTCGACCGATGTCGGCGGCACCACAATCGTCAACCAGGGCCTCCAGGGCGTGGCCCGGCTGCCGGCCACCACCCGGGACTTCCTCGGCGATTCCCTCGGCTCGTTCTCCTCGCTCGCCGTCGACCTCTCGACCTGGCGGCGCAACGGCGACACCTATACGGGCACGCTCTACACGCTGCCCGACCGCGGCTACAACAACCCCGACGGCGGGCTGTTCAGCGACTATGCCGGCCGGCTCAACCGCTTCAACTTGAGCTTCACGCCCTATGCCGGCACCGCGGCACTGCCGCAGGCCACCACGTCGCAGCGCCAGATCACCCTGACGCCGGATGGCGGCATCGTGCTCACCGATGCCAGGGGCCAGCGTTTCAGCGGTCTCGATCCCGCTTCCGGCACGACCACGCAACTCGGCGCCGTGCTGCCCTCCGCCGCCACCGGCCCGAGCGCCGGGCGCATCAGCCTCGACGCCGAGGGCCTGGCGCGCCGCCTCGACGGCTCGTTCTACGTCAGCGACGAGTACGGCCCGAACATCTACTATTTCAGCCGCGAGGGCCGCCTCCAGGGCCTGATCGGCATCCCGGCGGCGCTCCAGCCGGTGACGAACGGCCAGCTCAACTTCAATTCGCTCAATCCGCCCGATACCGGCCGGCGCAACAACCAGGGCCTCGAGGCGCTGGCGCTGACGCCGGACGGGCGCGGCCTCGTCGCCATCCTGCAGAGCGCGACGCTGCAGGATTCGGGGCCTAACCAGCAGCAGCGGACCAATACCCGCATCCTCTACTACGACGTCTCCGGCACCCCGACCCCCGGGGCGCCGAGCCGCGAATACGTGCTGCAGCTGCCGGCCTACCAGCAGAACGGCAATGGCGGCGCCCCGAACCGCACCGCGGCCCAGAGCGAGATGCTGGCGCTCAACGACACCCAGTTCCTGGTGCTGTCGCGCGATTCGAACGGGCTCGGCACCGGCAACACCACGCCGATCGTCTACAAGAGCGTGCTCTTCGTCGACACCGCGGGCGCGACCAACATCGCCGGCACCGCCTATGACGGCACGACGCCGATCGCCCCGAACGGCACCTTGCGGGCCGGGCTGACCCCGGTGCAGAGCCGGGAGGTCGTCGACCTGCTCAACCCGGTGCAGCTCAACCGCTTCGGGATGAACCTGAATACCAACCCGGCGAGCCAGACCACCCTGCCGGAGAAGATCGAGGCGATGGGCCTCGTGCCGGTCTTGAGCGAGCGGGCGCCCAACGACTATTTCCTGCTCGTCGGCAACGACAACGACTTCCTGACCCGCCAGGGCGTCATCAACGGCCAGCCCTACGATGCCGGCATCAACAACGACAACATCCTGCTCGCCTACCGGCTGACCCTGCCGACCTACGTCGATCCGCTCTCGCTCGCCGTGATGAAGGCGACGGCGCCGACGGTGCTCCAGGGCCTCGGGGCCGGCGCGATCGGCGTCGCGGCCTCGGCGACGCGGGGCGTGCAGGACCACCTCTCGGCGCTCCGCCGCAGCGCCGGACTTCCCGGCCAGGGCGCCTGGGGCACCTCCGGCCCGGCGCTCTGGGTCGGGGGCGACTTCGTCTTCGCCGACCAGCCGCGCAACGGCGGCCTGTCCCTCGACCGCACCATCGCGCAAGGCTCGGCGGGCTTCGACCTGCCGCTCACCGGCCCGTGGCGGGCCGGCCTCGCGGTCGGCGGCGGCTCGCTGTCGCGGCCGCAAGGGTTCCGCCAGGACCAGAGCGCCTTCACGGTCGCGGCCTATGGCGGCTATTACGGCCCGACCTTCTATGCGCAGGGCATCGTCGGCGGCGCCCCGATCATCGACCTCTCGGGCATCCGCCGCCCGGCCGCGTACGGGCTGACGGCCGACTCCAAGACCTCCGCCACCGCGCTGTCGCTCGACGGCGAGGCCGGCCTGATCCTCGACCGCGACGCTTTCCGGCTGATGCCCTTCGCGGGCCTGAGCCACCTCTCGGCCCGGGTCGGCGGCTTCACCGAGACGGGGGCGGCGGGCAACAACGTCGCCTATGGCGGCCTCACGGTGCTCCAGACCACCGCCCGCTTCGGCGCGGAACTCGCCTATACGGGCTTCGGCGGCATCGTCCCCTCGGTGCGGGTGGCCTACAATCTCGGCCTCGGGCCGCAGCAGAAAGCCGGCCTGTTCCGCCTCGCCAGCGTCCAGAACCCGATGGCCGTCGCGACCGCGGCGATCCCGTTCCTGACATCCGACTACGTCACCGCCGGGGTCGGCCTCCAGGGCAGCCTGACCGAGAACCTCGGCTGGCGGGTGGATTACCAGGCGGCGATCGGCACCCGGGCCGGGGTGGCGCATGGGGTGACGGCGGGGCTGCGGTATCAGTTCTGAGGGGTGGGGACCTCAGAGCCTGTTTGAGCGGATTTGACAGCCAAAATCTGACGGTGAGCATGAGATGTCCTACCCATCCACCTCATCCTGAGGTGTCATACCAACGGCCCTAAACTTTGACCTTCGCCCAGTCGCGCGCTGTGATTGAGGTCACGAGGTCCGGGTTGTTGGCGAAGAAGTTCCAGGCGTCGCAGCAAGCCTCGACGATCTGCCTGTAGTCACGGAACACCCGATTGGCGAGCTTGTTCTGGCGCACGTATTGCCAGACCAGTTCCATCGGGTTCAGCTCCGGCGAGGACGCCGGCAGATGCAACAGCGTGATGTTGTCCGGCACCGCCAGGCCACGCGGTCGGCGTGTCTTGGCGGTGCCGTGATAGCCGGCCCCGTCCAGCACCAGGATCGCGTGTGCGCCCTCGGCCACCTGCTTGCTGATCTCGGCCAAGTGCAGCGACATCATCGCGGTGTTGACCGTCGGCAGCACCAAGGCCGCGCTGGTCGCGCGCGCCGGGCAGGCCGCGCCGAACACGTACGCCCACTTGTAGCGTTGGTCGCGGGGCGCCCGCGGGCGCGTGCCCTTGCGCGCCCAGACCCGCGTCAGCGTGCCCTGCTGGCCGACGCGCGCCTCGTCCTGAAACCAGATCTCGAGCGGCTTGGCGCGGACGGGTTCGGGCAGGACCTCTGCCACGCGCGCGGCGAAGTTTTTTTAAATGCTTCCTGGATCTCCTCGTCGGCCTTGGGATGCTGCGGGCGCACCGAAAGCCGCACGAAGCCAAGCTCCGCCAGGTGCTTGCCAACGGTGCGCTCGTGCATCTCGACCCCGAACAGATCCTTGATCCGCGCCTGAAGGTCGACCCGGCGCCAGCGCACCACGCCATCGGTGTCGACGTCCGGCCCCGCCTCGACCAGCGCGGCCAACTGCTGCTTCTGGTCGGTCGTCAGCTTGGCGGCCCGGCCTGGCGCCTTGCGGTCGCTCAGACCTTCAAGCCCCTCGGCGTTGTAGCGGTGGACCCAATCGCGCAGGGTCTGGCGGTCCATGCCGCAGGAGCGGGCCGCCGTGGTGCGATCGGCACCCTCCAGCACCAGCGCGAGCGCCAGCATGCGACGCGCCGCCGGAATGCTCGGCGCCTTGGACGATGCTGCGCGCAACGCCTCAGCGCTCAGATCCGTGCGGGTGATGGCGATCCCGGTCATGGCACGCTCTCCTGATCCGTGAACCGAATCAGAACTGGAACCCGCGCGCAACACGCCGAGTCAGCCTCACCGGCCGTTGGTATCAGTCGATCGAAGATCGACTGACCTCGAAGGAGGGCTCCAGGGATCGCGGAGGCTTCTGGAGCCCTCCTTCGAGGCTCCTTTCAGTCGCACCTCAGGATGAGGTGCTGGGTAGGATATCCCCCCAATAATCTCATGTATTTTTCAGAAATTACTGCTCAAACAGACTCTGAAAGAATACTTGAGTTGCAAGAACAGCATCGCAAGGTAATTTTCCATCCTATCCGCGACCTCATCCTGAGGTGCGACCGCAGGGAGCCTCGAAGGAGGGCTCCCTGCGGTCGCACCTCAGGATGAGGTTGTGGATGGGATTGGAGTATGTCGATCAGTCAAACAGGCTCCCACTCTCTCGATAATATTCATGCTAATATCAAAGGTCGTCTTCAACGACCGTTGGAATCACGCGCGAAGAAGCGGCGATGCACACTGACTGTATCGCAAAGCCGCGCCTATCCTCCGAACCGATCCCGCCACGCGGCTTGCGCCCCCGCCACCGGCAAGGCGCTCGCGTGGTACACCCCCAACGCCACCGCCCGCGCCAGCACCCGCGCCGCGGCATCGCCCAGCCGCGCCAGATCCCCGACCGGATCGGCGAGCGGCACGGCGCCCGTGGCGGCGGCAAAGACCAGGTCGCCGTCCAGCGGCGTGTGAGCGGGCACGATCGCCCGGGCGAGCCCGTCCTGCGCCGTCACGGCGAGGCGGCGCGCCTCGGCCTTGGTCAGGCGGGCATCGGTCGCCACCACCGCGATCGTCGTGTTGGCGCCGGGCATCGGCTTCATCGGCCAGGCGAAGGCGTCGGCCGGGATGGTCGGCGCGGGGCCCAATCCCCCGAACTCGTCGCCCTCCTCGAACGGGCCGGCCCAGAAATGCGGCCCGTCCCCGACCGTGACCCGCCCGAGCGCGTTCACCGCCACGAGCGCCGCGACGCGGGCGCCCGTACCCTCGACCATGGCCGAGGCGCTGCCCAAGCCCCCCTTGAGGTTGGCGGTGCGCGCCCCGAGCCCGGCCCCGACCGAGCCCATCGCCACCGGACCGGCGCTGGCCGCGGCCGCCGCCGCGAAGCCGAGGTCGCGATAGGGCGGGTAGCGGCCCCACGCCTTGTCGCCGCCGTTGAGGAGGTCGAACAGGATCGCCGCCGGCACGATCGGCACCCGCGCCGGGCCGACCGCGAAGCCGCGGCCGGTCTCGGCGAGCCAAGCGGTGACGCCGGCGGCCGCGTCCAACCCGAAGACCGAACCGCCGGACAGGACGAGCGCATCGACCCCCGGCACCGTGCGCTCGGGATCGAGGAGGTCGGTCTCCCGCGTGCCGGGCCCGCCGCCGCGGATGTCGACCGCCGCCACCGTGGGTGTGTCGAAGACGATCGCGGTGACGCCGGACAGCGCTCGCGCATCCTCGGCGTGACCGACGCGGAGGCCGGCGATGTCGGTGAGGCTGCCGCTCACCGCGGCTCGGCCCGGCGCATCAGGTCGGCGACCGCCGCTTCCTCCGCGGCCGAGAGGGCCTTGGGCGCCGTGGCCTTGCGGCGCCGGCCGGCGGCCCAGAGGGCGAGCCCGCCGAGGCCGATCACCAGCACCGGCGTCAGCCAGAGAAAGGCGGTGTGCCAGGCCAGGACCGGGCGCAGCAGCACGAACTCGCCGTAGCGGTGGACCATGTAATCGACCACCGCGTCGTTGCTGTCGCCCTGGCGCAGGCGCTCGCGCACGATCAGCCGCAGGTCGCGGGCGAGCGGCGCGTCGGAATCGTCGATCGACTGGTTCTGGCAGACCAGGCAGCGCAGGCCGGCCGAGATCGACCGGGCCCGCGACTCCAGGCCTGGATCCTTCATCACCTCGTCGGGCTGCACCGCGCCGGCGGCGACGGGAGCGAGCAGCGCCAGGGCGAGAAGGACGGAGCGGACAGCGCGCATCGGGGCCTACTCCGCCGGGACCGAGTGGGGCGGCACCGGGCCGGCGGCGTCGCGGATCGCCGGCTTCAGGGCCGGGGCGCCGACGCGGAAGCGCCGGTCTGTGAGGGAGAGACCGCCGCCGAGCGCCATCACCACGGCGCCGAGCCAGATCAGCAGCACCAGCGGCTTGTAGTACAGGCGGATGCCGACGCTGCCGTCGGTGCCGGTCTCGCCGACGCTCGCATAGACCTGGCTCACCCCGCGGGTCAGCAGGCCCGCCTCGCTCACCGACATGTTGCGCGAGGCGTAGAACCGCTTGCCCGGCTCCAGCACGCCGACCGGCACGCCGTCCTCCCGGATGGTCAGGTGGGCGACGGTCTCGGTGTAGTTCGGCCCGGTGCGGGGCAGGACGCCCTCCAGCGCCGCGACGTAGGGGCCGGCGCGCAGCTCGCCGCCGCGCGGCACGGTGGCGAGCGATTCGACGCTCCAGGCCTGCGCGGCGATGCCGATCACCGTGACGCCGACGCCGGCATGGGCCAGCGCCGTGCCCCAGGCCGAACGCGGCAGGCCGGCGGCGCGGCGCAGGGACAGGCCAAAGGTCTTGCCCCTGGCCCGGGTGACGATCTCGAGGGCGGCGCCGATCACCAGATAGGCGCCGAGCCCGATGCCCAGCGGCGCCCCGACCGGCCCGCCCCAGGTCACCGCGACGGCGCCCAGCGCGATGACGAGGGCCAGCGCGAAGCCGGCGAACAGCCGCTGGCTCGCCGCCGCGAGGTCGCCGCGCTTCCAGGCCAGCGTCTGGCCGAACGGCACGACGAGGAGCAGCGGCACCGCGAGCGGCACGAAGGTCAGGTTGAAGAACGGCGCCCCGACCGAGATCTTTTCGCCCGTCAGCGATTCGAGCGCCAGGGGGTAGAGCGTGCCGACCAGCACCGTGGCGCAGGCCGCCGACAGGAACAGGTTGTTCATCACCAGCGCGCCCTCGCGGGAGATCGGCGCGAACAGGCCGCCCTGGCGCAGGGTCGGCGCCCGCCAGGCGTAGAGCACCAGCGAGCCGCCGATGAACAGCACCAGGATGCCGAGGATGAAGGTGCCGCGGGTCGGGTCGGTGGCGAAGGTGTGGACCGAGGTGAGCACGCCGGAGCGCACCAGGAAGGTGCCGAGCAGCGACAGGGAGAAGGTCAGGATGGCGAGCAAGACCGTCCAGACCTTGAGCGCGTCGCGCTTCTCCATCACGACGGTGGAATGGACGAGCGCCGTGCCGGCGAGCCAGGGCATCAGCGAGGCGTTCTCGACCGGATCCCAGAACCACCAGCCGCCCCAGCCGAGCTCGTAATAGGCCCAGTACGACCCCATGGCGATGCCGACGGTGAGGAAGCACCAGGCCGCGAGCGTCCAGGGCCGCACGGCGCGCGCCCAGGCGGCGTCGATCCGGCCCTCGATCAAGGCCGCGATGGCGAAGGCGAAGGTGATCGAGAAGCCGACATAGCCGAGATAGAGCAGCGGCGGATGGATCGCGAGGCCGGGATCCTGGAGGAGGGGATTGAGGTCGCGGCCCTCCATCGGGGCCGGGTTGAGCCGGGCGAAGGGGTTCGAGGTGACCAGGATGAAGAGCAGGAACACCGCGGTGATCGCGGCCTGCACGCCCAGCGTGTTGGCGCGCAAGGTCGGCGGGACGGAATTCCGGGCGAGCGCCACCACGGCGCCGAACAGCGCCAGGATCAGCACCCAGAGCAGCATCGAGCCCTCGTGATTCCCCCAGACGCCGGAGATCTTGTAGATCAGCGGCTTCATCGAGTGGGAATTCTCGACGACGTTCTGGACCGAGAAGTCCGAGGTGACGTGGGCGTAGGTCAGCGCCCCGAACGCGAAGGCGATGCACGCGAAGGTGGCGAGCGCCGCCGGCACCGTGACGCTGCGCAGGACCGGGTCGCCGGTGCGGCTCGCCCAGACCGGCATCACCATCTGCGTCAGCGACAGGGCGAGCGCCAGGGCGAGGGCGTAGTGACCAACCTCGATCAGCAACGGGGCGACCTTTCGGTAAGCGTTTCAGTCATCGGAACGGGAGATCGGTCGACGGCTCTCCCGTCCCGGCATCCTGCCGCGGCGGATCGCGGGCGTCATCGTAGTCCGCTTCGTCTCCCGCGCCGCCAAGACCTTCCGCCGCACGGGGACCGCGCTATTTGACGGCGGTGCGCGAGACGGGCTCGGCTTGCGGTTGCGCAGACGCGCCCTGGGCGGAAGAACTTGCCCCCGGCTTGCCGGCGCCTTCCTGCCAGCGCCCTTGCGCCTTGAGGGCGTCGGCGACCTCGCGGGGCATGTAGGTCTCGTCGTGCTTGGCCAGCACCGTGTCGGCGCGGAACGTCCCGTCGGCCTGGAGCACGCCCTCGGTCACCACGCCCTGGCCCTCGCGGAACAGGTCGGGCAGCAGGCCGCGGTAGCGCACCGGCACGGTCGAGCCGGTATCGGTGACGGAAAATTCCACGTGCCCGTCGGCCTCGCGCTTGAGCGAGCCGGCCTCGACCAGCCCGCCGAGGCGGAAGCGGGTGCCCGGCGCGACCTTCTGGCTCGCCACCTCGGTCGGCGAGCGGAAGAACACGATCGTGTCGCGCATCGCCGAGAGGACGAGCCCGGCCGCCACCGCCAGCACGGCGCCGCAGACGAGGATGAGGACGGAACGGCGGCGCCGGCGCGTCATGAGGGGCGTCTCCCGGGGGCCGGCCTGGAGACGCCGGCTCTGTCGATGGTCATGTCATAGCAGAGCTTGCCCGGCGAGGCCGAGACGGGCGCGCGCTGGAACCCTCCCCCCTTTGCGGGGGAGGGTGGCCCCTGCGTCAGCAGGGGTCGGGAGAGGGGAACCACGTTTCCGGACAGGTCGTGCGCTTGATGAAGGGCGCCCCCTGGATCAGCGTCGCGCCGCCCCTCTCCCGGCCTGCTCCGCAGGCCACCCTCCCCCGCAGAGGGGGGAGGGGTCAGGAGCGTCGCGATTCTCACGGCACCGCCTTCGCTGCACCCAAACCCAGCTCCCGCGCCACGTCGTCCAGAGCGGCCAGCTTGCCGGGGTCGCCCCCGAGCGCGGTCCGCGCCTGGGAGAGGGTCGCCTCCGCCTTCGGGCGATCACCGAGCACCACGTAGGAGCGCACTAGCCGGCCCCATTCCTCCGGCGATCCACCCTTCTCGGCCAGCCGCTGGGCCAGCCCCTCGACCATGCCGCGGATCATCCCGCGCTGCTCCTCGCTCATGCCGGGATTCCCGCCGGGATTCCCGGCCGCGGCGGCGGGCGGCACGGCTTTGCCGTCGAGGCGGGCGAGGCTGTCGCGCACCATCGGCAGCCAGGGCGCCTCGGGGGGCGCGGCGGCGGCGAGCGCGGCGTAGCGGGCACGGGCCGTCTCGCGGTCGCCGTCCTGCTCGGCGGCCCGGGCGAGGTAGAATTGCGGCTTGACCGCCTTGGGATCCTGCTTGAGCGCCCGCTCGAAGGCGTCGCGGGCCTTGGCCGAGACGACCCCGTCGCCCGCCGCCACCAGGGCCTCGCCGTAATCGGCCAGGCGCCCGGCGTCGTCGCCGAGGATGCGCAGGGCATTCTCGTAGGCCTTGATGGCGTCCTCGGTGCGGCCGAGGCGCAGGTAGACCGGGGCGATCACCGTCCAGCCGCGGCCGTCCTCCGGCGCCTTGGCGAGGTGGGCCTCGATCTGCGCCAGGGCCGCCGCGAGGTCGTTGCCGGCCGATTGGGCATGGGCCAGGCGCTCGGCCTGGGGCTGGGCCGGCAGGTCCGGCGAGCCGTAGATGCCGTAGACGAGGAGGGCGACGAGCGGCACCGTCGAGAGGGCGAAGGCGGAGGCCGCCCGGCGCCGGCGCAGGGCCGGCTCGCCCACCGCGCCCGGGTTCCGGCCGGGCTCGCGGCTCGCCCGCAGCAGGCGGCGCGCGGCCTCGGCCCGGGCCGCCTCGGCTTCCGGAGCGGCGAGGAGCCCGCGGGCGGCGTCGCGGTCGATCTCGCGCAACTGGTCGCGGTAGAATCCGGTCTCGGTGGCGATGCGCGCCTCGCCTTCGGGGAGGCCCGCGAGGGCCGGGCGGCGCGACATGGGCCAGAGCAGGGCGAGCACCGCCAGGCCGGTCATGAGCGCGAAGATGAACCAGATCGCCGTCATGCCCCCTCTGTATCCCCCGGGCCCGGGAGACACGATTCTGGCCCGTGGCGACAAGGTGTCACACATTTCTACCGGTGCTCGGATCACGTTTTGTGAACCGCGAATTCGCAAGAAAAAATACTTACAAAATCTATTTAATAGCGAACACGAAAAACAAATTTATCAAATAAGCAAAAATTCAATTACATAACAAAATATTATTATATATCTACTATATGGTAAGGCCTATGCGGAAATGCATAATCCTATAAAAATGTTGCTGTAGAAATTGATACGGGTATTTTCCTTGGGTAACTTGAAACAAATAGGTGATTAGATATTGACTCTATCGAAGCTGATCGCCGCGGCATCGATTATTACTTTGACCGCCAAGGCAGATTGATGTACGAAGGGGCAATATCACTGCCGGCAATCGATGTCGGTCGTAACGATGTCGCAAGCTTGTTCAGTGGTACGCCCGTTTATAGCGATGGCTATGGCTTTGTGCCCGGTCGCGGAGATGGAGGCAGTCTGCCTTTCAGTAGCGACATATACAAGAACGTAGCTGGAAATACGGTTTCGGGTTTTTCAGGATTCTTTGGAGGAATATGGGGAAAAATCGGAACAATGATGTTCAGTTGGATGGGCGCGGCTATCACGTCGTACGATCCTTCTCAGTATAGACCTGCTGATCCGAATTTTGGTTATGGATCGTTCGCGCCTGGAACAGCGCCGTGGACTAGCTCTTTCATGCCGATAGACAATGGATATGGTATATCAGAACATGGTGCTTACCCTCAGATGTACTATCCTTATGACAATAACTGGAGTGGCGGGCCGGGATGATTGAAAAAAACTAAAAATTGATGAGTGTGGCTTGCCTAGAGCATTTTCCGACGAAGTGGATACCGGTTCGTCGCAGAAAATGCGGCAAAATCAAAGACCTAGAGAGCTTCGCGATTGCAGCGCGATCGTGAAGTGCTCTAGGTAGGTCGCACTCGTTACAGATCTATCCCTAGTATCGGTAATTCGATTCAGCGGCGCGATATGAATATGATTTTAGTGAGGATATTTGTTGTTTCAATAGTAATTCTAGTTTCATACATGGTTTCATTTGTGTTTGCTATTCTGATAATTAGATCAAATTTTTTGCCATATTGTTCAGTAAATATGTGCGTAAACTTTCGCTTAATTTATCTAGGGTCAATAGTAAATTTGGTCGGCTGCTGCGTAGCGACTATAATCGCTTTGCGGGGGAAAAAATGTAGTTACATAAGAGATGGATATTATAAGAATTTAAAATTGATGCCTATTATTTTATCCATCATATTAATAAGCTCTTATCTTTGCGTTGCTGATTATTATCAAATGATTCAAAAATATAAAATGCAATTAGATGCAGATTTCATCTTATTTTTATTTAGTATTATATTTTTGATGCCCCTCGCAGAAGAAGCGCTTTTTCGAGTCGGGCTATGGGAATTAATCTCTTGCAAATATAATGTAGAAATTGTCGCCATATCTACTTGTGTCGTTTGGGTTATGTCGCATTATACCGGAGCGAATTCACTCCCGATCGCGATCATTCCCTTAGGTCTGACCTTGACATATCTCAGGTACGCCAATCAGGCATTTTTTACATTGCTTCTTGTCCACGCTTGGAACAATGCCTTAGTGGCACTATTAATATATAGATAGTATTTAATTTATTAATCATATAATTAACGAAATTTTATATTGCGATAGATTAAAAAATATAAATATCGACCGCACAAAGTGTTGTTTCCATAAATATATCATGGGATCGCTACCGGCCAGAACAGGCTGATCAGCAGCGTGCCGACGACGATCACCATGATCGACAGCGGGAGGCCGAGGCGGGCGTAATCGCCGAAGCGGTAGCCGCCCGGGCCCATCACCAGGGTGTTGCACTGGTGGCCGATCGGGGTGAGGAAGTCGCAGGCCGCGCCGACCGACACCGCCATCAGGAACGGGTCCGGGTTGAGCCCGAGCTTCTGGGCGAGGCTCGCGCCGATCGGCCCCATCACCAGCACCGTCGCGGCGTTGTTGAGGAACGGCGTCACCGCCATGGCGGCGATCAGCAGGAGCCCGATCGACAGCATCGGCGGCACCGTCTGCATCGCGTGCGAGAGCGCTCCGGCGATGAGGTCGGTGCCGCCGGTCGTCCGCACCGCGTCGCTCACCGGGATCAGGGCGCCCAGCAGCACGATCACCGGCCACTCGATCGTCTCGTAGGCCTCGTGCATGGTCATGACGCGCAGGACCAGGAGCAGCACCGCGGCGCCGAAGAACGCCATCGCCACCGGCACGAGGTGGAGCGCGACCAGCGCCATCGCGCCGGCCAGCACCGCGATCGGGATGTAGCTGCGGCGGCTGTGGCCGAGCGCCAGTTTGCGCTCGGCGAGCGGCAGCAGGCCGAATTCGGTGAGCACCTCGGCCAGCCGCTCGGCTTCGGCGCGCAAAACCACCACGTCGCCGGCCCGCAACCGCACGCTGCCGATGCGCCGGGTGATCGCGGCACCGCTGCGGCTGACGGCCAGCAGCGCGGTGGCGTAGCGCGCCGCGAGGTCCGCATCCGTCGCCGTGGTGCCGGCCAGCGCCGAGCCGTCGGGGATCACCGCCTCGATCACCGTCATCTCGCCGCCGGCCGGCTGGGTCCCGACCAGGGTGAGCTTGGCCCGCGCCACCAGGCGCTCCAGGTCCTCCGGCTCGCCGTCGAGGAGCAGGATGTCGTTGGCCTGCAGCCGCCAGTCCGGCCCCGGCACGTAGCGGCGGAACCGCTCGCGGATGACGGTCGCCACCGTCACGTCGCCGTCGCCGAGCGCCTCCAGCTCGCCCACCGTGGCCCCGACGAGGGGCGATTCCGCCGGCAGGCCGGCCTCGGTGGTATAGGCCTCGATCCGGAACGCCGCGGCGAGCGACCCGGCCGGGCGCCGGTCCCTGGGGAGCAGCCGGTAGCCCACCGACAGGAAGGCGAGGCCCGCCACCGCCAGCCCGAGGCCGACGGGGGTGAAGTCGAACATTCCGAAGGGCTGGCCGACGATGTCGGCCCGCACCTTGGCAACGATGATGTTGTTCGACGAGCCCACCAGCGTGACGAGGCCGCCGATCAGCGAGGCGAAGGACATCGGCATCAGGAGCAGCGAGGCCGACGTGCCGGTCTTGCGCCCGAGCTGGAGCGCCACCGGCATGAAGATGGCGAGCGCCCCGATATTCTTGGTGACGATCGACAGCCCCATCACCGCGCCGGCGAGCGCCGGCACCTGCTGGCGGGGTTTTCGCAAGTAAGGCAGCAGCGGGCGCATCGCGCTCTCGACCACGCCCGAGCGGGAGATTGCGGCGGAGATCACCAGCGCGCTCACCACGATGATCACCACGTCGTCGGCGAATCCGTCGAACGCCTTCGAGGCCGGCACCAGCCCCAGAGCCACCCCGGCGACCAGGGAGAGGAGCGCCACGAGGTCGTAGGGCAGCCGCCCCCAGACGAAGAGCAGGACGGTGACCCCGATGAGGCCGAAGGCGAGGCACTGGTCGAGGGTCATGCGCGGGCGCTGCGGGCGAGGGGGCGGGTGCATGTCATGCCGGGCGGGTGATCCTGATGCCGGGTATCGAGCCTCCCTAGATTGGGTGGGGCGGGGATCTGCCCAGGGTGAAAGGTGGGAGAGTTTTTTTATGAGGGTCGAGAACGAGAATGGCGCGGGGTTCCCCCTTCCCCGCAGAAGGGGGGAACCCCGCGCCACTCATTGTCCCGGACAGCCCTGCGGCCCGCGCGAAGTCGGAAACCCGCTCACTCCTCCGGCACCAGCCGCCCGGCGACGGTCAGGCACAGGCAGACCGCGCCCAGGGCGAACTGCCAGCGGCGGATGTCGCCGCCGATCGAATCCACCACCGCCTGGCCGATCAGCACCACCCCGACGAGGGGCGGCACCACCGTGAGGACGAGGCGCAAGGGCCCGCGCCAGCCCCGGCCCGCGGTGCCGCCCGTCGCCATGGTCGCCTCAGCGCTTGGTGTTGGCGGCCGTCTGGCCGAACATGATCTTCTTGGCCTCTTCCGACATCGTCGGCTGCTGGTTGATGGCCGCCGCCTTGTCGTAGGCCGCCTTCGTGCCCGGGCGCTCGGCGATCGCCTGGAACCAGCGCTTCAGGCTCGGGGTGTCGTCGAGGTTCTGGCGCTGGCGCTCGTGGGGCACGATCCACGGATAGATCGCCATGTCGGCGATGCTGTAATCCTCGCCCGCCACGAAGGGGCGGTCGGCCAGGCGCCGGTCGAGCACGCCGTAGAGCCGGTTGGTCTCGTTGACGTAGCGGTTGATGGCGTAGGGCACCTCTTCGGGCGCGTATTGCGTGAAGTGGTGGTTCTGCCCGGCCATCGGCCCGAGGCCGCCCATCTGCCAGAACAGCCATTGCAGCACCTCGGCCCGGCCGTGCACGTCGGCGGGGATGAAGCGGCCGGTCTTCTCGGCGAGGTAGAGCAGGATCGCGCCCGATTCGAACAGCGAGACCGGAGCGCCGCCGCCCTTGGGCTCGTGGTCGACCATCGCCGGGATGCGGTTGTTCGGCGCGATCTTGAGGAATTCGGGCTGAAACTGCTCGCCCTTACTGATGTTGACCGGCTTGATGGTGTAGGGGAGGCCGGCCTCCTCCAGGAACATCGTCACCTTGTGACCGTTCGGGGTCGTCCAGTAATAGAGGTCGATCATCCGCCGCTCCGGGGCTCGCCGTGAAGGCTGGCGCGGAGGTGGTGCGCGACCCCCCAGCGGTCAAGCCGCGCCGGGCGCAGGTGAGGCAAGCCGCCCGAGCGCGGCGTCTGGCACAGGCTCCGATGATCGGCCTCGCCGGTCAGACCTCGCCCGGCTGCGGCCCGTCGTAGCCCTCGATCACGATCAGGTCGATCTCGGCGCCGCCCTCCTGCTTGGCGCGGGCGTCCTGGTATTCGGGCGAGTTCCAGCAGGCGAGCGCCTGGTCGTAGCTCGGGAACTCGATCACCACGTTGCGGGCGCGGCTCGATCCGAGCACCGCCTCGAAGGCGCCGCCGCGCACCAGGAAGCGCCCGCCGAATTGGGCGAAAGCGGCGCCGTTGGCAGCCACATAGTTCTTGTAGGCCTCCGGCTTCGAGACATCGACGCGGCCGACCCAGTATCCCTTCGCCATCCGGCTCCTCCCGTTGTTGTCGCGTCAGTTCTAGAGCGCCGCCGCCATCTCGTCGACGATGCGGCGGGCCACGTCGCGCGGGTCGGCGGCCCCGGTGATCGGGCGGCCGACGACGACATGGTCGACGCCCGAGCGCATCGCCTCGGCCGGGGTCACGACCCGCTTCTGGTCGCCGATCTCGGCGCCGGCCGGGCGGATGCCGGGCGTGACGATCAGCCGGTCGGGCCCGATCACCGCCCGCACCTGCGCGGCCTCCGCCGCCGAGCAGACGAGGCCGTCGATGCCGATCGCCTTGGCGGCGGCGGCCCGGGCGGCGACGAGGTCGGCGACGGGGAGCGCATAGCCGGCCTCGCGCGCATCGGCGTCGTCGTAGGAGGTGAGCACCGTGACGCCCAAGATCTTCAGGCCGGTCCCGGCCTTGTCGCGCCCGGCCGCCGCCGCCCGCATGGTCTGCGGATAGGCATGTACGGTGAGGAAGGTGGCACCGATCCCGGCCAGGGACTGCACGCCCTCCTCGACGGTGTTGCCGATGTCGTGCAGCTTGAGGTCGAGGAAGACCTTGTGCCCGCCCCGGACCAGCCGCTCGGCGAGGGCGAGGCCGCCGGCATAGCCGAGGCGGTAGCCGATCTTGTAGAAGCTCGCGGCGTCGCCGATCCGCTCGATCAGGCGCTCGGCCTCGTCGGGGCTCGCCATGTCGAGGGCGACGATCAGGCGGTCGCGGGGGCTGATGGGCTCGGGCACGGGACCTCCGTCACGAAAGAATGTCGTACGCACCCCATCACGGGAGCGCGCCCGGGAATCAAGCCCGCTCCGCCAGCCGCGCCACCTCCGTCCGCAACACCGGCAGCAGCTCCGCCTCGAACCACGGATGCTTCTTCAGCCACGGCGTGTTGCGCCAGGACGGGTGCGGCAGCGGCAGCAGCCGGGGGCGCCGATCTTCCGAAAAGATCTCGCGCCAGCGCGCCACCGTGCCGGTGAGGCCGCCGGGCCGGCGGCCGAGATGCCAGGCCTGCGCGTATTGCCCGATCAAGAGGATCAGCTCGAGGTCCGGCAGCCCAGCGAGCAGCGGTGCGCGCCAGGTCTCGGCGCATTCGCGCCGCGGCGGCAGGTCGCCGCCCTTGGCATCGTGGCCGGGAAAGCAGGCGCCCATTGGCACGATCGCCACCAGGTCGGGGTCGTAGAAGGCCGGCTCGTCGAGGCCGAGCCAGGCGCGCAGGCGCGTGCCCGACGGGTCCTGGAACGGCCGCCCGCTCTGGAAGGCCCGGTTGCCCGGGGCCTGGCTGGCGATGCAGATCCGGGCCCGCGACGTGCCCTGCACGATCGGCCTCGGCTCGACCGGGAGCGGTGGGCCGTGGAACGGCGCGTCGCGGCACAGCCGGCAGTTCCGCACCTGCTCGGCGGTCTCGGCGAAATCCGGCTTCGCGGATGAAAAAAGGGTGCAGCTTGCGCCGCACCCTGAAGTCGTCTCGGGTCCAAAACTGGAAGTCATGCCTTTCATATAGGGCGGAGGTTAAGGGTGTGGTGCGCGATCACACGCCGCGCAAAGCCGCAAGGCGCGATCACACACCACGAAGCGCCGTGAGGTCGAGGGGCAGCGAGCGCAGGCGCTGGCCGGTGGCGGCGAAGACCGCGTTCGAGATCGCGGGCGCCAGCACCGGCACGCCGGGCTCGCCGATGCCGGTGGGCGCGGCGGCCGATGGCACGATGTGGACCTCGACCTTCGGCATCTCGCTCATCCGGGTCGGCTCGTAGGCGTCGAAGTTGGTCTCCTGCACCTCGCCGTCCTTGAAGGTGATCCTGTTGCGCAGGACCGCCGAGAGCGCGAAGCCGACCGCGCCCTCGACCTGGGCCCGGATGATGTCCGGGTTCACCGCCACGCCGACATCGACCGCCGCAACGATGCGGTTCACCTTCACCTTGCCGGCCTCCGCCGTCACGTCGGCCACCATCGCCACGTAGGAGCCGAACGACTCGTGGGCGGCGACGCCGTAGCCGCGTCCCGGCTTCGTCTCGCGGGCGCTCCAGCCCGCCTTCTCGGCCGCCAGCGTCAGGGCGGCGGAGAGCCGCGGCGCCTGTTTGAGCAGGCCGAGGCGGTAGGCGACCGGGTCCTGGCCGGCGGCGTGGGCGAGTTCGTCGATGAACACCTCCATCGCCTGCGCGGTGTGGGAGTGCCCGACCGAGCGCCACCACAGGACCGGCACGCCCTCGCGGGCATTGTGGACCTCGAACCGGTAGGCCGGCAGCGCATAGGGGGTGTCCGCCGCGCCCTCGACCGTGGTGGCGTCGACCCCGTCCTTCACCATCATCGCCTCGAGCGGCGTTCCGATGATGATCGACTTGCCGACGATGCGGTGCTCCCACCCCGTGACCGCCCCCTTGGCATCGAGGCCGGCGCGGATGCGGTGGTAGGCGGCCGGGCGGTAATAGCCGCCGGTGATGTCGTCCTCGCGGGTCCAGACGAGGTGGATCGGGGCTTTCTCGCCGGTGGCCTTCAGGATCGCGGCGGCTTCGGCGATGTAGTCGGCCGAGGCCGTGGCGCGCCGGCCGAACGAGCCGCCGGCCCAGAGCGTGGTGATGCGGATCTTGTCGGCGGTGGTGCCGAGGATGCCGGCGGCCACCGCCTGCTCGATGGTCTGGAACTGCGAGCCGGCATGGATGTCGTAGGAGCCGTCCGCCGCCCGCTCGATCGTGGCGTTGAGCGGCTCCATCGGGGCGTGGGCCAGGTAGGGAAAGCTGAACTCCGCCTCCAGCACCTTGGCCGCGCCCTTGATCGCGCCCGCGGCGTCCCCGCGCTTCGAGGCGACGAGGCCGGGCTTGTCGGCCAGCGCCTTGTACGCGGCAGCTTGCGATTGCGTCGATTGGCGTTCGGCGCCGGCATCGTCCCAGGTCAGTTTCAGGGCCTTGCGGCCCTGCATCGCCGACCAGGTGTCGCGCGCCACCACCGCGACGCCGCTCGGGATCGTGACGATCTGCACCACGCCCGGCACCGCCTTGGCGGCCGTGTCGTCGACGTTTCTGAGCGTCGCGCCGAAGCGGGGGGCACGGGCGACGAGCGCCGTGAGCTGGCCCGGCCGGCGGATGTCGAGGGCGTAGCGCGCGCTGCCGTCGGTCTTGGCGTTCGAATCGAGCCGCGGCAGCTTCGTGCCGATCAGCCGGAAGGCGGAGGGGTCCTTGAGCGTCGGGTTCTCGGGAATCGGCTGGACGGCGGCCTTGGCAGCCAGCGCCCCGAACCGGCTCTCCCTGCCGCTCGCATGGCGCAGCACGCCCTTCTCGACCGTGATCTCGCCGGCCGGCACCTTCCACTCCTCGGCGGCCGCAGCGACCAGCATGGCGCGGGCGGCCGCCCCCGCCTTGCGCAGCTGGATCCAGGAATTGGCCACCGCGGTCGAGCCGCCGGTACCCTGGATCGGCCCGAAGGCGAGGTTGTTGTAGAGGCTGGCATCGGCCGGCGCGAAGGTGGCGCGCATCTGAGCCCAGTCGGCGTCGAGCTCCTCGGCCACGATGGTGGCGAGCCCCGTCGTGTTGCCCTGGCCCATGTCGAGGTGCTTGATCACCACCGTCACGGTGTCGTCGGCGGCGATGCGCACGAAGGCGTTCGGCTTCGCCGGGGCCTTCGACAGGTCGGGACCGCCCGCGGCCCGGGCGCCCTTGGTCGAAACGTCGGGGTCGAGGGTGAGCCCGATCACCAGGGCGGCGGCGGTGCCGCCCAGGACGGCGCGGCGGGAGGGGACGGCGCTCGCGCGCGGCGTGAGGCGAGAATTCAGCATGGCGGCGTCCCGGTCAGGCGAGGGAGCGGGCGGCGTCGTGGATCGCCGCGCGGATGCGCTGGTAGGTGCCGCAGCGGCAGACGTTGCCGTCCATGGCGGCGTCGATGTCGGCGTCGCTCGGCTTCCTGTTCTCGGTGAGCAGGCCGATCGCCGACATCATCTGGCCCGACTGGCAATAGCCGCACTGCACCACGTCGAGGCTGCGCCAGGCGGTCCGGACCGCCTCGGCGACCGGGCCGGAAATCCCCTCGATCGTGGTGATCTTGGCCTCGCCGACATCGCCCAGCCGCGTCTGGCACGAGCGCACCGGCTGGCCGTCGAGATGCACCGTGCAGGCGCCGCATTGCGCGATGCCGCAGCCGTACTTGGTGCCGGTGAGGTTGAGGTGGTCGCGGATCGCCCAGAGCAGCGGCATCTCGGGATCGGCCTCGACCTCGTAGGTCCGGCCGTTGAGGGTGAGCTTCGTCATCGTGCGCTTCCGACGAGAGGCTGGAATGGTTCCAGCCCTGCGTGTGTGCGGCCGCTCCTGCACCCTCGGCAAGCGGAGCCGATGTGCGCCAGCGCACCCGTCCGCCCATGCCGTCGCGGCAGGGCGGGACGGCCCGATGCGTCGCATTCGTGGGGTTCCGGCAGGAGGACCTTAACGAATTTCCACGAACCTCTCCGGGACTGGCCGCCGGTCACTTGCGGCGAGGGAGCGGCACGACCCGATCGCGATGTCCGAAGTCACGGCGGAAATGGTTCAGCGCGGGCGCGGCCCGACGGCGGAGGAGGCGGCCCGGCGGCGCAAGGTCGCCCGGGACGTCCGCTCCGCGCGTGAGCGGCTGACCTCCTCGATCGGGCTCGAGCGCGCCTTCGATTACGAATTGCTGCGCGTGTACGCCCAGTACCGGATCGGCGCCTTCCTGCCGCTGGTGGTGCTGGTGTGCTGTATCGCCGCGGCCTCGGTGTTCTGGGCCCCCGCGCTCCTGAGCGGCGTCTGGTGCGCCGGCGTGCTGTTGGCGATCGCCGGCAACACCGCCCTGTCACGCTCCTTCCTGAGGCAGGACCCGGCCTCCCTGTCGCTGCCGGCCTCGCGCCGGCGGGTGATCGTCGGCGAGGCGCTCCAGAGCGTCGCCTGGGCGCTCCTCGTCCTGATGCTGTTCCAGGTCGAGGCGTCGAACGCCCGCACCTTCGTGATGTTCGTCCTCGTCATCGTGGCCGCCGTGACCACGATGCTCGCCGCGACGGTCCCGCTCGCCGCCTATGCGGGCCTCCTGCCGCTCAGCGCCGCCACCGCGGCGCTCCTGGTCCTGTCGCGCGGGGCGGAATCGGTCCTGCTCGTCGGCATGGCGGTCTGCGCGCAGCTATTCTTCCTGTTCCTGTCGAACCACCTCCACGCCTCGACGGTCTCGGCCTTGCAGTCGCGGGCCGAGAAGGACGCGATCTTCGGCGAGCTGGAACAGGCCAAGGCCAATTCCGACGAGGCGCGCCGGCGCGCCGAGGAGGCCAACCTGGCCAAGTCCCGCTTCCTCGCCACCATGAGCCACGAGCTGCGCACGCCGCTCAATGCCATCCTGGGCTTCTCGGAGGTGATGAAGAACGAGGTGTTCGGCCCCCATTCCGCGGCCTCCTACCGGGAATACTCGACCGACATCCACGATAGCGGCCTGCACCTGCTCAACCTGATCAACGAGATCCTCGACCTCTCGCGCATCGAGGCCGGGCGCTACGAGCTGAACGAGGAGGCGTTGCAACTCGCCTACGTGGTCGAGGAGAGCCGCCACATGATGGCGTTGCGCGCGCGTGCCAAGAACCAGACCTTCCGCGAGCTGATCGACCCGACCCTGCCGCGGCTCTGGGCCGACGAGCGGGCGTTGCGCCAGATCGTGCTCAACGTGCTGTCGAACGCGGTCAAGTTCACGCCGCCGGGCGGCGAGATCACCATCAAGGTCGGCTGGACCTCGTCGGGGGGCCAGTATGTCAGCGTGAAGGATACCGGCCCGGGCATCCCCGAGGAGGAGATTCCGACGGTGATGTCCTCCTTCGGTCGCGGCTCGCTCGCGATCAAGACCGCCGAGCAGGGCTCAGGGCTGGGGCTCCCGATCGTCAAGGGCCTCGTCGACCTGCATGGCGGCGGCTTCCAGCTGAAGTCGCGCCCGCGCGAGGGCACCGAGGTGATCGTCACCTTCCCGGCGACCCGGGTGATGGATGCGCTGCCGGCCCTGGCCGAGCAGGTGCCGGTCCGGCCGGTCCGGGCGGCGTAAGGGCTCGGCAAGGCCGAACGACGGTCCCCCGCGGCGCGTGGGCCGTCAGGCCAGCGGGATATCCAGCACGAAATGCGCCCCGGGCCCGTCCGATGCAATGCTGAGGCGGCCGTCGAGCTGGCGGATCAGGCTGGCGATGATCTTGAGGCCGAGCGAGCGCTGGCGCATCGACACGTCGAAGCCCGGCGGAAGGCCGATGCCGTCGTCGCGGACCGTGAGCCGCAGGCCGTCGGCCCTGACCGCGAGGATCACCCGCACCGGCCCGGTCCCCTGCGGGTAGGCATGCTTGACCGCGTTGGTCACCAGTTCGTTGACCACGAGGCCGATCGGGATCGCCTGGTCGGCGCTGATCACCTTCGGGTCGGCCTCGCAGGTCAGCGCGTGGCCGTGCGCCTCCTCCTGGAGTTTCGCCACCAATTCGCGCACGAAATCCGCCAGTTCGACCATGCCGAGCTGGTGGATGCCGCGCCAGAGGTGGTCGTGGACCTCCGCCACCGTGGCGATGCGCGCGCCCGCATCCTCCAGCGCGTGGCGCACCTCGTCGGATTGCGCGTCGCGGGCCTGGAGACGCAGCAGGCCCGCCACCACGCCGAGGCTGTTCTTGACCCGGTGGCTCATCTCCCGGGTGAGCTGGACCTGGTGGTCGAGGGCGTCGCGCAGGCGCGCGTCGCCCTGGTGGCGCTCGACCGCGATGCCGATCAGCCCGGCGAAGCCCGCGAGGAATTCCTGGTCGGCCCGGTCGAAGCCGTGGCCCTCGGTCCCCCAGGCCTCGAGCACGCCGTAGGCGCGCCGGCTCTCGTCGCCGAGCGCGATCGGCACGTTGACCGCGTGGCACAAGCCCGCGGGTGCGAGCGCCTCAGGCAGATGGAAGCGCGTGCCGTGGTGCTCGGCCCCGGGCTGGATCCCGTTGGCGAGCAGGCCGGCGCCGGTGCGGAAGGCGTAGGACGCGGGCGTGGCCTCGTCGGCGGCGGTGAAGCCGGTCCCGACGCGATCGTCGCCGAGGCCGGTGCAGGCCCGGATCACGAAGGCGTGGTCGCCGGCACGGTATTCCAGCACCTGGCAGCAGGCGGCGCCCAGGGCCTCGACGCAGAGCTCGCTCGCCCGCGCCAGCAGCGCATCGAGGTCGCGGGTCTGCAGGGCCATGCGGGCGAAGGCGCCCATCAGCGCCTGCTGCCTCAGCCGGTAGGGCAGCTCCGCCCGGCCCCCGGCCTCGTGCGCCTCACGGCTCGACCCGTCACTCGCCATCCACCGGACTCTCGCAACACGGGGTCTCGTCCCCCAGGGTGCCTTTTCCCCCGAGGCACGTCGGATCGCCGGACTCTTACGCCATCCTGTCCCGAGCACAAGCCGAGCCGGCGGGCGCCGGAGGCTTGCCCAGAAGAAGGAGGCCCGTGCCCAAAGGCGGATCCTCCCCTCCGTCGTCAGAGCAGGCGGCGGCGTCGCTCGACGAGGCGCAGGATCATCGGGGTCAGGATCAGCTGCATCGCGAGGTCGAGCTTGCCGCCGGGGATCACCACCGAGTTCGCCCGCGACATGAAGCTGCCGGCGATCATCGAGATCAGGTAGGGGAAGTCGATGCCCTTCGGGTCGCGGAAGCGGATCACCACCATCGATTCGTCGGCGGTCGGGATCCAGCGGGCGACGAACGGGTTCGAGGTGTCGACCGTCGGGATGCGCTGGAAGTTGATGTCCGTGTTGGTGAATTGCGGGCAGATGGTGGTGACGTAGTCGGGCATCCGGCGCAGGATCACGTCGGTCACCGCCTCGATCGAGTAGCCGCGGGCCGCCTTGTCGCGGTGGAGCTTCTGGATCCATTCCAGGTTGATCACCGGCACCACGCCGATCCGGAGGTCGGCCTGCCCGGCGATGTCGACCCGCTCGTTGACGAGCGCCCCGTGCAGGCCCTCGTAGAACAGCAGGTCGGAGCCCTCGGCAAAGTCCTCCCAGGGGGTGAAGGTGCCGGGCTCGGCCCGGAAGCGGGCCGCATCCTCGGCATCGTGCACGTAGTGCCGGGTGCGGCCGCGCCCCGAGGCGGCGTATTCGCGAAACACCGCCTCGAGTTCGGCGAGCAGGTTCGCCCGCTCGCCGAAATGGCTCAGGGTCGGCTCGCGGGCTTCCGCCGCGCGCATCTCGGCCCGATCGAAGGCGTGGAAGGCGTCGCCCTCGATGAACACCGCCTCGACGCCCTCGCGGCGGAAGATCTGCTCGAAGGTGTTGCGCACCGAGGTGGTGCCGGAGCCCGACGACCCGGTGACCGACACGATGGGATGGAGCGCCGACACGCCCGGTCAGCCCCGCAGCAGGCCGCGGGGGGCGAAGAGCGGCGAGCCGCCGGCGTCGCGGTCCGCCTCGAGGCCGCGGACGAGATCCGCCACCTCCCTGGCCGGCCCGATGGCCAGCGAGGTGCGCCGGTCGAGGTCGTCGGCGGGAAGGTCGAGGATCGCCCGCCCGCGCTTGTCCGTGGCGGCGCCACCGGCCGCCTCGATCGCGAGGGCGACCGGTGCCGCCTCGTGGACGAGCCGGATCCCGGTGCCTGCGCGGGGATCCCCGGTGACGACGTGCAGGCCGCCGCGGGTCAGCACCCGCTGGGCGCCCGCCGCGAGGGAGCGGCAGGCCGGTGCGGCTTTCCGGGCACACGCGGCGCCCCGCGGTTTTTCGCCGAGGATTGCGGGCTCCCGCGACAGGCGCAGCACCGAGGGCGGCCGGAAGCTGCCGCTCTGCGGATCGAAGATCCGCGTCGTGGTCGTCGTGCCGTCGGTCAGGGTCAGGAGGGTGCGGGGGCCGTAGGTCACGAAGCCCGCCGCGGCTTGCATCCGGCCCGGCGCCAGGAAGGCCGCCTCCGGGTCGGCCCCGGCGGGGCGTAGTGAGAAGATCGTGCCGGCCGGCAGGCCGCCGTCGAGGCCGTCGGCCCCTTCCATCGGACAGAGGGCGAGGACGAACTCGGCACCCCTCACGCGGAATTCCGGCCGGTCGCCGTCGGGCCAGGCGATCGCCGCGACCTCGGCCCCGCGCAAGGACTCGGTGAAGATCCGCCGGGCGGCCCCCGTCGGGTCCCCCGGGATGGCGGCGATCTCGCCGGCGGTCGCGGCGGCGGCTCCGGCGAGGGCGGCCAGGATCGACCCGGCCGCCGGCTGGCGCCGCGGCGGGGTCGCGTCGATGCGGGCGCTCAGAAGCATGTGCGATCCCCGAGAATGCCCCACCCGGACCGGCCCATGGTCTCTACCGGACAGCTTAGGCGGCGGGGGGCCGTCCCGTCATCCTGTCCCGAAGTACGGGATGCGCCCGCGCCTCCGGCGATGTCGGATCGGGAACTTTCCCCTCTTACGGCCTCACGATCACGGCCGGCGGCCGAGGACCGGATGGCGCAGGACCGGATTCGCAACCTCTCCCTCAAGCAGCTCCACGCCGTCGCGGCGATCGCGCGGCTCGGCACCATGACCCGGGCGGCCCAGGAGCTGAACGTGACCCCGGCGGCCCTCACGGCGCGGATCAAGGGGCTCGAGGACGAGATCGGCCTGCTCCTGTTCGACCGCACCCATGCCGGCCTGAAGCCCACCGATGCCGGCCGCGAGCTGCTCTGGGCCATCGACAGCATCGGCACCGTGCTGGAGACCTGTACCGAGCGGCTCAGGACCCTGCGCGGCGGCCATGGCGGCCGGGTCTCCCTCGGCGTGGTCTCGACCGCGAAGTACTTCGCGCCCCGGATCGTCGGCGGTTTCGCGCGGGCCCATCCGGGCGTCGAGATCGACCTCGTGGTCGGCAACCGGGGCGCCACCGTCGAGGCCTTGCGCGACTACCGGGTCGACCTCGCCCTGATGGGCCGCCCGCCGCGGGACTTCGCCATCGCGGCAGAGAGCTTCGGCCCCCATCCGCTGGTGGTGATCGCCGCCCCCGACCACCGCTTCGCCGGGCGGCGCGGACTGACCCGGGAGGAACTCGCCGAGGAGCCGTTCCTGGTGCGGGAATACGGTTCGGGCACGCGCACGGTGTTCGAGGAGTTCATGACCGGCCTCTTGATCCGGCGCGCCCGCATCGGCATCGACAGCGGCTCGAACGAGACCATCAAGCAGACCGTGATGGCGGGCCTCGGCATCGCGCTGATCTCGGGCCACACCGTGGCGTCCGAGGTCGCGGATGGCCGCCTTGTGCTCCTCGACGTCGAGGGCCTGCCGATTCGCCGCGACTGGTTCTCGGTGCGCCGGGCCGACAAGGTGCTGAGCCCCGCCGGCCAGGCGTTCTGGGATTTCCTGGTGGGGGAGGGGGCGGCCTGGCTGCCGGACCTGCCGCACCCGGCGGGCTGACGAGGGGTTCAGGCCGCCGCGTCCTCGCGCGGTGCGGCCTGCGCCTCCACCGGCACCTCCCGGGGGAGGGACGGCACCCGGGCCCAGGGCTCGATCCGAACCGGGATGTCGCGCAGGCGCGCCGAGGCGTCGCTGCGGACCGTCGCGATCTCGTCCCAGCCCGACAGGAAGGCGGCCACGCAGGCCGGATCGAAGTGGCGGCCGCTCTCCGCCTCGATACAGGCCCGCGCCTCGTCGAGGGGCATCGCCGCCTTGTAGGGGCGCTCCGTGGTCAGCGCGTCGAACACGTCGGCGACGGCGACGATCCGGGCCGCGAGCGGGATCGCCTCGCCGGAGAGGCCCCGGGGATAGCCGCCGCCGTCCCAGCGCTCGTGGTGGGATTCGGCGATCTCCGCCGCGAGCCCGATCAGCGCGCAGTTGCTGCCGCCCAGGATGCGCTTGCCGATCGCCGGATGGGTGCGGATCAGGGCGAATTCCTCCGCGTCGAGGCGGCCGGGCTTGAGCAGCACGCCGTCGGGGATCGCCACCTTGCCGACGTCGTGGAGCGGGGCCGCCAAGTAGACGCGGCGGCACAGGTCGTCGTCGAGCCCCAGGGCCTCGGCCATGATCTGGCTGTAGCGGGCGACGCGCCAGGTGTGGTCGCCGGTGTCGTTGTCCCGGTATTCCACCGCCAGCGAGAGGCGGAAGATGATCTCGGCCTCGCGCTCGCGCAAGGTGCGCACCGCCTTCTCGACCTCGCCGGCAAGCCACGAGGCCTGCTCGTCGAGGCGGCGCACCGCGGTGGCCAGCCGCACCAGGTTGCGCAGCCGGACCCGGAGTTCGACACGGCCGATGCGCTTGTCCAGGAAGTCGGTGGCGCCCGCATCCAGCGCGGCGAGGCGCACCGCGTCGCTCACCTCGCTGGTGATCATCACGATCGGCACCTGGGCGTAATGCTCGATGCCCCGCAATTCGCGAATGACGGTCAGGCCGTCCATCTCGGGCATGTTGTAATCGACCAGCACGAGATCGAAGGCGCACATCCGCGCCTCGTCGAGCGCCAGGAGCGGATTCCGGAAGATGGACGTGACAGCCTGCTGGTCCTGCTCCAGCAGCCGCTGCATCTGGGCCAGCACCGCCTGGCTGTCGTCGATGACGAGTACGTCCATCTGCCCATCTCCCGCGGCGTACGACGTTCGGCCAGGGCCGGGTCCCGCGGCATGGGGAGCCGGTGGGCTCCCCGGCTTCGAAAACCAGGATTCGGTCTCTTTCCGAGGGTGAGAATGGGCTTTTTGAACTTAAGCGTGAGTAAACGGGCGGGCTGGAATCTCGGATACGGAGTCGGATCCGTGCCGCGGCCGCGGCCTGGGCCTGCCGGCCGGGTTTCGAGGCTTGGGGAGCCGGGCAGATCGGCGCAGTTCCGTCGCGTCAGACTGCAATCTTGTGACGAGGCGGTCGCCGCCGTCAGTCCTGACGTCGGGAATATACCAGGATCAATGAACAGGATTGTCGTTATGCTTGACGGTGGCGACGAGCGTCGTCCCGCCTGAAACGTGGCGGAGTTCGCATCCCGGTGCACGGGATGCGGTTGGAGCCGACCTGGTCCGGTTGCAAGGGCCGCGTGCCGCGAAACAGGCAGCCGTCGGGCAAGCCCCGTCCGTCCGCCCGAGCTCGGTCACTCGACCGGTCGGCGGCATGGACTCGACATGCGCGTTGGAGCTGCGCCCGATCGCGGTACCATCGGGCGCTGCTCCAAGTCTTTGATTGTGCCGCATTTTCGACGACGAAGCGGCATCCGCTTCGTCGGAAAGCGCCCTAGAAGAAGAAGCGCGGGCCGTAGACCCGGCGATAGGGCCGGTAATAGGGACGATAGTACCGGCGGTAATACGGACGATAATACGGGCGGTAGTAGTAGCGGCGATAGGGCCGGTAGCCGTAATACCGGCGATACGGCCGGTATCGGTAGACGCGGCGATAATAATAGGCCTTGTCGACCAGGGGGGCGGCGGCGCTGGCTTCGGCCGCGAGGGCGCCGGCGCTCGGCAGGGCGGCGGCGGAACTGCGGCTGGTGCCGAGCCCGATTCCTGCGACGAGCAGGGTCAGGACCAGGCCGATCCATCGAAGAGCACGCATGATGTCTGTCTCCCTCGGGCGGCGCGGCGCGCGGCGCCCCGGCTGTCAGGTGGCAACGAGGCTCGTCCCCGCCGGTGACGGACCGGCGGGACGCCCGCCGGACGACCGAGGGGCGCTGTCGGATCACCTAGACGCGCAAGGCCTCGCTTCAATCGATGCGGGCGAAAAACTTGCGCGAAAAACTTGCGCTCGACTTGAAACTGTTCCCGGCTCGAGGCGCCCCCGCAGGTCTCGGCATTGCGCGCGGCCCGCGCCTGCGGCCCCGGGCTCGCTTGCCCCAAGCCCCGCGCTCCGCGTAACCGTCGAGGCCGCCATCGGAGACCCCATCCCGCCATGCCGTTCCGGCCCCTCACCGCCCTGCGCGCCTTCTTGCCCGAGCGCTGGGCTCGCCGTCACCCGGTGGTGCCGGTCGTACGCCTGAGCGGCGCCATCGGGGCGGTCTCGCCCCTGCGGGCCGGCCTGTCGCTCGGCGCCTGCGCCCCGGCCCTGGAGCGGGCCTTCGGCATGAAGGGCATCCGGGCGGTGGCGCTGGTCGTCAACTCGCCGGGCGGCTCGGCGGCGCAGTCGCACCTGATCTTCCGCCGCATCCGGGCGCTGTCGGTCGAGGCCGGGGTGCCGGTCCTCGCCTTCGTGGAGGATGTTGCGGCGTCGGGCGGCTACATGATCGCCTGCGCGGCCGACGAGATCTTCTGCGATCCGTCCTCCCTCGTCGGCTCGATCGGGGTGGTCTCGGCCGGGTTCGGCTTCACCGGGCTGATCGAGCGCCTGGGCATCGAGCGCCGGGTTCACACCGCCGGCAAGGCCAAGGCGATGCTCGACCCGTTCCGGCCCGAGAACCCGGACGACGTCGCCCGCCTCAAGACCATCCAGGCCGACGTGCAGGCGATGTTCGCCGAGCTCGTGACGAGCCGCCGGCCCGGCCTCAAGGGCGATCCCGACGACTTGTTTTCCGGCGCGGTCTGGACCGGCCGCCAGGGCCTCGCGCTCGGCCTCGTCGACGGCCATGGCGACGTCCGCTCGGTCCTGCGGGAGCGCTTCGGCGACAATGTGAAGCTGCCGGTGATCGAGCAGGTCCGCGGCGGCCTCCTCGCCCGGCTGCTGCGCCGGCGCGAGCCGGGGGCGGTCGGCCTCGCGGCGATCGAGGGGGCGCTCGCCGCCCTCGACGAGCGCGCGGCCTTTTCGCGGTACGGATTATAGGCCCTTACGGCGCCGCCTGGTCGCGCAGGCTCGCGGGCAGCTGCGTCAGGCACAGGATCTGGTCCTGGCGCTCGTAGGTCTCGCGCTCGCGGATCGCCCGCTCGACCTCCTCGGTGCCGGCGCTGGAATAGCGCAGGCCGAACGGGACCGAGCCGTCCTTCGGGTAGGTCGCGAGCTTGCGCCTCGTCTCGGCCCGGCAATAGGCGGCCCAGTCCTGCGACAGGCCGAGCCGGCGGGCGTAGTCCGCCACCGCGACCCCGACCCGCCTCTGCGCCTCGCGCTCGCTCCGGGCCAGCGCCCGGTCGTCGAGGCCGTTGATGAGCCCGCTGACCACGAAGCCGAGGGCGACCGCGATCGACATCAGGACGAACAGGCTGCGCATCCGAAAGCCTGCTCCCTGGTAGCGGCGCGAGACCCCCTAGGTGTCGCGGGGGCCCGCTTTCGGCAAGGCGGGTTGGGCCGCCTGCCGGGGGAATCGGGCGTCCGAAGCGGGGCGCTGAGCCATCCCACACCGAACCTCATCCTGAGAGCCTGTTTGAGCGGGATCGTCTTCTATAAAGCCGGAAAGGGCAGGGCATATCCTGCCCACGACCTCATCCTGAGGTGTCAGTTCATCGGAGATGGACTGACCTCGAAGGAGGGCTCCAGTGATCGCTGAGATTTCTGGAGGGCTCCTTCGAGGTCAGTCGATCTCCGATCGACTAACACCTCAGGATGAGGTGGGAGGGTAGGATATCCTTGATTATCCGGCTTTTAGCGATAGAAAAACCACTCAAGCAGGCTCTGAGGTGTGAGCGAAGCGAGCCTCGAAGGAGGGCTCCAGTGATCTCGGAGACTTCTGGAGCCCTCCTTCGAGGTCAGTCGATTTTCAATCGACTGACGCCTCAGGATGAGGTCGTGGGTGGGAGAGATCGAACGATCGCTCAGTACGACGGACCGTAGGAATAATACGTCGCCCCATACGGCGACGGGTAGGTCGCCCCGACCGGCTGCCACCCATCGTCGCCCCACGGATCGTAGGCGCGTCCGCGCGAGACGCGGGAGGTCCGCGTAAAGCCGTCCTCGTCGAGGCGGTCCCGGCGCGCCCTCGCCTCCCGGCGGGGTAAGGCCCGTCCGGCGATGGCGGTCTCGTCGCCGCCGATCACCACCCGGGTGTTGCCCATGCCCTCCGCCTTGACGAGGGCGTAGAGCGTCGCGGCCTTGGCCGGCGCCAGGCGCACGCAGCCGTGGGAGGCCGGGGTGCCGAGGCGGCTGGTATGGCCGCTGCCGTGGATGGCGTGGCCGCGGCCGGTGAAGAAGATCGCATGCGGCATCGGCGCGTCGTCCCACTCGCGCGAGCGGTAATCGGCCACCATGCGCGAGGGCGAGAAGGCACCCCGCGGCGTGCTGTAGCCGGTCATGCCGGTGGAGACCGGCCAGTCGTACAGCGTCTGCCCGTCCCGGGTCACGGTCATCCGCTGGGTGGTCTTGTCGACCCGGATCAGGATCCCGGCCCGCGCCTCACCGGTCCCGGCCACGCAGAGGGTGACGAGGAGGATTGCTGCGGCGCGCATCGTGGGGAGCCTTTCATCCGGCAGGGCGTGACGGCGTTATGCCACGCTTGGGCACCGGAATGACGTGCGCGCCGCGCGCGGGTTCCCGGGTTTTACTGCGCAGAAACCTTTATGTGCCCGCCACCTCCGGCTCCCAGCCGATCGCCCGGCGCAGGAAGGCGGCGCCCAAAGCCGCGAAGGCGGCGGTCTCGGCGCTGGTCTTGCCGTGGGAATGGCCGCCGGCCTCGGGCTCGTAGAAGCGGGCGGGATAGCCGAGCGCCTGGAGCTTCGCCGCCATCTTGCGGGCATGGCCCGGATGCACCCGGTCGTCGCGCCGGGTCGTGGCGATCAGGATCGGCGGGTAGGGCTTGCCGGCCTCGGCGACGTGGTAGGCCGAGATCTTCTGAAGGAACCCCCAGTCCGCCGGATCGTCCGGGTCGCCGTATTCGGCGATCCAGCTCGCCCCGGCCAGCAGCTTGGTGTAGCGCCGCATGTCGATCAGCGGCACGGTGCAGAACAGCGCGCCGAAGCGCTCCGGATAGCGCGTCAGCATGTTGGCGATGAGGAGCCCGCCATTCGAGCCGCCCTCGGCGGCGATGCGGTGAGGCCGGGTCACGCCACGGCGCACGAGGTCGGCGGCGACCGCCGCGAAATCGTCGTGGGTGAGCGCCTTGCCCTCGCGCCGGCCGGCCTCGTGCCAGCGGGTGCCGAACTCGCCGCCGCCGCGGATATTGGCCACCACCCGGGTGCCGCCCTTGGCGAGCCAGAGCCGGCCGAGCACCGCCGAGTAGCCGGCGAGGTTCGTGACCTGGAAGCCGCCATAGCCGGAGAGATGCACCGGCGCCTCGCCGGTCTCCCCCGGAGGGCCGGCCTGGACGTAGGGGATGCGCTCGCCGTCGCTCGACACCGCCTCGTGCCGGGTCACCACCATTCCGTCGGCCTCGAACAGGGCGGGGGCCTGCTTGAGGAGAGTGGGCGCGGCGAGGTCGGGCCGGGTGGTCAGCAGGGTCGAGGGCGTGACGGGGTCGTTGGCGGCCACCATCAGGTCGCCGTTCGATTCCTCCTCCTCGCCGTCCATCGACCAGACGCTGACGACGCCGAGTTCCGGCAGGCCGGCGACCCGGCTCTCGGCCCATCCGCCCGCCGAGGGGGTGAAGACCGGAAATACCGCCTTCAGGTCGTCGAGGATCGAGAGCACCAGATGCCCGCCGGTCCAGAAGAAGCCCTGCAGCGCCCGGCGCGGCCCGGGGGTGAACAGAACCTGGAAGCCACGGTCCCCGGCCAGGAAGGCATCGAGGCCGATGCCGAGCACGCTGTCGGCGGGATGGGTCGTGCCGCCCACCTCCCACGGGGTGCGGGTCCGGATCGCCAGAAACCCCCGGTGCCAGTGGGCATCGGCATCGGTCGGGATGTCGAGGCGGGTCTTCGGGCCGGAGCGGTCGCCGAGGCTGACCGTGCCGTCGAAGAAGCCGGTGCGCTCGGCAAAGACCAGGCGCTCGGGGCTGGCCTCCCGGTCCGGATAGCCGTAGGCGACCATGCTGGTCGGACCGGCGGAGAAGATCACCGGGGCGTCGAGCGGATCGGTGCCGCGCCGCCACAGCCGCACGGTGCGGGCATAGCCCGACGGCGTCGCGTGCTCGGGGCCGCCCAGCGGAGAGGCCAGCAGCAGCGTGTCGGGATCGAGCCAGACCGGGATGCTTTTCGCCTCCGGCAGCGTGAAGCCGCCCTCGACGAAGCGGCGGGTCGTCAGATCGAACTCGCGCACCAGTGTCGCGTCGCCGCCGCCGCGGGAGAGCTGGATCAGCGCCCGCGCGTGGCCGGGCGGCAGGCTCGCGGCGCCGCTCCACACCCAGTCCTCGCCCTCGTCGCGGGCGAGCGCGTCGAGGTCGAGGAGCACGTCCCAGGCCGGCTCAGGCGTGCGGTACTCGTCTTGCGTGGTGCGCCGCCACAGGCCGCGGGGATGCCCGGCATCCTGCCACAGGTTGTAGAGGAGGCCGCCGCGCCGGGTGACGCCCGGGATCTTGTCCGGCCGGTCGAGGGCGGCCTTCAGCCCGTCGCGGTCGGCGGCGTAGCGGCCATCGGCATAGGCCGCCAGCGTGTCGGCGTTCTGCGCCTCGACCCAGGCGAGCGCCCGCTCCCCGTCGATCTCCTCGAGCCACAGATGCGGATCGTCGTCGGGCGCCCCGAGGGTCGGGCGGGGATCGGGGGTCGGCGCGTTGGGGGGCAGGGACATGCCGGGCTCGTCGGTTCTTCGGTTGCGCGAGGATGTAGCCTGGCCGGGGCCCGGGTCCAGGGTGATGCCGTGAGGGAACACCGCGCCCGGGAGCGCTTCACCGTCATACGGTTGCAACAGCCCGCCTGTTTGAGGGGAGGACAGGGCGCGGGTCGGCACCGGCCCGGGAGGATCCGCATGACCGGTACCGGCATCGCCGCCATCATCTGCCTCGCCCTCACGCTGATCAACCTCGCGAGCCTCGCGATCGCGCTGCGCCGCCTCGGCCACAGGGACTTGGGCCGGCCGGATCCGGCCTCCGCCGGGCTGGAGGAGGCTCCGGTCACGGTGGTGCGGCCGGTCTGCGGCCTCGAGACCTACAGCGAGGAGACCCTGGGCTCGGGCTTTCGCCTCGCCTATCCGCGCTACGAGCTGATCTTCTGCGTCGCCCGCGCCACCGACCCGATCGTGCCGCTCGTCGAGCGCCTGATCGCGATGCATCCGGGCGTGCCGGCACGGCTGATCGTCGGCGACGAGCGGGTGAGCGACAACCCGAAGCTCAACAACTGCATCCGCGGCTGGGAGGCGGCGCGCCACGACTGGGTCATCCTGGCCGATTCGAACGTCTTGATGCCGCCGGATTACATCCAGCGCCTGCGCGCCGCCTGGCGGCCGAAGACCGGACTCGTCTGCTCGACCCCGGTCGGCACCCGGCCCGGCAGCTTCTGGGCCGAAGTCGAGTGCACCTTCCTCAACACCCTGCAGGCGCGCTGGCAATATGTCGGCGAGGCGCTCGGCCTCGGCTTCGCGCAAGGCAAGAGCATGCTCTGGTACCGCCCGCTGCTCGACGCGCAGGGCGGCATCCGGGCGCTCGGTGCCGAGATCGCCGAGGACGCCGCCGCCACCAAGCTGGTGCGGGCGATGGGCCGGCAGGTCCATCTCGTCGCCTCGCCCTTCGCCCAGCCGCTCGGGCCCCGCCGCGCCGCCGAGGTGTGGTCGCGCCAGCTGCGCTGGGCGCGCCTGCGCCGGGTCACCTTCCCGTTGTTCTTCGCCCCCGAGATCGGCACCGGCGCGGTGATCCCGATGCTGGCCGCCTATCCGGCGGCGGGCGGCGACCTCGCGGGCCTGGCGGCGATGATCGGAACCGCCATCGTGTGGTACGGCGCCGAGTGGCGGCTCGCCGCGCGCAACGGCTGGCCGCGCTCCTGGCGCTGGCCGCTCGCCTGCCTCGCCCGCGACCTCCTGTTCATCCCGATCTGGCTCGCCGCCTGGGTCGCCCGCGACATCGTCTGGCGCGGCAACGCCATGGACATCCGCACCAAGCCCGCACGCCTCGGCGCCGACGCCCCGGCGGCGGTTCCATGACCGCTTGACGGCGGGCACGGACGGGATCACCCTCACTCGCAGCTCTCCCGCTTTCGCCGGGAGGGCTGAGACCGATGGAGGGAGGCATGACGCCACCCATGACACGGGCCGCGACGATCGCCCCGGCACCCGTTCGGGTCGAGGCGTAGCGGCATCTCGACGAATGACGGGATGGAGGCGGCCCCATGGGGCGGTGAAGCCACTCCTCCGCGAGTGCGCCTTCCGGTGACCGATGAGCCCCGATTTCGGCCGCTTCCGTTCTGCTCCAGCTGGCTAATGCCGAACTGTTCAGCGGCGCTCGGCAAAAGCCCTTGTGTTGACTGAGGATGTTTTTATTCCAGTCCGCGCATTTAAGGGTCTGTTTGAGCGGATTGATCTCCCGAGAAACGAGAGCGAATACGAGATATCCTGCCTTTCACCCCGTCCTGAGGTGTCGGCGATCGGAGATCGCACACGATCGAAGATCGACTGACCTCGCAGGAGGGCTCCAGAAGCCTCCATGATCCCTGGAGCCCTCCTTCGAGGCTCCCGTCTGTCGCACCTCAGATCGAGATGAGCGGGTGGGAGGATCCCATTCATCGCAAGGGTTTGCGGGAAAATCCTGCGCAACCCGGCTCTCAGGGTCAGGTCACGGATGGGATGGATCGTCGAGAGCCTCCCGAACGCCGCCCTCACATCCCCGGCGCCGTCCAGATCCGGGTCAGCCGCGCCAGGCGCACCAGGGCGGTCTGGAAGCGCTCGGGCGTCTCCCCGACCCGCGCATGGATCCCGAGTGCGCTCAGGCTGACGACGCGGGCCTCGACCTCGCCGATCGTCGCCGCCTCGACCCGGATCACGGCGCCCGGGACGAGCGCCGCCGCCTCCACCGGCGCCAGCAGCAGGCCGCCGCGGCTGAGGTTCAGGATCTCGGTGCGGTGGCTCCGGCCGCCATGGCGCAGCCGCGCCGACAGGGTCACGGGAAAGCGCCGGTCGCGCCGCCGCTCGCTGCCGAGCTGCGTCTCGGCGGCGATGGCCGTCGCCGAGGAAGCCGAACCGATCTGTGGCGTGAGGGACGTGAGGTTCATGCCCGTTTTGATCGCAGAGATAGGTTAAGTCCCGTTTAATGAATTGATGATTAACTATCATCTGACAATTTTTCGTTCTTTCCTCGAGACCGCTCACACCATGACGAAGGCTCCCGATGCAGGCATGCACCCGGTGGTTGTCTGTGCGCGGAGGGCGGCGCACGGCGCGGGGACAGACGATCGTCTTGGATATGCGGGGCGTTGCGGCGTGACACTCGGGGGCAGGAAACTCGCGGGCAGGACGGCCGTGGCGAGCACGGTTCGGGGCATCGCACCGTGAGCGGGGCGCGGTCCGGCTGGCGCTCCGCCCTGGCGCGGTTGTTCGGGTGCGGGGCGGCGGGGCGGCGGCTCGCCGGGTGCCCGGACCTCGTCGCCGAGATCGACGGCGCGGGCCGGCTCGTCTCCGCCTCCCCGGCGAGCCGGGCGCTGACGGGCCGCGCGCCCGAGACGCTCGCGGGCCTCGCCCTGGCGGAACTGGTCCATCCCGAAGACCGGGCCGGTGTGGCGGCCCTGCTCGCCGGCGGCGGCGCCCTGGTGCACCGCCTGTCCCATGCCGACGGGCGCTGGATCTGGGTCGAGACCCAGCTGTCGGCGCAAGGACCGCCCTACATCGCGTCGATCCGCGACGCGGCCGCGCGCCACGACGCGGAAGCCTCGCTCCGCGCGAGCCGGGCGCATTACCGGGCGCTCGCCGATACGCTGCCCCAGCTCGTCTGGATGGAGCGCACCGATACCGGCGACACGGTCTATGCCAACCCGGCCTTCGAGCGCTATTTCGGCGCGATCGGCCATGGGCGGGCTGCGCGGCAGGAGCGCTACCACCCGGACGACCGGCCGCGGATCGAGGCGGCCCTCCAGGGGGTTCCGGCCGAGGGCGGCAGCGGCGAGGCACAGGGGCGCCTGCGCGACCGCGACGGCGCCTATCGCTGGCACCAGCTCTCGTTCCAGCCCCTGCGCAAGGACGATGCGCTCCTCGGCTGGCTCGGCTCGGCCCTCGACATCGACGAGATCCTGGCCGCCCGCAAGGCGCTGGAGGAGACCGGCGACCTCCTGCGCCTCGCCCAGGAGGCCGCGGGGGCGGGCTTGTTCGACCTCGACCTCGTCACCCGCGAGGTGACGCTGGCGCCGGAGAGCGCGCGGCTGCACGGCCTGCCCGGCGACCGCCCGGCGGTGATCGCGCTCGGCGCCTGGCTGCGGCGGCTCACGCCGGGAGACCGCAAGCCGGCGCTCGCGGCGCTCCGCGGGGCGATCGTCGGCGGCGGCACCTTCGACGTCGCGTTCCGGGTCCGGCTGCCCGATGGCGGCCAGCGCTGGATCCAGGCGATCGGCCGGCTCTGCCACGACCGGGACGGCCGGGCCCTGCGGGTGACCGGCCTCAACCTCGACATCTCGGCCCGCAAGGATGCCGAGGCCGGGCTCGTCGCCGCCAAGGCGGCCGCCGAGGCCGCGAAGGCCGCCGCCGAGCGGGCGAACGCCGCCAAGACCGATTTCCTCTCGGCGATGAGCCACGAGATCCGCACGCCGTTGAACGCGGTCATCGGCTTCACCGGCCTGCTGGCGCAGGCCGACGGTCTGGAGCCGGAGCTGCGGCGCTATGCGGGGCTTGCCCGCGCCTCGGCCGGGGGGCTGCTCACGCTCGTCAACGACATCCTCGATTTCTCCTCCGTCGAGGCCGGGGCGGTCGCCTTGCGCGGCGAGCCCTTCGCGATCGAGGCCCTGGCGGAGGGCTGCCTCGGCGTGGTCGGGGCGGCGGCGGCCGAGAAGACGCTCGACGTGACGAGCGCCATCGATGCGAGCCTGCCGCGCCGCCTCGTCGGCGACGAGGCGCGCCTGCGCCAGATCCTCCTCAACCTCCTCAACAACGCGGTGAAGTTCACCCCCCGCGGCAGCGTCGCCCTGTCCTTGCGCCACGAGGGCAGCGGCCGGGCCGGCGAGCGGATCCGCTTCTCCGTCGCCGATACCGGCATCGGCATCCCGGCCGACAAGCAGAGCCGGCTGTTCGAGCGCTTCTCGCAGGTCGACAGCTCGATCCGCCGCGATTACGGCGGCACCGGCCTCGGGCTCGCCATCAGCCGCCGCCTCGTCGAGGCGATGGGCGGCGAGATCGGGGTGATCTCGCAGGCCGGCCGCGGCGCCACCTTCTGGTTCACCCTGACCCTGCCCCGCGCCGAGGACCAGGCGCCGCCGGAGGCCCGCGCCGCCGCCCAGCCGAGCCGCACCGGCCGCATCCTCCTCGTCGAGGATATCGAGGTGAACCGGGAACTGGCCTGCCTGATGCTGCGCAAGGCCGGCCACAGCGTCGACGTCGCCACCGACGGGTTCCAGGCGGTGCGGGCGGTCGAGGCCGGGGCCTACGACCTCGTGCTGATGGACGTGCAGATGCCGGGCCTCGACGGCACCATGGCGACCCGGCTGATCCGCTGCCTGCCCGGTCAGGCCGGGCGGGTGCCGGTGATCGCCATGACCGCCAACGTCCTGCCGGACCAGGTCCAGTCGTTTCGCGCGGCCGGGATGGACGACCATCTCGGCAAGCCCTTCGCGCCGGCCGAGCTCACCGCGCTCCTCGCCCGCTGGCTCGATCGCGCGCCGCCCGCCGAGGACGAGCCGGCCCTGCTCGACCAGGCGCTCTATGACGGCGTGTGCGCCTTCCTGCCGCCGGAAGCGGTGCGCCGCCTGCTGGGCCACCTCGCCGAGCAGGTCACCGGGGCGCTCGCCGGGGAGGGGACGGAAGCCGCCGGCCGGGGGCGGCTGCGCTTCGAGGCCCACGGCCTCGTCTCGGCGGCGGGCATGCTCGGCTTCGCCGCCCTGTCCCGGGCCTGCGCCGAACTCGAGGCCTGCACCGAGGACGAGGTCGCGCGCGATCCCTCCGCCTTCCCGATGACGCTCGCTCGGGCTCGGGCCCGGTGCACCGCGGCGGCCTTCGAGACCCGTCGCCTGATCGCCGGGCTGGAGGAGGCTCCCCCTGCACCGGCCAGCCTCGGCCGGACGGCTTAGGGCAGGGGGCGGGGAGGGGCCCGGTCGATCCCGGCGGCCTGAACCGGCTCCGCGAAGATCAGGTCGTCTCCGGAGACACGACTCGGAAATAAAGCGCCGCTCCCCGCGGTTAAATCAGAGGGCGGACGCACACTTCGCCTCTGAAGGCCAACTCCTTGTAAAGGCGAGCGCCTTCCCCTCCCCCTTGTGGGGAGGGGCAGGGGTGGGGGTGGTGCCGCGTAGAGCGCGAGCTTCATCCGGCACCACCCCCACCTCCAACTCCTCCCCACAACTTGCAGCGATACCGGGCAAGCCCGGGATCGCCTGGGGAGGAGAGGCGCGCTGCCTCATCGAGGGGACTCCACTCACTGAGGGGGAAAGCACCAGGGCGTGGACGTGTGAATACGATCAAGCATACGCGAGGTGGGATCTCGCGATTGTCCGGAACGCTGCGAAGGCCAGCGGAAATCGCGTCCACCGCGGCCCCCGCCTATCCCGGCGCGCTTGTGGACACGGGTCGCCGGCGGGCTTGACGGGCCCTCCGGCAAGTCTGTTCCAGCGAAAATCGTCCTGAAGGACGTAAGACTTAATCGCACGGGATGCCGCCCGTTCCGGCAAGGTCCGCTTAAGGATGCGGGCCCGATCCTGCCCGTGTTGCTGGGTCAGGTAGCGTATCGACATGCACCGCAATCTCGCCCGCGTCGTTCACCGGCGCGGCCCGTTTCCGCGCGTCCTCTCCGGATGCTGTCTCGTCCTGGCGGTGTCCGGCCGGCCGGCGTTCGCGGCCGACTGGTATACCGGCACCGAGCCGGCGAGCCCGCAGGAGGCCTGGATCGTCTCTGTCGACACCTCGGCGACCGTGAGTTCTCAAGGCTCGCAATTCGCCGGCGCCACCGCGACCGCGGCGCCGTCCGGCACCCTCCTCGCCAGCGGCCTGCGCCTGCGGGCGGACACGACGATCGGCTCGTACCGGGCCGGAAACGGGCTCGGCCAGCAGGCGGAGGTCGCGGCGATGCTCGGCTACGGCTGGGTCTGGCCGGAGGCGGTGTTGTCGGCCTTCGTCGGCCTCAACGTGCGCCGCAACGAGGTGCCGGGGCTCGAGGCGAGCGTGCGCAACGCCGGCGGCCTCAAGGCCGCCCTCGACCTCTATGCCCGGCCGACCCCCGGCACGATGGTGCACGCCACCGGCACCTATTCCAGCACCTTCAACGCCTATTACGGCCGCCTGCGCGGCGGCGTCGCGGTGATGGGCGGGTTCCTCGGGCCCGAGGTCGCGCTGCTGGGCGACGATTACTACCGGCAATGGCGGATCGGCGCCCATTGGAGCGGGTTCCAGTTCGGCGCGCTCCAGTTCGGCGTCGCCGCCGGCTACCTGCACGACCAGACCCGCAAGGGCGGCCTCTACACCACGGTCGACATGCGGGCGGGTTTTTGAGATGGCCGCCTTGCGCTGGATCGCCTGGGGGCTCTCGGCCCTCCTCACAATCGGGTTCCTCGTCCAGCCGGTCGGCCCGGAGGCGCAGACCTGGCTTTGCGCCGCATCGTGCGCCGGCATGGCCGCCCTGTGGCTGCTGGCGCCGCGGCGCGGCCTGCCCCGCCTCGCCTTCCTGGCGCTCGGCAGCCTGGTGGTGATCCGCTACGTCTACTGGCGCCTCACCGGCACGCTGCCGTCCCTCGACGATCCCGTCGGCCTCGGTTTCGGCCTGCTGCTGCTCGCCGCCGAGCTCTACTGCGTGCTGATCCTGGCGGTCAGCCTGGTGGTCAATGCCGATCCCCTGGTGCGCGCCCCCGTCGCGCTGCCGCCCGCCGCGGACCTGCCCGCCGTCGACGTGCTGATCCCGAGCTACAACGAGCCGACCGAACTGCTGGCCGTGACCCTCGCGGCGGCGCTCAACCTCGATTATCCGGCCGGCAAGCTCACGATCTGGCTCCTCGACGACGGCGGCACCGACCAGAAATGCGCCGATCCGGACCCCGCCAAGGCCAAGGCCGCCCAGGACCGGCGGGCCGAGCTGCAGGCGCTCTGCCGTGAACTCGGCGCCCGCTACCTGACGCGCGCGCGCAACGAGCACGCCAAGGCCGGCAACCTCAACAACGGGCTCTCCGCCTCGCGCGCCGAGATCGTGCTGGTGCTGGATGCCGACCATGCACCGTTCCGCTCGTTCCTCGCCGAGACGATCGGGCTGTTCGCGCAGGATCCGAACCTCTTTCTGGTCCAGACCCCGCACGTCTTCCTCAATCCCGACCCGATCGAGCGCAACTTGCGCACCTTCGCCCGCATGCCGTCCGAGAACGAGATGTTCTACGGCGTGACCCAGACCGGGCTCGACAAGTGGAACGGCTCGTTCTTCTGCGGCTCGGCGGCGCTGCTGCGGAGGCGGGCCCTCGACGCCGTCGGGGGATTTTCCGGCATCACCATCACGGAGGATTGCGAGACCGCCCTCGACCTGCACGGCAAGGGCTGGACCAGCGCTTATGTCGGCCAGCCGCTGATCGCCGGACTCCAGCCCGAGAGCCTGGCCGATTTCATCGTCCAGCGCGGCCGCTGGTGCCAGGGCATGATCCAGATCCTGATGCTCAAGAACCCGCTGACCAAGCGGGGTTTGCGTCCGATCCAGAAGCTCGCCTACCTGTCGAGCATGACGTTCTGGTTCTTCCCGCTGCCGCGGCTGATCTTCATGCTCGCGCCGCTCCTGCACATCTTCTTCGACGTCAAGATCTTCGTCTCGTCGGTGGACGAGGCCCTGGCCTATACGGCGACCTACATCGTCGCCAACCTGATGATTCAGAACTACCTGTACGGCCACGTGCGCTGGCCGTTCGTCTCGGAACTCTACGAGTACGTCCAGGGCGTGTTCCTCGTCCGCTCGATCGCCTCGGTGATCCTGTCGCCCCGGCGCCCGAGCTTCTCGGTCACCGCCAAGGGCGCCGGCCTCGACCGCGACCACCTCTCCGCCCTGGCCTGGCCGTTCTTCGCGATCTTCGCAGCCCTCGCGGCCGGCTGCGGCATGGCGGCGTGGCGCTACCTCTACGAGCCCGGCGTCACCGGCCTGATGCTGGTCGTCGGGCTGTGGTGCGGGTTCAACCTGGTGATCGCCGGCGTCGGCCTCGGCGTCGTCGCCGAGCGGCGCCAGGACGAGCGCGTCCCGAGCCTGCCGGTCGGCCGGCCGGCCCTGGCGGCGATCGGGGATGGGCAAGGATCCGTTCGGATCCCCGTGACGATCGAGCGGATGAGCGCCGAGGCCGCGACCCTGCGCCGGACCGACGGCGCGCCCTGGCCGGCGATGGCGGAGGGCGGCCTCCTGCACGCCGCGGCGGGACCGGCCTTGCGCTTCACCCTCCGGGCTGCACCGGCGCCGGACCTGCGGGTCGTCGCCTTCGCGCCCCTCGCGCCTGCGCAGTACCACACCGTGGCGGGGCTGATGTACGGCGATGCCGGCGCCCTGCGCGCCTTTCTCGCGGGCCGCCGGCGCCACCGCGACCTCGTCACCGGCAGCTTGCGCTTCCTCGCCTGGGGCATCGCCGAGCCGGCGCGGGCCCTGTCCTATGTCGGCAGGTCGCGCCGCTCGGTCCTGCCGGCGCCCGCGCCGGAGACGACGGCTCTCGCGATCGACAGCCTGCCCGGGATCCTGCCTGGGATCTTGCCCGGGATCCTGGCCGGGATTCCGGAGGCCGCCGCGCTGCCGCTTCGGCCCGCCGCCGAGCCGGCCCCGCAGGTGATCCTCGCCGACGAGATCGCCCGCGAGCGGCCGAGCGTCGCGCAGACCCCCGCCATGCCTGCCCCCGCCATGCCTGCCCCCGCGATGCCTGGCCCCGCCGCCGCCTTGCCCGTGCCGGTCGCCGCCGCGCCTCCGGTGGAGGTCCCCTCGAAGGCCCTCCTGAAGGCCGCCCTGGAAGCACTTCCGGACGCTCCCGTCGAAACGACCTCGGACGTGTCCTCGGAGCCCCCCATGGTCGTCCTGCGCGCGCCGACTCCCGCTCCGGTGCCGGTCCGGGTCGAGGCGCCGGTCAATCCCCCGGTCGCCCCCGTATCCGCGGCTCCGGTCGACGAGGCGGTCTGGCGGATGGCGATCTGCGACCTCCTCGCCGCCGCGCCCGCCTCCGGCGAGGCCTCGGCTCCCGGCGCGCTCGACCCGACGGAATGGGCCGAGAGCATCCGGGCGCTCGCCGGCACCGGAGCCGCCCCGGTCCCGATCGCGCCGCCGCGCCGCATGAATCCCCTCGACCTCGCCACGACTGCCGGTCTCCGCGACACCCTCGCGGCCCCGCGCGACGCGGCCTCCCGCAGCGCTGCCTGAGGAGATCGTTCGGATGCGCCGCCTCCTCGTCGCCACCGTCGCCGTCCTGTGCGGCATGCCCGCTTCGGCCCAGACCTTCTCGGGCTTCGGCCCGACGCCCACCATGGTGCTGCCGGGCACGGTTCCGCCGGTTCCGGCGGCCCCCGCACCGAAGGGCCCGGCCCTGCGCCGCCTCCCCGCCGTCGCAGGCCCTTTGCGGCTCTGGGGCGAGACCGGCACCGTCACCTGGCCGCTCTTCGTCACCACCGCGGAGGCGCGGGCGGGCGGCCGGTTCCAGCTCGGCTACCTCTCGGCGATCTCCGTCCTGCCGGAGGCCTCGACCCTGCGCGTCGTCCTCAACGGCGCCGAGATCGGCCACACCGCGATCGACGGCGTCCGGGGCCTGCGGCTCGAGACCATGACGATCCCGCCCGGCGCCCTGCGCGCCGGCTTCAACGCCGTGACGATCGCGGTCGACCAGCGCCACCGCGTCGATTGCTCGGTGCCGGCGACCTACGAGCTGTGGACCCAGATCGACCCCGACACGACCGGCCTCGTGGCGTCGGGGGACGGCATCGGCGACCTCGCCGATCTCGCCGCCACCCGGCCGGGGCCGGACGGCGCCGTGCCGATCCGCCTGATCCAGACCGGCGAGCGCCTGTCGGAGCGCCGGGTGGAAGGCCTCCTCGCCGGGGCCCAGGCCCTGGCGCTGGCCGGCCGGTTCGCCCAGCCCGCCGTCTCCTTCGCGCCGGCGCCCGAATCCGGCGACGGAATCGCCCTGGCGGTGGCGCCTGCGGCCGAGCTCGCCCGCAGCCTCGACATCGCCTCCCTCGGCCCCGTCACCGGTCCGCGCCTCGCGCTCCTGCCGGGCCGGCCCGATCGTCGCCCGGTCGTCGTCGTCACCGGACCCGGCGAGGCCGACGTGACGGCGGCCCTGGCCCAACTCGGCGAACTCGCCGCGGCACCGCCACGGGGCACGCCACAGGGCCTCGACGCCTTACGCGACGCGAACGGCCGGCCGATCACCGGGGGCGAGAGCCTGGCGCTCGCCGATCTCGGCCTCGATGACGTGGTGGTCGGCGGGCGGACCGCCCAGCTCACCCTCGATCTCGCCCTGCCGCACGATCTGCTGGCCGCCGACTACGCCAAGATCGCCCTCGACCTCGACGCCACCTATCCGGCCGGCCTCGCGCCCGGCGCGCAGGTCAGCGTGGCGATCAACGGCGAGGCGGCGGGCAGCGTCCCCCTCGGCAAGGCCGGCGGCGAGACGTTGCACCGGCGCCGGGTCTTCCTGCCCCTGCGCCTGCTGCGCCCGGGGTCCAACCGGATCACCCTGCTGGCCGAACTGCCCCGGGCCGACGACCGCGCCTGCGCCGGCCCGGGCGGCCCCCGCCTGACCTTGCGCGCCAGCACCCGGCTCACCATCCCCGACCTCGCCCGGATCGCCCGCCAGCCGGAGCTTGCGGCCACGGCAGCGGCCGGCTTCCCGTACCGGGCGGGAAGCGAGGGCCGCGCCCCGACCTTGTCCGTGCCCGCCCCCGACCGCGACACCATGGCGGCGGCCGCCACCCTGGCGACGCGCCTCGGCGTGGCGGCGGGCCGGCCGATCCCCTTCGCCTTCGCGGCCGGGCGCAGCGGCGTGGTCGGGCCGACCGTGATGGTGGCGGCCCTGCGCAGCCTCGACGCGCCGCTCCTGACGGCCGCCGGCCTCGACCCGCAGGTTCTGCGCGACGCATGGATGCGACGGGACGATGGAGCCCCGAATCCCGCGCCGGAGGCGAGCCCGATCGTGCGCCGCCAGCTCCTGCGCCGCGGCGGCATCCCGGGCTGCCGCGCGACGGCGACCGCGGCGCTCGGCCTGCCCGAGGCCGCCCTCGTCCTCGCCCAAGGGGTGACCGGGCCGGCGCCGGACGACGTGCTGACCCTCGTCACCGCCCCGAGCCCGGCCGCCTTGAGCGAGGCGACCGCCTGCCTCGTCCAGCCCCTGGTCTGGAGCCGGCCCCGCGGCGGCGTCGCCCTGCTGGCGCCGGACGGCGCGGTCGCGGTGCAGGGTCCCGGGAGCCCCCGCTACGTCGCCACCGCCCCGGCCTCGTTCGGCAACCTGCGCCGCATCGCCGCCGGCTGGCTCTCCCTCAACCGCGAGGTCTACGCCCTGATGGCGCTCGCCTGCGCCGGGCTGCTGGCCGCCTCGACCCACCAGCTGGTGCGCAACCTCGGCAGGAAGACGTCATGAGGACCGTCGCGATCCTCCTCGCGCTCATGGCCCTCTGCACCGGCGCCGCGGCCCAGGCCCCGCCGCTCGCCGACCATGACGGCTGGCGCGCCTACAAGGCCCGCTTCGTCACCGAAGCCGGCCGGGTGGTCGATACCGGCAACGGCGGCATCAGCCACAGCGAGGGCCAGGGCTACGGCATGCTGCTCGCCGCTCTCGCGGGCGACCGCGCCACCTTCGAGCGGATCTGGACCTGGACCCGCGCCAACCTGATGGTGCGCGACGACCAGCTCCTCGCCTGGCGCTGGGAGCCCGACCGGCGCCCGGCCGTCGCCGACATGAACGACGCCGCCGACGGCGAACTCCTGGTCGCCTGGGCGCTCGCCGAGGCGGTGACGCTCTGGAACGATCCCTCGCACCGGGTCGCCGGCCGGCGCATCGCGGTCGAGCTCGGCCGCAAGCTGATCCTGCCGCGGGCCGCCCACGGGCCGCTGCTCCTGCCCGGCGTGGCCGGGTTCTCCGCCGAGGACCGTCCCGACGGCCCGGTGGTCAACCTGTCCTACTGGATCTTCCCGGCCTTCGACCGGATGCCGCTCCTGGCGCCTGAATTCGACTGGGCCGGGCTCGACCGCAGCGGCCGCCGGCTGCTCCGGGCCGCCCGGTTCGGGCCCGCCCGCCTGCCGAGCGAGTGGGTCTCCCTGGCGGAAGCCGCGCCGAGGCCCGCCGACGGCTTCGCGCCCGACTTCGCCTACAACGCTCTGCGCATCCCGCTCTACCTCGCCATGGCGGGCGCGACGGATGCCGAGCTCTACGCGCCCTTCCTCGCCCTCTGGCCGCGGCCGGATGCCGGCAACCTCCCCCTCGTCGACACGGGAAGCGGCAAGGTCACCGCCCGCCTCTCCGAGGCCGGCTACGGCGCCGTGCCGGCGCTCGCCGCCTGCGCCGCCCGCGGCACGCCGTTCCCGCCCTCGCTGACCCGGGTGCGGGCCGAGACCGAGCATTACTACCCGGCGACCCTGCAGCTCCTGGCGCTGGCCGCCCTCAAGACGAGGTATCCCGCATGCGCCCCGCGCTGATCCTCGCCCTCGCCCTCGGTGTCGCCGGGGCGACGCCCGCCACCGCCGCCGAGTCCCGGCCCGACGAGACGGCACTCCGCTATTACGCGTCCCAACGCCAGCCCGAGCGGGTCGCCGCCGAAACGGCTCGCCTGTCGCGCCGCTTCCCGGGCTGGACGCCGCCTGCCGACCTCTGGACCGCCGAGCCGGGCGCCGAGGACGAGGAGGCCTTCTGGGACCTCCTCAAGGACGGCCGCCTCGATGCCCTGAAGAAGGCGCTCACCGAGCGCGCCCGCACCGAGCCGGGCTGGACGCCCTCCGGAGCGCTCGTCGGCGCCATCGCCCGCCGCCTTTTGCGCGACGAGGTGCGGGCGCTCGTCAAGGCCGGGCGCTGGAGCGACCTCGCGGGCCTCGCCGACCGGCGGCGCCCGGAGATCGAATCGGGCGAGGCGGAGGTGGTCTGGAGCGCGGCCGAAGCGCTCGCCCGCGCCGACCGGGTGCCGGAGGCGATCGCATTGTTTACCCGGGCGCTCTCCGCTCCCGGTGCGGGCGCCGACGAGCGCCGGGCCGGCCTGCTGCGGGCGCTGCCGCTGCTGCCGATGGCCGAGATCGACCGGCTCGGCGCCAAAATCCCCGCCGACGACCTCGCGCCGATCCGCATCGACCTGATCCGTGCCCGTCTCTCGGCGGTGTTGCACGACGAGGCCGGCCAAGCCGTGAACCCTGCCGATCTCGCCGCCTTCCAGGCCTATGCCGAGGCGGCGCCCGATCCCGACCAGCCGGCTTTGGTGGCCTGGTACGCCTTCAAGCGCAGCGACTTGGCCGAGGCCCTGTCCTGGTTCAAGCGCGCCATCGCCCGGGGCGGCGACGCGATGGTGGCGCACGGCCTCGCCCATACCCTGCTGCGCCTCGGCCTGCGCCGGGAGGCGGAGGACGTGGCCTATGCCTGGCGCGAGCCGCTGGTGAACAACGCGCTCCTGTTCATCGACATCCTGGAGCGCGACCTGACCCGGGCGACCCCCCCGGCGATCGAGCCCGAGCGCCTGCGCCGCTACGCCGAAGTCACCGCCGCCACCGCCTCGGGCGAGGGCGCGCAGGCGCTCGCCTGGTACGCCTATAACACCTGCCAGTTCGACGCGGCCCTGGCCTGGTTCCGCCGCGCCGTGGCGTGGTACCCGAAGGAAGCGACCGTCTACGGCTACGCCCTGGCGCTTCAGCGGGCGGGCCAGCAGCGCGCCTTCGTCGACCTCGTCAACCGCTACGACGGGCTGTTTCCGCGGGTCGTCGGCCTCCTCTTCTCGCCCCGCTCCGACCGGCCCTCGCCCTGCGACGCCCCCGCGCCGCGCCCCGCGGAGACGGCGCCGCGCAGCGCCTATCTCGACCTCGCGCCCCGCGTCGAGAGGCCCGAGCCGCGCGGCCGCGTGCCCCAGCCCGACACCCTTGAGGCGCCGTCCGCCCCGGTCGTGCGCCGCAGCGATTTCCCGGTCGCGGTAGCGCCCGAGAACGAGCTGCGCGCCGCCCCCACCGGCAGCCCGTTCTCCGCCGTCGCCGTCGCGCCGTCCCGTCCCGCCGGCCGCCTGCCGACCACTGCGCGGCGCGTCCCGGGCGTCGGGCCGATGCCCTACGAGCGCTACGGCTTCTCGCTCCTGCCGGCCTGGACCGGCGAGACCGGCCCCAGCATCCCGAGCGCGGCCGAGCGTCCCGCCCCCCTCGGCAGCCTGTGGTCGGCGATGCAGGCGGTCCCGGCCGATCCGCCCGTCCTGCGCGACGTCGCCACCACCGGAGCCCTCCTTCCCCGCAACCGGAAGCCCCTGCCGTGATCCGCCCGCTCGCCCTCGCCGCCGTCACTGTCGCCCTGGGAGCCTGCACCGCGCAGGAGCGCGCCGCCGCGCCGCGTTTTTCCAGCCTCGACACCGCCTTTCCGGCCGCCTCGGTCCAGCGCCGGGCCACCCCGGTCGTCGTCCTGCCGGCCTGGATCGGGCGGCCCGTGGCGCTGCGCGAGCGCGACGGCGCCGGCGGGTTCGAGCAGGCGATCGCCTTCAGCGCCCCCTCGCATCGGGGCGGGCGCGACGACCTGGTGCTGGTCTCGTCTCCCAAGGAGGGCGCGCTCGACGCCGTCCTCGGCGGCAAACCGACCGAGGCCGGCATCCGCGCCGAACTGACCAGCGCGTTCCCCGGCCTGGCGATGCAGGTCGTCACCCGCCCCTCGGCCAACGCCTACGGCCCCTACGGCCTCGCCATCGGCCGCAACGGCGCGGCCCGCTGCCTCTATGCCTGGCAGTGGATCGCGGAGGCGCCGGTTCTCGCCGGCGGCGCGCCGGCGCCCCTGTCCTTGCGCCTGCGCCTGTGCCGGGACGGCGTGACCTTCGAGGCGATGGCTGCCGCCGTCACCGAGCTTCGCCTGGTGCCGCGCTTTTCCGGGGAGCCCGTGGCGGTGCCGGCCCGCGCCGCGCGCCGCCCGGCACGCCCGCACAAGGAAGCCGTCCACCGAGCCCGCCCGGCACCGGTCGCCGACGCGCCGGCCCCCGAGCCCGCACCGTCCGGGATGCGGTATCTCGGCGACGCGGCCGAGGGCGGCTCGGCCGCGATCGGCTTGGGGACCGCCGCAATGCGCGGCGTCCTCGCGGGGGCGGTCGAGACCCCGTCCCCGGCCCTCGCGAGCCTGCCCCCCGGCGCCGCGATCCTGCCGCCCGAAGCCACCCGCGGCCCGGCCCCGCGCCCGTGATCGACCCTGCCCTGATTGTGCCCGAGCGGAGTACCCGATGAGCCTGCGCCTTCTCGTGGTCGAGGACGATCCCGGCTTCCAGGACCTGGTCCGCGCCCTGTGCGAGCGCCGGGGCGACAGCGTCGACGTGGCCTCGGACGGTTTCCTCGGCCTGCGGCTCCTGAGCGAGCGCCGCCACGACGTGGTGATGATCGACTACCACCTGCCGGAAATGGACGGTTACGCCCTGGCGCGGCTGATGCGCGAGGTTTCCCGCCCGGAGGACAAGGTGCGGCTGATCGGCGTGACCGCCGACCGGCACGGCCTGGCCTCCCGGCGCGGCGCCGATGCCCGGTTCGACGCCATCCTGGTCAAGCCCCTCGACCCGGAGGCGCTCTACGCCGCCCTCGACCGGCTGACCCGCCCGGAGGAGGCGCCTCTCCCCGAGACCGGTGCCGATGCGGTGTGGCGCCGCTTCGGTTTGACTGGCCGGCCCCGCGCCCTGATCTGCCCGGCGCCCGGCCCCGCCGAGGCCGCAGCCTTCGCCCAGGCCTTCGTGCCGGTGACCCGCGCGACCGATGCCGACCTGATCCTCCTGAGCGGCGAGGCCGGGCTCCCGGGCTTGCGCGCCGCCCGGGCCGGGACATCGACCCGTCCGGTGCCGAGCGTCGACCTCACCGGGCGCCTGACGGGGGCCTGCGACGTGACCTTCCGGGTGGCTGAGCCGGCCTCCTGGGCCGCGGTGGCGGAGGCCTGCACCGGCTTTTCCGCCCGTCGCGCCGGGCTTACCCCCGCAGAAGCGCCGGCCGACCCCGCCGGCCATCTCCTGGCCCTGCTCCACGCCTCCGCACGCGACCTGCCGCTGGCGGGTGGGGAAGGAGGGCTGGCCTACGAGACCGGTTTGTCGCCTGCTGCCCTGATGGCTGCGGTGCTGACCCTCACCGAGGCGGGGGCGCTTGCCTGCCTGGCCTCCGGCAGCGGGGTAAGCGTGCGCCTGACCGAGGCCGGCAGCCGCGCGGCGACCGCCGGCCCCCTCAGCGATACACCCCGCCGCCCGTCCGAGCCCGCCCGCCCGCCGGTGCTCGACGCCCGCAAGACCGCCGAACTCACGCGGCTGATCGGCGAGGCGGAACTGCGCCGCCTGCGCGACCGGCTGATGGGCCAGCTCGCCACGGCCTTCGCGCCGCAGGCCGACCTCGCCGTCCTGGCGCACGAGGCCCACGTCATCGTGGCGATGGCCGGAAGCCTCGGCTTCGACGACCTGGCCGCCGCCTGCCGCGCGCTCGAAACCGCCATCACGGCCGGGACCGGCCTGCCCGACGCCGTGACCGAGGCCCGCCGGGCCGTCGCCCTGGCCCGCAGCCATTGCGCGGCCGCCTGAATTCAGCAGGGGAGGGGGATTTCTGTCGCGAGAGCTTCACAAACGGGTTGACGGGGGAAAATCCGGGGCCTATACGACCACCCATCGGCGCCGGCCGCTCCCGCGGACCGGCCGCTGAGCCATCTTCGAGACAGTCCGGGCCGGCGAGCCTGACCTTGGTCAGGCGCTGGTCCCGTTGTTGCCGATGATACCCCGGTTTCGATCGGGTCGCTCTTTGACAAGTGCATACGAGAAAGAGAAGCGTGGACGGCGTCGTCCCTGCGGATCCTGCCTTCGGGTGGGATCACGAGTAGGATGATGCTGGTCTGACGTTTCGGTGCTCACACGATTGGTGGAAACGCCGGTCGGTCGTGAGCCTCCGTTACTATTGTGATCAGCTTTGATCAGCTCTTCAACTTGAGAGTTTGATCCTGGCTCAGAGCGAACGCTGGCGGCAGGCTTAACACATGCAAGTCGAGCGGGCCCTTCGGGGTCAGCGGCAGACGGGTGAGTAACGCGTGGGAACGTGCCCTTCGGTTCGGAATAACTCAGGGAAACTTGAGCTAATACCGGATACGCCCTTTTGGGGAAAGGCTTGACTGCCGAAGGATCGGCCCGCGTCTGATTAGCTTGTTGGTGAGGTTACGGCTCACCAAGGCGACGATCAGTAGCTGGTCTGAGAGGATGATCAGCCACACTGGGACTGAGACACGGCCCAGACTCCTACGGGAGGCAGCAGTGGGGAATATTGGACAATGGGGGCAACCCTGATCCAGCCATGCCGCGTGAGTGATGACGGCCTTAGGGTTGTAAAGCTCTTTTCTCCGGGACGATAATGACGGTACCGGAGGAATAAGCCCCGGCTAACTTCGTGCCAGCAGCCGCGGTAATACGAAGGGGGCTAGCGTTGCTCGGAATCACTGGGCGTAAAGGGCGCGTAGGCGGCTGATTTAGTCGAGGGTGAAAGCCCGTGGCTCAACCACGGAATGGCCTTCGATACTGGTTGGCTTGAGACCGGAAGAGGACAGCGGAACTGCGAGTGTAGAGGTGAAATTCGTAGATATTCGCAAGAACACCAGTGGCGAAGGCGGCTGTCTGGTCCGGTTCTGACGCTGAGGCGCGAAAGCGTGGGGAGCAAACAGGATTAGATACCCTGGTAGTCCACGCTGTAAACGATGAATGCTAGCCGTTGGTCTGCATGCAGGTCAGTGGCGCCGCTAACGCATTAAGCATTCCGCCTGGGGAGTACGGTCGCAAGATTAAAACTCAAAGGAATTGACGGGGGCCCGCACAAGCGGTGGAGCATGTGGTTTAATTCGACGCAACGCGCAGAACCTTACCATCCCTTGACATGGCATGTTAGGCGGAGAGATCCGTTGTCCTCTTCGGAGGCGTGCACACAGGTGCTGCATGGCTGTCGTCAGCTCGTGTCGTGAGATGTTGGGTTAAGTCCCGCAACGAGCGCAACCCACGTCCCTAGTTGCCATCATTCAGTTGGG